>CAYMVT010000116.1:0-1532 GCA_964394325.1 uncultured Candidatus Peribacteria bacterium | reverse complement strand
TGTTTAAACCTTGAATATATTTATTAACATTTTTAATTAGTAGCACATTTGTTGTTTTTGCCGACTTAGATTGAAATGATTTTGATTTTGAGTATATCTCTAGTTGAAAAGACACTGACATTCAAGGTAAAAAAGAATCTGAGAATTGATATGTTGCACATAATTTATATATATCAAACGATTTTCAATTTCAAGAATTGGATATACAAGTTTTATGATGACACATTTATCAAAATGACTGAAACATTTTATCCAAAAATAACATAATATCCTCTAATTGATTCTCTTTCCCTATCAAAACCAGTATACCTAAAGATCAAATAACTAAGTTAAATAGCTTAGCTGAAAACGATTTTTCAAATACCGAGAAAATGATACAATTTTTAGATGGTAATATATATTCTACTACTACATCCGGAGACTTCAAAAATCCCCAGTCACCTTCTGTTAAAAACCTTCAAAACTGATTGATTGACTACTTTTGATTAAACTGCCTCTTTTGAAAAAGAGCATGAAATATGTTTTGTCAACAAAATATAAAAAACTTCTTAAACAACTTTTATTTGTATGATATATACGATAATATTGATGAATTTAAAGACATAATAGATAACTTAAACAATGAACAAGTATCAAATATGTGTAACTGAATCAATAAAACAATTAAGAAACAAAGCACATATATAGATCATTTTGATTCTATTATCAGTAACTGTTCACAAGATTTACAAGAAAAAATTAAATTAAATAACGAATACAACGAACTATTAAACGACCTTGATTGAACGCCTAGTTCCAAAACATATGAAAATGATATAATTAACAATACAAAACTTTTGAGTTTACACAAAAAAATCATAGACAACAATACAAGCATAAGACTTATAAGCAGCTATGTATCCTTCCTGCACAATCTTTTACAAGAAGATAAATTAAATGATAAATACAAAAATATTGCATATTATTTTAATAAAAAATACTTAGAACAATTTATTGAAAATGATATAAAATGAAGCTCCAGTATAATGCAATGAAACGAATGAACCTTAGAACGTATTGAGAACAGACTTGGAGAAATTCATGGAGACTCTATCATTCATTGATACAAATGAATTGAAAATGAACAAATTTTATCCTTTTTAGATGATAAAGAACATTCATCTCCAACTCAGTCCCCATCAAGATGAATTAGATCTATGTTTGATGAGTTTATAGAAGATTATAATAGATTCTCAATTACAGATAGACAAAGAGATTGAGATAACAAGATTTTTGCTGAATGAAATCTAGCTGTCTTAATAAATGAAGATGAACAAAGGCAACTTACAGTAGAAATATTGTTTGAAAATTCTTATTGATATGAATTTGATGTTATTGAAATACATGCACAACAGCAAGAAATCAATGAATGAATGCAACAAATACTCGAAAGAGAATGAAGTATAAGCATGTCTGATTTAAACGATTATTTAGGTAATGTGATACAAATGACTGAATTAGAAGAAACAGAATATGATTTTTGTAGAGATATT
>CAYMVT010000115.1:0-1573 GCA_964394325.1 uncultured Candidatus Peribacteria bacterium | reverse complement strand
GGTAAAAGGTAAAAGGTTTACCCAGTGAAATCCTGCAAGGCGGAGCGAAGCTATTTCACAGGGGGGGGGAGAATAGATTAAAAGGTTAAGGTTAAAAGGGAAAGGTTATTTAGTCTTTCAACTTTAATCTTTTAACTTTTATCTTGCATTATCACATCAGGTTCTTTGCTTCTCAAAAAATCTTGATATTCTTCCAAATTATCACAATCTTTTTCAAAATGTTTTCAGTTTTTATCTTGCAAATAATACAAATTGTTTTCTTGTTTCAATTCTGCTTGTTCATAAAAATAATCATCAAGTAAGTATTTTATGTAGTACTCTTTTGTTGTCATGGGAGTTATAATTAAAAGTTAAATTAATTTTTTACTTAAAGATTCGTCATGGAAAGTTATTTTCATTACTTTACTTATTATAAAACTTCCAACTATTCTCAATACTTTGCCTAATAGAGCTTTGAGCTTTCCAATTCAAAACTTCATTTGCTTTACTCGGATCACTATATACTATATCCAAATCTCAATCTCTTCTGGGCTTTATAGTATATGGAATTTTATTTCATACAACATCACTTGCAATATCTATCATTTCAAGCACAGAAACTCACTTTCATACTCATAAATTAAAACTTTCAAAAAATCCGCAAAGCCCGGGCTTTGTTTCAATGTTTTTTTGTTTATAAGCCCGGGTTTGTTGTTCCATTCATCTTTCAACTAACTCCCAAGCTTTTAGATGTCATACTACCAAATCAACTACATCTATATAATCTCTCACACCTGTTCAGTCTATGGTTTTATAATCATTTCCAAAAACTCATACTTCACTCAATTCTCAAACTGCTACTTTCATAATATATGGCAACAAATTATTTGGAATACCATTTGGATCTTCTCACAAAAATCAACTTTCATGAGCTCAAATAGGATTAAAATATCTCAAATTTACCACTTGCCAAGATTTATGATTTGCATAATCTTTGAGTAATTGTTCTATTGCAAATTTGGTAGTACCGTATGGATTGGTGGTATCTCATGTTGGATCGATTTCTTTCAATCAACTATCAATTTTATCTTTTACCTTATATACAGTAGCTGATGAAGAAAAAATAATTTTTCTTACTGAGTATTTTTCCATTGTTTCAAAAAGATTTATACTTCATACGATATTGTTTGTGTGATATAGTCAAACATTTTCACAACTTTCTCCTACAGCTTTGAGTCCTGCAAAATGCACAACTCCATCAAATTTATGTTTTATAAAAACTTCTTCAAGTCAATCTTTATCAAGCAAATCTATTTGATAAAAAATTGGTTTATAGTTTATGATTTTTTGTATATTATCAAGCACTGATAGTTTTGAGTTTGATAAGTTGTCTATTATCACTATTTCATATCCAGCTTTTACAAACTCTATTACCCCGTGGGATCATATATATCAAAGTCATCAAGTGATAAGTAATGTTTTTTGCATTTGTTTTTTTTTATTATTAAATCTTATTTGTTATAATCATTTTTTGTAAAATTTAAAGTTTTTATCTTGCAAATAATACAAGTCATCTTCTTGCTTCAATTCTGCC
>CAYMVT010000114.1:0-1583 GCA_964394325.1 uncultured Candidatus Peribacteria bacterium | reverse complement strand
CAGCCACTAAAAAGACTAAAACACTGTGAACAACTTAATTTGAAAAATAAGGAACCTTTCAATTTTACTATATAGTGTGCATTTTTAATATTTTTTCAGTGCACACTATATAGAAACAAAAAAAGGAGGTGATCAGGTATGGTTGCAAAAAGAAAGTGGTTACTTAGGCCTGTTGCGAACTGCTGTGGCGGATCCTGACAAATCTATCCAATCAAGCACTCGGAATTTCCGGGTGCTTATTTTTACAAAAAAATCAGGCAAAATCCATTTGAATTTATTTTACAAATCTTTATATATACAAAAGATCTTTTATTTTATTAAATAAAAAATTACATGGCAGAAAAAGTTTTTTTTGGAAATGTCAAAGAAATGACAAATGAATACTGAACTATGTATAGCATTGGTATCAGTAAAGATGATTTGAACAAACTAGTTTTCAACGATAAATGATGGGCAAATGTTAGTCTCAAAAAATCCAGCAAATGAAATTGGTATATGGAAATTTATAACCCATGAAATAATCAAAACACTGGAAATGCACAAAATCAAAATAAACAAGAAGAATGAGAAGATGAAGATTTACCGTTTTAGAAAAATATGAAGACCAACCAGTAAAATATAAACAAGTCTGCAACAAAAGCCAAAATCAACAAAAATAAATGCAATTTAGATGTTATGGAAGTTTTTCTTATAAGAAAATAAATGATTGCTATATTTATCAAAACCAATCATACAAAAATCAAAACCCTATCTGTAGTAAAAGTTCATTTATCTGCAAAAATAATTTTACCAGGAAAATAGCCAGGATACTCTTTTTTGGCCATTCATGGGACAGCATAACTATCAGCCTCTGTTGATATTCTACTCTCCTCCATTTCAAATGTTGATACCTCAGGCTGTTCTTGTTGTTGTGTTTCTACTTTCTCATCTTGCTGAAAATCCAAAGATTCAACATCTTCAGTTTCTTCCTCTTGTACATCTTGTTCATCCATATCAAAAGTTCTTGTTCACATATCATCTACTGATGATTTGTCGTGTGTATCTGGCATATCCAATGATCTCGGATCATCCAAATTAAAATACAAAAATCACACAAACACAAAAACAATTATCATACTAACAGGTAATACATAGTATCTTTTGAATCTACTAAAAATACTTGTCTTTTTGTAAACTGTCTGATTCAAGATATTTTGTTTTGCTTGTTCAGACAATTTATCTGATATGTAATTTTGTGGAGAGAACAAATCAGAAAGTTTAAATTTTTTCATCACAACTTATCTTAATCATACTAAATATCAAACTCTAATGCATCTTGCAAAGAAGGATCTTTTTGAATTATTTTTTTTAGCTTGTTTCTAGCTCTGTTCAAATTAGTCCCTACAGCACCTTTTGTCATAGATAATATATATCATATCTCATCATATCACTTTTGTTCAAAATAATATAATATTATAACTTGTCTGTATTTTTCATCCAAATGTTGTAACAAATGATTTATTATTTGTTTTTTGTAATCAGAGTTTATTTCTTCTTTATCAAAATCATCTCATATATTATACGAAATATCATCCAAAGAACTG
>CAYMVT010000113.1:0-1619 GCA_964394325.1 uncultured Candidatus Peribacteria bacterium | reverse complement strand
AATTATAAGTAATAGTTTTTTCATTTTGTGTAATTTTAAGTTATAAATTTGTATAGTGTCTGCTGAAAAAGTCTTAATTTCCATATTTTTGCACAGCGCCAGCAGCCACTAAAAAAATATAGCACTGTAAACAACTATGTTTTAATAATAAGGAACTTTTCCAGTTTATGATATAGTGTGCATTTTTAATATTTTTTCAGTGCACACTATATATTAATACGAATATTTTTTTGATTTTATAACAGGATATATTATAGTTTTTATTCAAAAATATCCAAAATACAATCTAAACCGAAAAGCACAAAAACTTCTATTGATTTTTCACAAAAAAATACTATCAACAAGTTAGTTCAATATTGTTTTTATTACTAAATCAAATCAAAATGGAAAATTCAGTATTATTAGCTCAGATTATATGACCAATAGCTTTGGTGGTAGGTATTAGTTTGATTTCAGGACAGATGAACTACAAGGACCTTGTCAAAGATATGGAAAAAAGTCCTCTATCTACATATATATGAGCTTTATTTGCTTATGTAATATGAGCTTTGATAATAGTAAATCACAATCTATGGGAAATGTCTGTTTATGTTTTGATTACAATATTTTGATACCTTGGAATAGCAAAATGATTGGCATTAGCTCTATTCCCAAAAGGTATGACAAAATTTGCAAAATATTTGTTGAAATGTAAGTATTTTTGAGTTATAGGGTGAGTCTTTTATATTATCATTTGAATTGCTTTGGTTTATGGAGGATTTTTTGCTTAGATAAGCTGATCTTTGAATTCTGCACTATCTAAGATAAGCTTACTGTAAAGTGTTTAAAGCATAATTTTTTTGTAAAAAATCAACTTTGGCAAAAAGTAATGAAAAATTATCATTTATTTTTATCTAGGCAAGCCTTTATCTCAAATCTGGTCATACCTGTCATCATCAAAGCCATTCTGATATAACTGTTCAATCTAGATAAATTCCTTCTTTTTTCCATATAAATATTCCAATCTTTTCATTTTTGATGTTTTTTCCATTCTTCAAAATTATTTTTTGCTTCCTGTATACTAATGTTTGAAATCTCATCAAATCAATTTCTAAAATCTTGAGATAATTCCTTGTCTATTTTATCAAAAAACTCTGTGAAAAACTCCTTGCCTGTTTTATTTGTCTGAGGTTTGAAATACATCCAATCTGGAATTTCATACTCTATTCTAATTATATAATAATTTTTGAGCATATTAACGAAATCAATTAGTGTATTCCAAAGCTCTTGTTTACTACTACTGATTTGAGAGTCTTTGATATCCAAATTTTCTGCTCATTCCAAAATTTCATCTTTCATATACTTGAACTGGTTGATTACATCTGGTTGGTTTCTAAACATTAAATGATTTTCTCCCAGCTTGTCTTTTTGATCTTGTAAAAGATTTATGAGAGTTTCTGTATCCTCTTTTTTTGTTTGTAGTTTTGTAGGTAGTTTGGACATTTTGTTTTTGTTTATGAGATAAAATAAAGATGTTTAATCAAAAAGTAGTTATTAATTAGAGAGCAAGTTTGATACTTTTTAATTGCTCTCTAATTAAATTAAAAGAAAAAATTCCTTATTTTTTGAATATAGTTGTT
>CAYMVT010000112.1:0-1665 GCA_964394325.1 uncultured Candidatus Peribacteria bacterium | reverse complement strand
TTGTTTGGTTTCATAAAAATTATTGGTTATGCATTATCTTTGAGTTGAATAGCTGCTATTATACTTAGTATATGAATAGCAGTAGATGCAAATGTTTTAATTTTTGAAAGAATAAGAGAAGAAGTAAAATCGGGAAAATGAATTGTTTTATCAATTCAAGACTGATTTTATAAAAGTTTATCTGCTATTAGAGACGGTAATATAACTAATTGACTTATAGCTTTGTTGTTGTTTCTTGTTTGAACTAATGTTTTTAGATGATTTTGAACAATGATGTTGATAAATGTTGTATTAATACTTGTAGTAGTTGTTCCTTTAACAAAAATCTTATTACTTATTTTTTACAGCAAAGAAAAAGTTATAAATAATTAATGATAATTTAATGGCTCTTTCTTCAAAATTGGGATCATAATAATATGAAAAATATTCTAAAAGTGAGTAAAAATATAGTTTTGAAAGTCTTAACTGCCAAATTAATAAAAGCTGATAAAAAAGCAATTTACTATTGGAAACTACTGCACAATGCAGAATTGCGACTGGGCCACAAACTTCTTTTGGGAGGAGCAATTCAAAAGCACTATAAGTTATAAAAACTGACTTAGAAGCTCTTAATTTGGCTAGACTTTTTTGCTTCTTTTTGGGGCAATGCCAAAAGGAAGATATAAAAATTATTTTAAAATATATATTAAAAAAATCCCAAAAATAGAAAAATAGCTAGTTAAGTTTGATTTTTGAGATATTTTTTTTATAATAATCTTCGTTTATTTAATAAAATCTTAGTTTGTATGAATAATCTAGAAATAGCAAAAAAAGGTATATTAAAAGCATGAAAAGAAGTTATGAAAATATATCAAAAAGATTACAATATAGCATATAAAAATGATAAATCTCCTTTTACTGAAGCAGACAATAAGGCAAATAAAATCCTAATTTGATATTTAGAGGAAACAAATATCAAAATTTTTTCAGAAGAAATCAAAGATAACTATGAAAACAGAAAAAATGAAGAATATTTATGGATAATAGATCCTATTGATGGGACCAAAGATTTTATCAATAAAACTTGAGAATTTTCAATAATGGTATGACTTGTTTATCAAAACAATCCTATTTTGTGATTAGTATATGTACCTAGCAAAGATAAATTATATTTTGCTGAAAAATGAAAATGAGCATATTTACAGAAAGATTGAAATACAAAAAAAATCCAAATAAATCAAGAGAGAAAACAAATACTTACAAGTAGAAATCATACTTCAGATACTGAACTGGAATTAATAAAAAAATTATGACTGGAAAATGTTCCTTGTGGAAGTATATGAGTAAAACTTGCACTAATTGCAGAGTGAAAAGCAGGGAATTATATTAACTTATCTAATAAAGCAAATCAATGGGATGCTTGTGCTCCTCATATAATTTTAGAAGAAGCAGGAGGGAAAGTTACAGATAAATATTGAAATACAATCAAATATAATCAAGAAAACAGTAATTTAGAAAATTGACTTATATGAACTAATTGAAGTTTTCATGAAGAAATTTTACAAAATATTTAAATGAAAATGAAACCTAAAAAATGATTTGTGTTGTTGCTTACTGGTCTTTCTGCTTCCTGAAAATCAACTATTGCTAATGGTTTGTATGATAAACTTATAGGGAAAAGTTATA
>CAYMVT010000111.1:0-1674 GCA_964394325.1 uncultured Candidatus Peribacteria bacterium | reverse complement strand
TGGTAGTTATCCATGTACATTTTCACTCTACTTGAGGATCAAAGTTTATAGGACATTCTGGTTGTTCATCAAGTGCAGTCAAAGGCACCATTGGAGAACTAAATCTTACAGTTATATTTTGATTTGGATCTTGGATATCTCATTTAGGAGATACAAAATCAACTTTGGGAGTAGCATCTATTCTGAACTCTCTGGATAAAGTCTCCGGAAGGTTTTCTCCTGCCTTTGTTTGAGCATCTTGAGCTATATTTACTAATAAGCTTTCTTCTGTGCTAAACTCATCAAGTATTTCAAGTTTCAATGTTTTGTCATCCTCCCAGCTTGCATCATATTCTACTTTGGGATAAGTTCTAATATTTGCAAGCACTGATTCTTGATCCATTCCTTCTTCAAAGTCTATTGTCATAGTCTGAGTTTGTGGTTCAACCTCATAAACTCCCTCTTCCTGAACAGCTCTAAATAGAACCAGACCTGCTTCATATCTCAAAATGTTTCTGTCTTGTACATTAACATTAGTTTCATTAGTAAGCCCAAATTCTTGTGCTTTATCAAAATAAGCTGTCCACCATGGATCAACATCTTCAGGATGCTGACCGTCTATAGACCTTACAGCTACTGTAAAAAATTCAGCCCTTGATATATTAGCTTTTGGGTAAAACATATTATTACTTCATTGCATAATACCAAGATCACAAACTTTTTGTATATCCTCAACAAGTGTTTCGTCAGCTTCCTCAATATCATCAAAATCACAATCGTTTGATCCGTCAGCCTCAATTCACAAAGTATCAGCAAATCCATTAAAAAAACTTGCTGCTTGTTCTCTGGTAAGTGATCCTTTTGGCATAAAAGATTGTACCTGTTCATACTGAGTAAGATCATATTCATACATCCACTCCAAAGCTTGATTGAACTCAGGATCTTGGAAAGTATAGTTTGAATAGCTTGCCTTCAAAGAGTCCAATCATCCAAAAAGATGTACCAAAAACAAACTAACAAAAAGTCATATAGCTACAAATATGGATATAAATTTCATTTTCATTGATATAAGTTGTTAGATTATAAAGTTAAATCAGTTTTGTAATATTATTATTTCACCTAATGATATTTTTTTTCAAACATATTACAAGTATATTTTATGACAGGTGTCTTTGTGTTTTTGTTATTTATTTACAATATAAATTATACTTATTATACGATATTTATATAATTTAATTACAGTTTTTTTATTCGTTTTCTTCAGTAGCTTTTGATTTTTTCTTTTTAAAATAAATTATAATTCATACCACAAAAGCTATCAGTAATAATATCAGCCAAAAGATATAAGATGATACAAATCAAATTATTTTTTCCAATATTGATGGATCAGGCTTTAGGTCTCTTGGTGCATACATTGGGACAACCTCTCCTTCTGGGAAGTTTCACATAGACAAACTTCCAAACAAATAATAAAGCGCAGCTCAGATAAAATAACTTAATTTTGATTTCAGATATTTCATTGTTTTTATTGATTAAATTCTATTTAACTTATATTTTGATTTAGTTATATACTTTTAAAACAATTTTTTACTCTTCTATCACAGGCTCCATCATCTGTCACATAAATAGAATTTGTCAGGTCTTTTCTTCTTCTTGATTGTTCAAGCTTAGAAATTCCAGGTTTATCACTCAACA
>CAYMVT010000110.1:0-1694 GCA_964394325.1 uncultured Candidatus Peribacteria bacterium | reverse complement strand
CTTTTCTATCTTCTCTTAATCATCTATGTATTGATAGTTTTGTTTTTAGGTGTCAGTTTATAGATTCTAATGAGTTATTAGTCTTTGATATTGATAACTCAGGACGTTTCTCAAATGTATAACAATAAGGTAATTTCCTAACAATGCTATTGTAAGCTTTCCTTGTTCTTACATGTACATAGTTTCAGTTTTCAGTGTTCATTTTTCATTTTTTCGTTTAATCATTTTCTTTTTCTCCTCTTGCCATACGGTCAAAGCAAGTTTTACATCTTCTTCAGGATGGTCTCATATACAAGCAGCTATATTTTTTAGCTGCTTGTTCTGTTCTAATTTTGGTTTTCTTGTAAGATATCTTGTTGTTATTTGTTTTCATATGCTGTAAACACATCTGTGTTGGAATATCTCAAAATCATCACAGTAATCATTGCCTTCAATCAATAACAATAGCAATAATTTTTCGTCATTGAGATTTAATGGATGCTGCATATTTTTGAAAGAAGTATTGTTATATTATTTTTAGAGCTTGGTTTCCAAGGGAAAACAAGTGAAAAAATTTGCTTTGATATAAAGCAAAATATGAAACAAATGATTTGTATAAAAAATGAATTGAAGAGATTAGTATGATTACCTTTTGTGGTTTTATCCTTTATTCTTGACTTTCATCTGTTTTTGGCTATCTTTTTCAGTAGACGATATTTAATTAATTTAATATTAACTATATGATAGAAAATTTGTTTTCAAGCTTTTTTGAAATTAATTGGATTATATTTTTTCTGATATTTTTATGATATACTATTGTTGATGGATTGTATACTAAATATACTTATGATGTAATAGAACTTAAACCTGTTGCAGCAGCAAATTCTTCGGCAGCAATATATTTTCTTTTGGCTTTTGGGATTTTAAATTTCACTCAAAATATTTGGTATCTTGTTCCACTTTTACTTTGATCATGGATTGGTACTTTTTGTTTTGTTAAATATAAACAAAATAAATCAAAAAAACAGTAAATATTATTAATATAATACAACATGTAAAGATCTATATAAAAAAATAAATTGAAAATGATGCAATACTTATAATTATGTATAGAAAAATAATCGCAACACCTAATCAAAGAAAATTTTTCAACATAACAGTAATAATACAAACAATTATTACTTGATTTTGGATCAAAATTACATAAATTATTTAAAAATAAATCCAAAGCAAAAAAAGCTTTTTTGGCAATTAGATTTAATTTTCTTAATTTAAAATAAAAAATGATAGACTTCAAAGAAAAACTTAAAGAAAATTTATCAAAAAAAAATATGACCCAATTGAGCATATGATATATGGCACAAAGCACAATACAAAAGTTTTTTGACTGAAAATTCAAAGTAAACATAAAAATGAAAAATAATATAATTTTTGTAAGACCGTTCCCAAAGTATATATGAAGTGAGATTTACAAACACAAAGAAAAAATAATACAAGATTTAAACTCAAACATTCAAAATTTTAACATAAATAAGGAAATAAAAGATATAATAATAAAATAAAATCATTTGCTATAAATTGAAAAAATATTTTAAAACAGACTTTTCAGCAAACATTATTTATAATCTACCGTAGACATTTCTTTTTAAAAAAAGAAACGAAAACTATGAACTTATTCTTTTAATAAAATAGCAAATACTTGCTATTTTGTCGAT
>CAYMVT010000109.1:0-1799 GCA_964394325.1 uncultured Candidatus Peribacteria bacterium | reverse complement strand
ATCCAACAATTCGAAGAAACCATCTTTCTCATTATATCATATTGAAAATTTCATTTTTTCAGTAATTTGTTAATTTAAAGATATTTTTTAAGTAGTATAATATAGTATTTAAATTAAATATATTTTCAACAATTTTGATACTTAATTTCTAAAAAATACTTCACAAATATTACAACTATAACAATCTCAAGGACAATGCTGGATCTTTTCGAAGAAATTAAGTCTATCTAGTTTTTTGTTATCCACATACAAATCTCACCAATGAGTTATTACTTCTCGGTCAAATATATTTATCAAATTTCAATCATAATTTTGTTTTGTATATATTTCCAATAAAAATTTTATCTGCTCTGTAGGCGAATCTCTAGTAACCAACTTAAAATGATTGATATACCCTTTATAATATTGCAAATCTTCTGGTCTAACAAAAGGAATTCTAAACAATCTCCTGTTATTTTTTCTTAACATTGGATAACAAGTCAGTTCTTCAAAATCTACTCAATGCAGTGTTTCATATCATCATGCTACAGCTTGAAAATGTTCATGCCTAAAAGGACAGTTCCTAAAACAGTTTTCATTCAGCATAAGCTGCAATTCTAAGCCAGTTTTTCCTTTGATCTGCTTAATTAGCTCAATATTCCTGTTGATATCTCTGTCTATTGTAATAACATCTAATCACAAATCTTTTATATATATAGCATGTTCAAGTGTTTTTACTCTACAGTTAACAGAAGAATAAATTTTTTTGTTTGGAAACTTTTTTCTTAAAAACTTATAAAATAGCATATTAGTGACTTTCAATGAAACATCAGAAATCTCATCAACACTTTCAATAAATTTAAATAATTTACTTAAATGTTGATTATCAAAAGTTTCTTTTCAAAGAAACATAGAATTAAGCAGCATAATTGGTTCTATTCAAAGTTCCTTACATTTTTTATTTAAAATATAAACATCTCAAACATAATCTCATTCCTGCCTTGGAGTTCTTCAGGTTGAAATAAATTCCTTGGGAGGTGCAAAATAAACAGATTTTATAAAATCTTTATATTCATCCAACAATTCGAAGAAACCATCTTTCTCATTATATCATATTGAAAATTTCATTATTCAAATTTCAAAGATAAAACATATTCTAATAATACTTACTTATTCTTTGATAATATATGCTAAAATAATCTACAACATCAAATAATTTTTTTTCTTTTTCTTCCAAGTTTTTTAGATAATTACCTATTAAATACTCTTTTTCTTTAATAATTTTATTCAAACTATCTATATTTTCAACATCTTTGATATTTCATATTTTAGCATAATCCTTGAAATCTCATCAAATTCCTTCATAGTTTTCCACTATATCTGATAAAAAAATTTCTCAATCATAATTTATAAAAATTTTATCATAATTCAAGAGCTTCTCATCTCCATCATTCACTCATTCAAAAAAAAGTTTTTTATATCCTATCTTCAAAGATAAAAGTTTTTTATACAATCATTTTAATTTTTCAATATCTCAATCAGTCCAAAGATTATTATAAAATACAGGTAAAATATTATAATTACGAAATCAACTTTTATAAAACTCTTTGACAAATTCGTAAGCATTATCAATATTTTCAGGTGTCAAAGTCAAAGAAAAATAAAAATCTCTATAACCTTTAAAATATTGGGATTTCTCAGTATAGTTTTTATTATAAAAATCTAAAGACAAATTAATTTTGAATTTTTTTTCTTTTAAAAAATCTGCAGTTTTTTTATTAATAAAATATCAATTAGTAGCAAATTCAAAATTAATATTA
>CAYMVT010000108.1:0-1928 GCA_964394325.1 uncultured Candidatus Peribacteria bacterium | reverse complement strand
AATAAATAAATTTCTAGAGATTATAAATAAATAACTACTTCCCACCTCTCAAAATATCAGCACCAAACTCTAACAAGCTATTTTCAAAAAATATTTCAGAAATAGTACTTCATATCAAAAAATAGCCACATATTATGATAATTCATATTTTAATATAATTTGGTATTTTTAGTTCTTCATAATATTGATTATAAATACTTTTGATTGCAAAATAAATTACAAGCAAAAGAAGTATCAAAAATCAAATATACATACTTAAGAAAATTATAGACAACAAAACAATAAATAAAGTAACTGTTCACAAAACAAATTCGCTTTGTAGAGAAAAATCTTTTTTCTGTTCAAATAAGAATAATATTTTTTTAAATTCTTTTTTGTCTTTTGCAAAATGGAATCATAACAAATATTTTATATACCAGTTATGTTTATAGTTTTCACCATCATTTCAAACAGATTTGTTTAAATCAAAAATATATTTTAGGACTATTAGCTTTGCAAAACCTGAATTAGAAATATATCTGTATATATCCAATAAATTTTTGTAGGTATATAATTGTTTTATTCTATAAGGAGAATCTATATCTTTATTTTTGGGGCTAAAAAATTTGTCTTTGTAGTATTCATATTTTTCTTGATAATATTTTTCAAAATTATTTTCCCAAATATACGGATTTTTCAAAAAATCATACAATGCATTTTCTGGATTTGTAAACTCTTTTGCTTGATATTTTTCAAAATCATTCTTTTTGATAGTTAGATTTATTTCTGCATAAGGTTTTATATTGTCTAACAATCTTTTTATTTTTCAAATATTAATATCTATTTTTTCAATTTCTTGGGAATTTATTAAATTTTGATATTCTTTATTACCTATTTTGTCTTTATTTCTTTTTATTTTGTCTAGAATCAATAATTTCTGTTCATAAGGTAGTTTTGATCTTTTGGGAATATTTCTGTTTTTAATAGAAAAGTCTTTTGTGTCTTTTTTTAAAATCTCCCAAACTTTATTTATTTTATTATAAAAAGTATCCTGGTCCAATAAAGCCAAAAGGTAAATTTTATTGTCTTCTTTTTTTAGAAGCTTATTTTTAACAAAATCAACATAGTTTGTATTAATAAGAAAACTATCAATTACACTTTCAGAATTGTTTGATTTTTTGTTTATTTCATCTATTTCTTGCTTAATTATCTTTGATAATATTACTTATTTTTTCATAAGTATTTAGATCATCAAACATTTATATTTTTATTTTTATAAATTTTTTCTTTGTTTTAATTTTAACTATTTTTTCAATTTTTGCAAAAAAACTATCCCTAAATTTGGCAACATTATTTAATTACTAATCATCTCTTAAGCCTACACTATAATCAACCTATGCCAAATTATATCTTCTTAACTAATGATTGATTCACTCAAGACAACAGCTGAAATAATATAGAAAATTCTCAACTTTTATGAATTACTAATTGAAAAGATTCACAACAAGCCTTTGAAAACTTGCTAAAAGAAAATGAATGGATCCAACAATCTGATTTTTCAAATGTTTTTTGTTATGTAATTGACTCAAACACTACTGAGTTATTTTACTGTAAACACTTTATAGTAAAATATTTACAATAGAAAGATTAAATGAAAGAACAATGTGTAAAAATGCACATAAATATGTTTTTTAATTCCCAAGAATTTTATAAATAATTGATAAGATTAATTTCGCCAAAAGTTTGTAACAAAATTAAAGAGGCATACCTCGCCAAAAGATTGTAACCAAGATGAAGGGATACGCCACCCCTAAAGTTTGTTACCAAAAGGATGGAATACGGCATTATTTTGTTACAATCTTTAAGAGGTTTTACTTGAAATATTTTTTTTGTATTGTATAATGATTAGAGTCTACTTAAAAAGTCAGTATTGTTATGTTTATGTACAG
>CAYMVT010000107.1:0-1938 GCA_964394325.1 uncultured Candidatus Peribacteria bacterium | reverse complement strand
TTGAAATGCTTTTTTGTCTTAATAAAGGATTTTTATTCCCTGTTTGCAAATTAAAATTTCTTTTACATTTATTCATGCTTGTAAATCATATTTTAAAATAAATTTTTTATTAAAAAGATAATAAATTGACATTGCTTTTTATTATTAATCAAACTAATTATTTTATCAAGTTAATTTTCTTGTTTTGTGCTTCAAAATAATTAGAGCCTGCTTAAAAAGTCTTCATTTCCATCTTCTTGTAAAGTGCAAGCAGTCTCTAAGAAAAACGAAAATACAACAAAAAACTATATTGTAAAGAATATGGAACTTTTTCTTTTGATTAAATTAGAGGCCAAATTTACCACTTTTAAAGCGGCCTCTAATTAAAAACTTTAACTTTTTTCAAAAATTACATTGTAAATATACCTTTAATTATTTATTATTTTATAACTTTAAATTGTTTTAGTAAACACATGAAAATAGCTTTAATAGATGACAAAGATTACTGATTAGACCAGATAAAAAACTCTATTCCGAAAGAAACAGACTTTAAATTATATTATTTTTCAACTTATAAAGATGCTGTTAACTCTTTCTTTGATATAATATTTTTGGACTATTATCTAGATAAAGACTGATTGACAGGTAAAGATATAATTCATTTGTTGGATGCTAATATTATTATTTGATTTTCGTCTGTGCCTGATTGCAACAATGAACTAACTAGAATATGAGCAGATTTTGGTATCACAAAGCTAAAAAGCCAGACAAATACAGACTTAAACCAGCTTATGAAAAAAATTTGTAGAGATTAAATGACTATCTAATATAATAATGTAGTTTTTTAATTTCCATTATGCCATAACTTGCTTATGTTCTTGTGGTTTATAATCTTTATGCTTTGTTTGAAAAATCAACCTTTTTTTGACTTTTAATTGATTTTTCTTATAATTGAATTATCTGCTAAAAAATAAAATTATTTAAAACAAAATAATCACAAATGCTTCAATTTATAATATTAATTGCAATTAGTATTTTAATATTAAATATATGGCTTTGGCTTTTTGACAAGCTATTCTTTTTTGAAAAAAAAATCAGCACAATTTTTTTGATTACAATATCAATGTGATTGATAAGCGCACTAAGCATATTGTTTTATTGAAACTTTTTGGAATATATTGACTATTCACACCTACAATTTACTACACAAGAAAACATAGATAGTTTAAGTGTGTTTTTTTCTTTTTGGATTTATTTATCAATAATAGTGCTAATAATAAAATTAATCATTAATAAGTTAAATCTTTCAAAGTTTTTTTTAATAAATTATGCAATATTTAGCTTATTGTATTTTTTGCTTTCATATATATGATTAGAGTACATAACACAAGTGATTTTTTTGTATTACATTTTTGTTGCTTTTGGTGAAGAATTAATGAAATTTTTGATATGATCAAGTTTTTTTGAAAAATGGAAGATAACTACCAATGATTTAATATTATTTAGCATATTAAGTGCGATAGGTTTTGCTTTTGTAGAGAATATAGCATATTTGATATGATCTATATCCTGACAAGAATTTACAAAAGCGATAATATGATGAACAAGTTTGTTGATAGCTAGAGGATTGATAGGTTTTTTGGCTCATATTATTTTTACATGAAATATATGATATTTTGTAACAAAATGAATAAAAAATAATATATTAAAATATTCCTTAATATGAATAATTTTATGAACAACAATGCATTTGTTGTATAATTTATGATTAGCAAATAATTTTTGAGTTGTGATACCTATAATAATAATATTTTGATATTTTTGGATTAGTTATTTATTTTTCAATTCAGACAGGTTATTTATAAAGAGCTCAATTTAAAATAATTTTAGATTAATTATATTTTTAATTTTTAAAAAAGCTGTTAGGATTTTTTTCAGGTCTAACAGCTTTTTGAATTT
>CAYMVT010000106.1:0-1986 GCA_964394325.1 uncultured Candidatus Peribacteria bacterium | reverse complement strand
TTTTTTTCAAGGATGTGCCCAAATGGTAAGAAAATTTGACTCTTTCATCATTGGAATCAAGTCTTCAACTTTTGGAAAAAATATCTCTTCTGGAACGAATAATAAGTTTCAATTATTTTTAGATCGGTCTCTAATTTCTCTATACGTTTTCAGTCATGATATTTTTCACAATTCTTTGATAAAATCATCTTTTTGGACAGGCAAAGGTAACTTAGGATCACGGATTTTTGATAATGGTGATATATCAAACCCAGCATCTTTTATTTGTTTATGAATTTTGTTTGCTCTATTTTGATATCATTTTCTAATATTATCCAAAATTTTTTGCAAATTATTATTGATTTTTGGATTTAATGAATATCAAAGTATATGGACTGGCTCATTGTTTGCTACGGCAGATATTTCTATCCCGGGAATACATAAATTTCAATTAACTTCATAATAACTATCAACAGTTAGATAATTATGATCTGTAATACTAAAAACTTTTTTTCATCCAAGATCAGAAATCATAGCTTCTAATTCTTTTTGAGAAAATTTTCCATCAGAATTTTTGGTATGCATATGCAAATCTGCACTTATATATTTCATATATTTACTTATTTGTTATAAAATAATATTATTTATTTTTTTTACACTATTTTTGAACAAGAAATACACTTTCAACTATAATCAGCCTTTCCAAAAAATCAATATCTATGAAATTTAAAAGTTCTTTATTTTTTATGTATTTATCTATCTCATTCAAACTTACTAATTTCCAGTCAATAAATTCATTTGAAATAGTCAAATCAATATCTTTGGAATCTCAATTGAATTTTAACACAAAAATATTTTCTTCTTTTCATTTATTACTTTCTCACTTATTTTTAATTTTCCAATCAATTTCTTTTTTTGTAAATTTCTTTTTGAAGGTCTGTGGATAAGCATATAATATGTTTAATTTTTCTTTGTGAATTCACAGTTCTTCATATATTTCTCTAAACAAAGCCTGCTCTTTGGTCTCATTGATTTTGATTCATCATTTGGGAAATGTCCATGATGGAAATTCACTATTGTATTTTCACAACAATATCTTTCATCATTTATCAAAAATAATAGCTAATACATTTTGCTTATAATTTTCTTTTATCATTTTTATAAGTTTAAACAATAAATAATATTATCACCTATTTATAATTTTTACATATTTTTCAACATTTTTGATAATTGCTTGTTGTGATTTTTCTGATAATGTGTATCCATACTGAAGTTGCAAAGGTCAATGTATATCACAAAAATCATCCTTGTCAAATTTTTCTAATTTGTATTGTACAAAGCTTTTTATAAACTCGTATGAAATGTTTTTTATTTTATTTATATATGAATTATCAATACTCAAAAAACAAAAATCATCAAATTCTCAAGAAATCGTATCATTAAAATAATATTTTCAGTTGATATATCTTTCTTTGAAAAATATATAATCATCAAATAAGCTTGATAGTATGTCTACTACAAAAACATTTTCAGCAGTGTAATCAAACACAAAAACTTTTTCTTTATTTCACAAATTATTGATTTGAAATGTGTTTTTTACTTGAAAACTTCATAATTTTATTTGCTTTGTTGTGTAATCATCTGGAAGAATAACCATATTTTTCTCTACAAAATTATTTTTGTGATATTCCATTATCTCTTTTTTGGATAACTGTTGTACTTTGGAATACTTAAAATTTGGAGAGTATAATTTTTTTCATATTTTATGAATCAATTCGTTGAAATGTTTTTTGTTTGATAATTCATCTTTTAGAACTTGTTGTTCATATTTTAGATTATCAAAATCAGGATTTAATATATTATATTTGATAAAATTTTTGACAGTATCAATATCTGTTGTATCTAATTTAAACTGTATGTAATAAGTATAACTATTCCCAGAAAATTTTTTATTTTGAAAATAAGTGTCTGAATCTTTTGTATTTGATAAAATCAAATGCTCTATCA
>CAYMVT010000105.1:0-2102 GCA_964394325.1 uncultured Candidatus Peribacteria bacterium | reverse complement strand
TCATAAAACTTCTAAGTCATCACTTTTCTTTCGTATACACTTGTTTGATAGCATCCATTTTGTCTGGAGAATGTACAAAAACATCAGGAGAAAGCTCTTCCTCTCCATGAAGTTTGTATTTTTCAAGCATCCAAAAAACTACCTCAGCAAATTCCTCTCAGGTATTTTTGATTTTATCAGCATTTTCAAGCATAAACTTCTCATATCTTTCATGCCTTGATATAATAGGTGCTTCAAACACTGTATGTGCTATTAGATCAAATTTATCAACATCTTCAAGCCCATCAGCATTTTTGATAAAATCTAGATATATATTTTTTTCTTTAAGTTTTTCTATAAATTCTTCTCTTTTTCAAATATTTGTCCAAATTTCTTTGAGATTGTTCATATCAAAAACTTCTTGTTTCAATCAATCTTGGGAATATTTTTTGTATTCTCAAAAATTCATTCTCTTACCATCAAATTCTATAATAATTTCTTCTTCCTCATATACTTCAAGTCATTCTACTTTTATTTTTTTTGATTTTTTGATTTTTTTGATTTCAAAAGTTTGTATTTCTTGAGAGTTTGAATTTTCTACTAAATTATTTTTTGTTTTGTATCATTTGTATTCTATTATTATTCTCAATTTTTCATTACTTGGCAAATTATAAAGTTCAAAACTTCCATCTTGATTTGAATAAGTATGAGACACTATATTTTTACCAACTTTGACTTTGATATAAGCTTTATAAATTCATTCTCAAGTTTCTTTGTCTAATACTTGACCAAAAAACTTATTCTCAAATGGTGGCAAAGCTTGCTCATTATTGTTTTCCTCATCTTCTTCCACATCGGGCACATCCCATTCATCTAAAAATCTTGTAGAATTTGTAAAATCCACAATCCTAAAAAATCCTGTTCATTTGCTAAGTCTTGATCATCTTCATATAATTTGTTTAAAAAGTGTACTAGATCATATATTTCTAGCAAAAATTATATTTTCTACAGTTGTAATATCTACTCAAGTGGACAATAAATCTACAGTTGTTGCAATTACAGGTTTGTTCTGTTCTATATCCTTGAACTTTCTCAAATCATCTTTATCTTCCGAAACTATTCTTGTTGCATAATCTTTGTCATTTGATAATTCACAAAGTTTATCAGCAATTCTTCATGCATGGGCTTTGTCTACTCCAAACACTATAGTTTTGGATCAGGGCTTATAATTTTTTTGAACTATATCATATATTTTTTCACAAATTTTATTTGTTATTTCCTTTCAAATTATTTTTCTTTCTATACTACTGGGATCATAAAATTTTTGTTTTTTAACTTCTTCTACATCTACTTCATCAGGATTGAGTATTTTTACATTATCATTTATTTCTATTCATTCTTTATGAGTATTTAAAGTGATTTTATATATTTTGTAAGGCACAAGATAACCATCATCAATTGCTTTTCACATACTGTATTCATATACAGGCTGACCAAAATAATCAAAAACATCTATATTATCACTTCTTTGTGGAGTGGCAGTTAGTCATACACTATAAGCACTACCAAACCAATCAAGCACTTCTCACCAGCTACCATATCTTGATCTATGGCATTCATCTATTATGATTAAATCAAAAAAATCTTTATCTATACTTTCATAAAAATACTTGTCTCACTTTGGAGAATACAAAGTTTGATAAGTAGAAAAATATATATTTCTATTTTCATTAAAATTTCAATCTTGGATACGAAATCTTGCATCTTTGAAAGGTTCAAAATCATCAAAAGCTTGATCTACCAAAACATTTCTATCTGCCAAAAAAAGTATTTTGTTGAAAAATCAAGACTTAAAAAGTTTCCATATAGTTTGGAAAGATACAAAAGTTTTTCAAGTTCATGTAGCCATCACAAGCAAAGTTTTTTTGTTTCATTTTTTGATATTAGTTATAATACTGTTGATAGCCCTTAGTTGATAATATCTTGGAGTTCTTGTTCATAGATTGTATAAAGGAAAAGTTAAAGGATCAGACTTTATATCTATGTTTTTACCGTATATTTGGTTTATAAGTTGTTCTTGAGTTGGGAAATTTTCTATATGTGTAAATTCTTGAGTTTTGCTA
>CAYMVT010000104.1:0-2142 GCA_964394325.1 uncultured Candidatus Peribacteria bacterium | reverse complement strand
TCCATCCTTTTGGTAACAAACCATAAGAATGGAATACTCCATCCCTTTTGTTACAATCTTTAGGAGTGGGGGTACTCTTCAACTTTGTTACAATCTTTTGGAGGGGTGACCCTCCTCAACTTTGTTACAATCTTTTGGAGGGGTAGACATTATCAATTACTTATTAATTTTTTGGGGAATCAAAAAAACCAGCTCCTGTTTGTAGAAGCTGGTTTTTGAGTTGATAGATGAAATTTTTAGTCTTTTTTATCCTCAATAAAATATAAACTATCTCAAATTCTTTCTATCTTTTTTGAAGCTTTTTCACTTATAATGTCCGTGCCCATTCTAAAAATATCAAACATAAAGTCCCCTATTGGAGAAATACTAAGCAATATTAATATGACTAATATAGCAAAATATCACCATAATTTCTTATTCATAATTAATTTTTTACTTTTACATAGTGTAAGTACTCAACCACTCAATCTTTTTTGTAGTTTCTGGCTCAGGTTTTGTCTGCTTTGAATCTTCTATAATCTTTTTTGAAAAATCAATACTCCCCTCTCATTGACATTATTTCTTTTATATCTTCCGGGCTCATAAGTCATTCATCATTATAACTCAAGAAAATATAGTTTGCATCAATATTTTGTATCAAATCTTTGTAAGCTTCTTTTACTTGAGACCTACTACAATATAATGACCTTTGGTTTGAGTTATCTCTCATTCAGGTTTTTCATTTAATTTTGGGATTATCGTACTTGGCAATAGTTTCCAGTATATGATAATTTCAAGCATATTGTCTATGATTGTATGGTGGATCCAGATAAACAACATCATGTTTTGTCCTGGTAACAAGTGAATTTATATCTTCATAAAAAATTTTGTGTTCATAATCATTAATATAAAGTTCAGCAGGTTTTAGTTCCAATGGTTTTTGAGCAGATTTTTTTAATTTTTTCAAAAAAGCTCAATATACACTTGCTGTATTTGCAACTTTATCTATAGCTTCAAGCAAGCTTGCAAGAAGAAAGTAATATTCATCATCATTTATTTTGTTTTCATTTTTCCAATTTTCTATTTTGATTCTGATAGCATCACATTTCATAGCATTCTCATCAGAAAAATATTGTCTTTCAAACTCTTTTCATTTGGTTCATCCAAGAGAATAATTATTGTAAATAAATCATTTTTTTCAGGGGATATTGTTTAGATAATCACAGACAATTTGTTTGTAAGTATTTACATCTCAGGTAAGTAAATCAGGTATTTCGTCCAAAAGTTTTGAAAAATAAAGATCAGTATGATTTCAAATATAGTGTCTGCTAAGTACATAACTATAATATTGGAAATCATTTGCAATAACTTTGTGTCATTTTTGTTTGAAGTGTGCTCAAACTACTCAAGTTCAAGCAAAAAGATCAGAAAAAGTATAATTTCTGTTTCAAACTACTTGATTTATTCAGTTTTCTATAAATTCCAGCAAAGATAGCTTGGATCAAATATAATTCATTTTTTAATAATTAATCATCATTAAATTGATACTTATAGTATTCATTTTAAATTTAATTTCAAGAGATTTTTTTATTTAGTTCTAAGTCTTATAGTAATATCTTGAAATTTTTCACTAGCATTTGATCATCTTTTATGTTTTACTTGAAAACTAACAAAAGATTTTCATCTGTATTTTATTGTAGGTTCTGTTCAGAAACTTCATTTTCTAGGTTTACAGTCTGTCATTGAAAAATCATCAAGTTTAATTTTATCCTCATCAATTCAATCAAGTATAGTTTCTAATCACACTTTACCATCAAGCCTATCAACTTTAACTACAAAAGAATTATCAACTCAATTTTTGTATATTTTTAATTGTTTTATAAAATATTTTAAATTCTCTAAATTTGTAAACTCTGCATTTTTCAAATTATTAACCTCACAGTTATCTAGTCAAAATTGCTTTATCATGATAACTTGGGTAAGATATGCTACATTTTGATAATTTTGAAAAATTGTTTTTTCATCTATAGTATTAAATAAATCTTTTTTGATATTTTCATAATCTTCAAGATTTAAGTTAAAATATCTATTATAAACTTTTTCAAAAATTTTTGGTGTTTGTCATTCAGATACAGCAACTTTTCATGATTTATCAGTTTTAAG
>CAYMVT010000103.1:0-2168 GCA_964394325.1 uncultured Candidatus Peribacteria bacterium | reverse complement strand
AAAATCAACGAACTTCCTGAAGAAGTTCAAAATAATATAAGTCAATTGTTGGAAAATGGATATAGACCAAGCAGCATAGCTGTTATGGAAGAAATATCCAAAGCATAATTTATTTATCTTTGTTAAACAAAAACAAAATATGAATAATATGGCACAAGAAATACAAGATGAATGACTTAGAGAATATCATGGAGATCTAAAAGAGATAGACAGAGAAATTGAAGAAATAATAAGAAAATGAACAAGTGACCTTACAGAAATCTTGCAAGGAGAATGAATCAGTCCTACAAAAAGTGCAAATGATAACGATTATTGAGAAAATTTTGATGCTCCTGATAATAATGAATATTGACAAAAAATTCAACTTCCTAATGATCTAGTAAATTAACATAAAACAGGCTGTCTAGCCTGTTTTTTAAAAATCCTAAAATTTTATAAAATATAAACTAAAACTAATAATATAAACTAAATTTGATTTTTTATAAGAAAATAATATACATAAAAAATTTATTTTTTTATGTTTTTGATGTTGAAAAAAAATAAAATAATAATTTGTATAATTTTTGTTATTTTATTACTAACAAGTATAAGTTATTGATCCGATAAATTTGTGAAAAAAGAAAAGGCATACCCTTGAATTGCCACATATAACGAACAAAAACAAAAAATAGACACTATACTACCAATAATTAAAAACACCCTAAACAATCAAAAAAAATACAAAGAAATCAATCAATTTTGTAAAAATAATAATGTACCACACAATAAATTTTTATTAACTTTTGATGACTGACCTCACCCCGAAATTACTCCCAAAATCTTGAATATTCTTGAAAAAAATGACATCAAAGCTATATTTTTTGTGCTTTGAAAAAATGCAAAGAAAAACCCTGATATATTAAAACAAATTGCAAAACAATGACATATCATCTGAAATCATTCATTTTCTCATAATAATTTTTTAAAACTTAATTATTCACAAACCAAAAAAGAGATAATAAAAACCAATAAAATAATACACAACATTTTAGGTATAAACATACCACTAAAATTTCTGAGGCCCCCTTATGGACAAAGCAATCAACATCTTGCACATATACTTTGAAAAGAAAACATGCACAAATGCCAATGGAATTTCAACACAAAAGATCAACAGGTTAGCAGACTTGACAAACCAAAACAAAAAATACAACAAAACATAAAAAAAAATTTACAAAAAAACAATCCATTCTGATTAAATATTTTGTTACATGATGTAGAGGAAACAACTCCTAAAATTCTAAAATACACATTAGAAAAACTTAAAAAAACTGGATACGAATCTTTTTTTTAAAAGCAAAAAAATTATCGGATGTTTATTCTTATCTACCTAACAGTATTCTTTCTAATAATATTTATAATATGAGCTTGGTTACATCTGCCTGAACCAATACTTATTTTCATTGCATTTTTATGATTTTTTTTCATCTTGTCTTTGTTTTTATCTTTTTTTTATTTTATTATTGAGCTTTTATTATACTGAAAAAAATTTGTACCATTTGTTCCCTCATCCACCAAAACTACAAATGATATGATAAAACTTGCAAATCTTGAAGACAAAAAAAAAGTATACGATCTATGATGCTGAGACTGAAAAGTGATTTTCAAGGCTGCAAAAAAATATAACTGTAAATTTATATGAATAGAAAAAAAACCAGATTTATACCTAATAGCAAAAATCTGGTCTATGTTCTACCCAAATGTAGAAATATACAAAAAAGATTTTTTTAAAGAAAATATTTCGGATGCAGATGTAATTTTTCTTTATCTTCTCACAGAAACCATGAATCAACTAGAATCAAAAATTCAAAAAGAATGCAAGAAAGGAACTGTCATAATTTCACATACATTTAGTTTTCCAAATATGGAAGTATCGGAAAAAATAGACTACAAATGTGATAAAGTGCTAAAATATATTATATAACATTAACCAATAGCTATAGATTCAATCTCTATCTTTGCATTTTTAGGCAAAGCAGCAACTTGTATACAACTTCTTGCCGGATCATGCTGAAAATAATTTCAATAAATTTCATTGATTACATCAAAATGATTTATATTGGTTACATATATTGTTGTTTTTGTTATATTTTCAATACCCAGACCACAAGCATCCAATATAGATATTA
>CAYMVT010000102.1:0-2211 GCA_964394325.1 uncultured Candidatus Peribacteria bacterium | reverse complement strand
CCTGTGGAATATTTAAATGTTCTTCATCTAATTCCACAGGGCGAGTCCTTTGAGTATAGTTATTTACTGCATTTCCATTTTTTTTAGAGACTGCTTGCACTGTACAAGAATATGGAAATGAGGACTTTTTAAGCAGGCTCTATTTAGTATGAACCGAAAATATATCAAAAATACAAGCTGAAATTCACAAAATTAAAAGTTTTTACATTTTGATAAGGTCAAAATTTTTCTTGCTCCAATTTTATAAAATTAAATCTTTTCTCAAGAAGAAAAATTATTTTTCAGCAACTACTATTTAATATTGAAACAAACTGAAATTTTATTAAAATACCAATCAAATTTACAAATCAAATACATATTTATGAAAAAAGATAATAAAGAGAGCTTTTCTTATATAATTAGATTTACTTGAGAGATATGAATTAAGTGATCTTTTTCAAGATGGAATTATATTAGAAAACTTTCTTCCAATATAGAAAAAGCGGCACAAAAAAACATAATCAGCATAAATCATCAATTTGATAAAATTATCCTTCACACTGAAACAAATGTTGATAAGATACTATGTAATGTTTTTGGTATTACAAAATTTTCTAAATACAATAAACTCAATTTCACCGATTTTGATGATTTATTAAATAAAAGTTTTGAGTTTTTCAAAGATAGAATCAAATGACAAACCTTTGCAGTAGCTGTAAAAAGAATTTGAAATCATTCTTTTACAAGTATGGATTTGCAAAAGGCACTTGGTGAAAAGTTGTTTGAATTATGAAATCCAGTAAATCTCAAAAATCCACAAATCAAGGCATCTTTGGAAATTCATGATGACAAAGTTTTGCTCTTTGATTATACCAAACAATGACCTTGATGATTCCCGTTGGGTAGCGTTTGAAGAGTGCCAGTGCTTTTTTCGTGAGGGATAGACTCTGCTGTATGTGTATGGTTTTTATATAGAATGTGAATGGATGTAGATTTCATTTATTATGATTTGGGATGAGAAGATAATTTTTTTTGTGCAATCAAAGTGGCACAAATATTACAAAATCAACGATGATATTGAACTAAATGAAGTTTTTGGACGTTGGATCTAAAAGATTTGATAGTAAAATTACAAGATGTAAAACCATCATATAAAATGCTTATATTAAAATATTACTTTTATAAAATAGCAGAACACCTTTGTAGTAAATATTGATGTGAATCTTTTGCTACATGAGAAGCTATCAATCAAGTCAGTACACAGATTTTTGATAATCTTAATTTACTTAATAAATTTACAAATTTTTTTGTAATAAGACCATTGGTATGTATGCCAAAACAACAAATAATGAAATATGCTAAGTTTATCTGAACTTTTGATGAATCATACAAATGAGAAGAATTTTGTAATATATCTTCCAAAAACACTACAAAGTGATCTTTCAAAACAATGCAAAAACAAATAAATACTATCAATTATAACCTTAAAAGCATCGTAGAAAATGCAAAAAAAGTAAATATCGATAATCCATGACATCAAAAAAATACAATTCAAGATATTGAAACAAGGCAAACACTATACATCCAAAGAAACAAGGAAGATTTGTCAGTATATCAAAATATATTATATAAGGATTTTAAAACAACAATACCCAAATTACCCAAAGACAAAAAATACTACATAACTTGCAAAAAATGAAAATTAAGCAAAATAGTTTGAAAATGGATGCAAGATAACTGATTTGATGTAGTTTATTAAAATAAGCTCATTTGTAAAAATCCTTATACTGTAAGCTGGATTGTGAATTTGGGGGTTTGTGGGCTGTTATGAGATTGAGTTAAAAGTTTGAAACGGTTTATTATTAAGGGTTGAATTATTTATAAAAAACATCTGTATATTATAATATACAGATGTTTTTAGTTATGTTATATTAAATTATGATTAAAATTTGTAGGTTTACAAAAAAAATTACAAATCTTAAACATACAATTAGTTTTATAAAGACTATTTAGTTTTTTAGATATTCCCTTAATTATATTAAAAGTGACAATTTTCTCTTTTATTTTTCACTTATATTTTAAATTTACTACAGAAGTTGCTTTTCCTTCTTGTATAATCTCTATTTACACTACAAGTTTTCAACTTAATCTCAAATTTTATCAAAATCATTTTCTTCATAATCGCGCACACAACGAACTCTACCTATTTCATCAGGTTTTTTTCGTCTTATG
>CAYMVT010000101.1:0-2271 GCA_964394325.1 uncultured Candidatus Peribacteria bacterium | reverse complement strand
AAAATCAATCCAAACTAAAAAACCAAAACCCCTACCCCATACCATAACAATATTAAAGTTATGTGTTTTTGTAACTCTAGTTTTTACACTTAATATTTTAAAAAAACACAACACTAATTATTTTCTAAATTTTCTCTATTCATAATATCTTATTTTGTTGGCTAAAAAATTATAACAATATACTATCCACATATCAAGCTTTTATCAGATTGTTTATGAATCATTGACTACTCATATTCTCTCATTTATGGATCTGCAAAAAAAGTTTATTCTTTTCTATAATTTGATCTTGGATTTTGACAAATATATCATAAAATCACTCCAAAATCTCTTCAAAACTTTTTCATTCTTTTTTTCACAATTGATATTTATTTTCAAAATAATCTACTATATTGGAAAATTTTCAATTATCTGATATATTCAACAACTGCTGTTGTGTATTTGCATATTTATGATTTTCTAATTTCGCAATTCATTGAAAAGCTTTGTCTCTGATGACAACAGGTGCCAAAATTTCTTTTAAATAATTATGAGCTATTGGATCCAATTTTGATTTTTTGGTATATATATTCAACATTTTGGTTTCAAAGGCTGCATGAGACATTTCATGTATAGCAATTCATACATATGAAATATAAAATTCTGTTTTTCCTATTTCTTGCAGTATGGAAATATTTGCACTTTGTGGATTATATGTAGATACTGGTAAAAATGATAAATACAAGGAATATTTACTGTAAGGATATTCATAGTTCATAGTTTCTTTCAATCATTGAAATATTTGCTGACCAACATCTTTGAATAATCATTGAATATGTTTTTTGATAAAAAATAAGTCTTTTCTATGTTTAGTATACAATTCATTGATAAAATCCAATAAAATTTGTTTTTGTTGTTTTTTGTCTTGTGTGGTTTCCAAGTCATTTCATAATTGTGGAAATATATTAAAAACCCTAGATCTGACAAATCCTCGCTGATTTACAAATTTAGGTTCAAAAATAAAATTATAAAATTGTCTTAAATTTCTTTTTTTGTTGATTGAAACTTTTATTTGTAGCATTGTAGATTAGTTTATGATTGTAATATTTTTATATATAATGAAATTTATCTATATTTCAAACACAATCTCTTGAATATGTAACCAAAATTGTTATCTTTTAAATTAGATTTTTAATAATAAAAAAGCAGAGATGAAAGCAGCAAAAATATATGACCAAAAATTACTATGATACGTTTATACATTTTTGGATTATGATAAAGTATGAAAATCAAAGGAATCATTTACCAAAGATCTGCTCAAAAATATACACGAAACAAATGTTTGATATGCTGGATTTGCAAAAAAGCAATACTTAAAATGTTTTCTGGAAGATTATATATTTTTCAATCATGACCATAAATCATATCCAAAATTAGAATTAAGCAAAATAGAGTTGTTGGATATATGCGCATACTCAATCAAAAAATGCCAGAAAGAACTTCCATCATATCCTGTAAGGATTTATATTTTCCCAAGCTTCAATGAATTTCATTTAAATAAAATGGATGGTGTTGCATGATTTTCTGCGTGGAAAAATTCCATTATACTTTTTGTACATCCAGAAAAAAAGAATCCCAAAAATGCTATAATAAATACAATATGTCATGAATACAATCATGCTGTAGCTCAAAATTATCACTCTTTTGGAAAGATATTAAATAATATAATATTTGAATGATATGCTGAAAATTTTAGAGAATACTTGGCATGATGAGAGCAAGCACCTTGGACAATTGCAGTTTCAAAATCAGAATGTAAAAAATATATCAAAGAATTAAAACCAAAATTAAATTCCAAAAGCTATAAATTATCACAAGATATAATGTTTGGAACATGAAAATATCCACTATGGCTTGGATATTCTTTGGGTTATCATATAGTCAAAGAATTTATACAAAAATATCCCAACAGACCATGGTGAGAAATAGTTAAAATCAAGCCACAAGAAATATTGAAATTATCAGAGTTTGATAATTAATTAATTTTATTTACCCAAATTATCAACTCTTTCCAAAAATAAATCAAGATACTTTTTACTCAAAGGAAAGCTCAATTCTCAACTACCAATCCTATGAAAATCTCATCATCAAGTTATCAATAAATCATTTTGCTCTGCAATATGTAAAAATAATTCAGTTTGTTCTGATGTGTGCTTATGATAAAAACCTTCTATTCAATCTATTCCAGACCTTATTATATGATTCAATATATTTGTAGATTTTTCTTTTTCT
>CAYMVT010000100.1:0-2329 GCA_964394325.1 uncultured Candidatus Peribacteria bacterium | reverse complement strand
GTAGGTATGGTGCATACCTCAAGTACTGAAAGCATATTGTAGGTATGGTGCATACTAGTGCTAAGTGCCAAGTGCTTACATCCTTAGTACTTAGCCCTATTTTACTTAGCACTATTTTCCTTAGTACTAAAATAAACTTCAAAAATCGTAAAAAATGATTATAAAGGGTTGAATTTAATAATCTTAAAAACATATCTATGACACAATATTATATAAAATACTTACTTGATGATTATTTTTGGGAGCAGGCAGAATTGAAGCAAGAAGATGACTTGTATTATTTGCAAGATAAAAACTTTAAAATTCACAAAAAATATATATAACAAATAAGATTTAATAATTAAAAAATTATTATGACTAAAAAATCGATAAATGTACTTTGAACTGATGTTGTATTATTTGAACAAAATGAATTTGATTTTATAAGTTTAACTGATATAGCAAAATATAAATGAGATAAAAGTGATGTTTTGATTCAAAGCTGGATGAGAAATAGAAATACAGTTGAGTTTTTATGATTATGGGAAACTTTAAATAATCCAAATTTTAAACCCCACGAATTCGAGGGGTTTAGAAAAGAGGCTTGATTAAATTCATTTTTAATGAGTCCCAAAAAATGGGCTGAAAATACAAATGCTATTTGAATAATTTCAAAATCTTGAAAATATGGTTGAACTTTTGCTCATAAAGATATAGCTTTTGAATTTGCAAATTGGATTTCAGTAGAATTTAGGCTTTATTTTATAAAAGAATTTCAAAGACTTAAACAAGAAGAATTAAAAAACCTTGATTGGAGTGCAAAAAGATTTCTAACAAAAATAAATTATAAAATACATACAGATGCTATCAAAGAAAATCTTATTCCAAAAGAATTAAATAGAAATGAAATAAATTTTATTTATGCTGATGAAGCTGATATACTAAATAAAGCTTTGTTTGGTATGACTGCAAAAGAATGGAGAATAAAAAATTCATGAAAAAAATGAAATATTCACCCTGTGAAATATTTTTAAATCTTAAATTTGAAAAGATATGTATTATGTCTATATTCTTTTATCAGATAAGGATTGAAAATTTTATGCTTGATATACTAAAGATTTAAAAATAAGATTTGAGCAACATTGTGAATGAAAAGTGGAATCTACAAAAGATAGAAGACCCTTGAAATTAATATATTATGAAGCTTGTTTAAATCAACAAGATGCAACTAAGAGAGAAAAATATTTTAAAACTTATTACTGAAAAATGTTTATAAGAAATAGGCTCAAATCTTATTTCACAGGGTAAAGATGAAGCCAATATTGAACAACTTGTAGTTTTGGCAAATTTAGAAAGTATAAATTCAGAGTTAATAAAAATGTGATTAGAGCAATCAAAAAGATTGGAAATACTTAATAAAACTGCCATATCACAAATGAAGTCTTTAGTTTCAATAGAAGATAAAATAAAAAAATTAAAATAACCCCTTTAACCTTTCCCCTTTAACCTTTAACCTTTCCACTTTAACCTTTAACCTCCTCCCATGACAACAAAAGAGTACTATCAAGAAATTTTTAAAAGAAAAGTAAAAGCTTTTTTATGAGTAATATTAAAACCTATTTCAGATGAACTTTTTATTAAATTAAAATATTTTTTCAAATTCTGAAAATGGATTGATTTGAATAATCCTAAAACTTTCAATGAAAAGTTGCAGTATTTGAAATTAAAACAAACTGATCAGATATATTCTGACTTGGCAGACAAATTCAAAGTAAGAGAATATATCAAAGAAAAGCTTTGAGAAGAAGTATTAACTAAATTATATTGGCACGGGAAAAATCCTAAAGATATACCTTTTGAAGATTTGCCAAATAAATTTGTAATCAAGTGTAATCATGGAAGTGGATACAATATCATAGTTCCTGATAAATCTAAACTTGATATTAGTAAGACTATCAATATATTGAATTTGTGGATGAAGGAGGATTATTGGATTGTTAAGAGAGAGTTACAATACAAAAATATTGATAAGATGATAATAATTGAAGAGTTTTTGGAGGATGATAAGTTTGAAGTCCCACCTGATTATAAGTTCTTTTGCTTTAATTGAGAGCCTGAATTTATACAAGTTGATTTAGAAAGGTTTGTTAAACATAAAAGGAATTTTTATGATATAAATTGGAATAAATTAAATTTTGGTTTGAAATACAAAACTTATGAATGAAATGTTTTAAAACCAAATCAACTTGATGCAATGATTAAGTATTGTCAAAAAACTGCAAAAAACTTTCCATGTTTTGTAAGAGTAGATTTTTATGAATCAAATTGAAAAGTTTATTTTGGGGAAATA
>CAYMVT010000099.1:0-2331 GCA_964394325.1 uncultured Candidatus Peribacteria bacterium | reverse complement strand
AACAAATCTTATTTTTCAACTTCACCCAAAGATACTCCTTCTAAGTATTGTTTGGCTTCATCAAAATCATCACTTTCTATAGATTCCAAGAAACTTTCGGATAAACCAAGTTCTTCAAGCCTTTGCTGAAAGTCCTTTTCGGTATTTTTGATTTGTGGATCTTCTAAGCGATTTTTTTCTTGTCAATCACCTTCTATTTTTCTTGAATTTACAACTTCCGGACTTCACATTTTGTTTATGTTTAGAATTTAAAATATTCTTTAAAATTATTAAAATATCTTTTTATAAATTACGAAAATACTCTGAAAAAACTAAATTACAACAATTTTGATAATTTTTCAGTGTTTTATGTTTAAAATAAATTTACATCCAAATTATAATCAAACTTTCTTTATTGTCAAAAAAAAATGAATAATCATCAGTGTCCCATAAAAAAATTTTGAAACGAATATATTGCATTTTTAAAAATATTGACTATAATATAATAATTTATATTTTAATTAAAAAATCAAATGAATATAGAAATGCCAAAACTAGAATTAGACAGGGAAGAGGAAGAACAAACTGATACAGAAATTACAGAAAAGGAAGCTACAAAAATGGAAAAAGACTGAAAATTAGGTGATCCTGAAAACAAAAAATCAGAAGTAGACAAATATACAGAAAGCAAGGAAGATAAAGAGGACAAAGAGGATGAAAGAACAATGATGGCTAAACTAACTGAAAAGTTCACTCAAATAAGAAAGGAAGAACAGGAGTACAAAGAAAAAAGTGGTGAAACCAATGAAGAGCTAGATAAAGATTTAGAAGCAAAACTAAAAAAAGCATAAAAGATTTTTTATGTTCATAAATTCTCAAATTTTTCAGCAAACAGTATTAAAATTTAAAAATCAAAACAAAAACAAATGTCAAAATCATTAAACAATTTTTCGGTTGAAAATCATGTAATGAACAATCAAGAATGAATTGAGATAGATAATAACATAATTTCTCCGATACAGTTAAAAAAGATGATAACAGCTGCAAACACAAAAGAAAATACAGAAGATAAAGAAACCCAGAATATAAGAAAACGAATTGAACATAGAAGGCAAAAGTTTAGTTATAGTTCAAAAAATCAATCCGTTAAAAAGCAACTCTCAAAAGACAAATCAATTCAAAATTTAAAATCAAACAAGAAATTATCACAAAATCAATCCATATTAAACGAACTAATAGAAATTTGTATCAGAGATCTGCTATGATACTATCTTTTCAAAGAAAAACAGGATATGAAAGTCATACTTGCAAGTGAATATGATAACATCAAATCATGAGTAGATTTCATAATAGAGTTTGAAACTGATGAGTGAATTGATTATTATTGACTGGATTTAACCTTGTCATCAAACGAAGATATTTTGAAAAAGAAAGAAACAAAAATCACAGCAGAACCATTGGAATTTAGTATAGTTAAAAATTGATACGACAAAGGAAATACTGAAATACACTCAATACCAAAGATTTGTATACAAAAAAGTGTATTACCCATACAGCCACACCTTGTACAACTACTTGTAGCTGAATATATAGATATGATATCAACAGAAGAAAATCCTGAGAACATAGATGAATCTACTATTACAATAGCACGAGAAGATGCTGTTACAAGGTACAACAAAGAAAAATATAATTTTAAGTGAATATATGAATTAATGGAAAAGGACAGAATAGTAAATAATGTCCAAAGTCGCTTATTTAATTGTCTTAGTGATTACCTATGATAGATAAATTCAACGAAAATATTGATACAGATTCAGAAGCTACAATAGATTCTATAGTAAATCAAACGATTTTATTGTACAACAAATGAGATAATTTCAATTCAGCATTTCAAAAATCTCTACATTTTCATACAAGAATATGACATAATTTTGACGAAGATATAATTGAAGAAACAAAACAAAAAGCATCAAACAAAATTAAGCCACAGACAAAAGAAAAAGTAGTAAAATTTATACAAGACAAGTTAGACCTGCTTATAAATCCTGAAATCAAAGACAAAACTCAATAAAATAGATTTTATTTTTAATAATTACTTCTTATATTAAAAGTAGTTTGTAAATTTAATTGATATTCTTCAAGTGCTCAAGGATGGATTCTCTCTGCCCAAGGTCATCAATACAATTTCGTTTCCAAATTTAATTTTATATAAGGATTTATTTGCTGTCAGTCTTCATTCCAAGCAAGATTTGGATCTTTGGAAGGGAAAATTTCAAGATTCCAATCCGTAATAGTAATTTCATCAGAGAAAATATTCACCCAACCATCATCTTCATCTGCTGGAAGTTT
>CAYMVT010000098.1:0-2348 GCA_964394325.1 uncultured Candidatus Peribacteria bacterium | reverse complement strand
GTTTTATTTAAATTTTTGAGAAAATTATATGAATGATTTTGTAGACTATATTTATAGCAAATGATTTAAGACATTTGATATTGATAATAATTTATTACAAATAAATCTAAAAAATTATAAATATAGTCAAGCAAATATATTAATTAAAATTTAACATCTTAAATGCAAAAAATTAAAAAAGAAATTTCTTGGTCTTTTTTAACAAAGATAATAACATTTTTGTTTTTTTTCTGATTAAATATTTTTCTAGCGAGAAAACTATGACCAGAAACTTTTGGTTTATGGTCTTTTTTTCTTTCTTTTATAACTATATTTTGGACTATTTCATTTTTTGGAATCAATGCTAGTACTAAAAAATTTATAGCACAACATAATTGAACTTGAGAAGTAAAAAATATTATCAAAAATTGACTAAATCTTAGATTAATATTTAGCTTATGATTTACATTACTTTTTTTGATATTATATATTCCTTTTATGAATATAGTAGATAAACCAGAACTTTGAAATCTTTGGCTAATTTGAGCTTTGTTAATATTTTTTGCAGGTATCACAGAGTTTACCAAAACTGTATTTATGTGACTTCATAGAATTAAGCACAATTTTATAGTTAATTTTATAGAACATTGACTTAAATTTAGCTTAGTAGTAATATTTTTCTTATTTTCTGAAAGTTTATTTATTGTTACATGATCTTTTTTAATAGCTTTTGTATTAAGTAGCATAGTGTGACTTGCTATGATATATTTTGTTTTTTACAAAAATCTTGTAGAGTCAGATAAAAACTATTACAAGGAAATATTTAATTATAGCTTACCTTTACTTTTTATAAGTTTGGGGTTTTTGGTGTTTACTGAAATAGATGTTTTGATGCTTGGTATATTATCAAGTACTGAAGAAGTTTGAATTTATGCTATAGCAAAACAAATTATCATCAAACTACCACATATTACAGTGGCTATAGCTATGGGAGTTATGCCTTTATTTGCAAAACTTAATCAAGAAAATAAACAAGAGTTAAAAAAACTTTTTATCAAGACTATCAAGATAAACAATTTGATATTTTTACCAATTTTAATTTGAATAGTTTTTTTATCACCTTTTTAGTTCCTATCATATTTTGACAAGAATATGTAGGAAGCATTATTATATTACAAATACTTAGTATTTATTTATTTCTCAAGGTTAATTCAATCTTACTATCAAACTTTTTAGATTTTAATTGAAAAGCACAAAAAAGAGCTATATTTGTTTGAATATGAATAATTGTAAATATAGCACTGAATTTATACTTAATCCCAACTTATGGAGCAATATGAGCTAGTATATGAACTGTGATTTCATATATGCCTTATTTTTTGTTAAATGCTTGGGAAGTTAGGAAAAGTTTGAAGTAAATAACAACCTCCAAATTTCTCTCACAAACTTTTGGAGGTTATCACCTCCATTTTTTTGTTACAAAGTTTTGGAGATTAGCATGTATTTACAAAATTTTTGTAATATTTTTTTGGAGGTTAGCACCTATATTTTTTTGTTACAAAGTTTTGGAGGTTACAACCTACCAAAAAAAGCCCCCCAAAAATACAAGGGGGCTATATTAAATTATTTAAAAAACTTATTTATTCATCTTCTTGTCCTTCATTACTCCAAAGATTTGCTTTGATTTCAAACCTTGTAAGTCAAGACAGTCTCAAGGTTCATTTCATCATATGGATAAGTCTACTCATATTTCTAACTTTTTCCATATATGTATCCCAGTCAGGATTGCTACCAAGTTTTTTCCATTCTTCAAATTTGTTTTGATATTCTCATATATTGTATCAAGTCAAAGATTCAAAAATAGATTTGAAATCTGCTGACACATCATTTTGGATCTTATCAAAAAAGCCTTCAAAAAAATCAAGTCATGTCTGTCCATCTCTGATTCTAAAAACAGTCCAGTCATGGTCTTGTTGTCATTCTGTAGAGTTTTGATATATATTTCTAAAACTACTAGCAAAAGCAAGTAATTTTTCCCAAAGCTCTCTTCTAGAATAATCACTTTGTATTTCTTCTGCCACATCCAAATCTTCAGCTCATTCCAGCACATCATCTATGATAGCTTGGAAATAGTTTTGGATATTTGGAATATGCTCAAACAGCACATTATCTTGTCACAAACTATCTTGTTGTGTAGATAGTAAATCAAGCAAAACTTGAACATCATGGTGTTGAGTTTGTAATCTCAACGGTAAATTTGTATTTGTCATTTTTGTTTTGATTTATAATATAAAATAATTGTGTTGTGTGTACTGGTTAGGAAATAAAATAAAAACACTACCTTGTTTTAAATATTATTTAATTCAAAG
>CAYMVT010000097.1:0-2375 GCA_964394325.1 uncultured Candidatus Peribacteria bacterium | reverse complement strand
TAAAACTTCAATTAGAAGGTCTTGAATCCTGCAAAGCCACTTGATTTTGGGTAAACAAATCCAAAGAGCATAATTTCTTACTAATAATGCACGAACATCTATTTGTTTTTCAAAAGTAGATAACATAAAGCTTTATAATATCTATAACCAACACCAGCTTTTATAAACAGAAGCTGTTTTTTTAATTCCCCAAAAAATTTATAAATAATTGATAAGATTAATTTCGCCAAAAGATTGTAACAAAGTTGAAGAGGGTCACCCCTCCAAAAGATTGTTACCAAGATGAAGGGATGCGCCACCCTTAAAGTTCGTAACAAAAAGGAAGGGATAAACCACTCCTCAAACTCCGCGCAAAGATCTAGGTATGTCTCATACCTCAAGCTCGGTGCGATGATTTAGGTATGCTCCATACCTCAAACTCCACTCCACAATGAAGGGATACCCACCCTCATCAAACATCCAACGAACATTCAAGGGGGGTGCCATGTTAGTGTGATAATTTAGCTATTATTTTACACCAAATAGTCTAGTAAAATGAGGTCTATCCCAAAACAAATTTTTTGCCAAAAAATTATATTGTTAAAAAATTTTTACACAAATCAGTATCTGTAAAAATTTGAAATAAAATAAATAGTTGATAAGATTCATCAACTCCAAAGATTGTAAATAACTATTTTTTTAGATTTTTGAAGATCAAAAAATTTATTTTATTGATAGTTTTTCTTTAATTTTTTCTACCATTCAAGAAAAAATACTACTTATATTTTGAAATTCTAATGATTTTATAAAATTACTTTGCAATTTTTTTTTCTTACTACCAAATTGTCTTAATTTACTAATAATAATATCTTCAGCATTTCTGTCTATTTGTATAGGAAAGTTTCAGGCTTCCATGTTCTTTATAATGTTTCTGGTAAGAGTTAGCTTTTCCATCCTATGATTTGCTAATTTCGTTGGATCCAAGAAAGTTGTTTTAATTTTTCCATCTTCATCATAAGCATATATTTTCATATAACAGTGTTTATAATTATCTCAAATATTTTGTGTATCATATCATATATAAATATTTTCAAACTTTTCAGGATATTCTACCATTAAATAATTTTTTATTATTTGTAATGCCATTCAAGTATAATCAGAACATTTACCATTTATACCATCACAAGAAAATCATTTCAAAACTCTTTCTACTCAACTTTCTAAATTTTCATAATCATCTATCAGATATCTTGCCAAATATGCAGCTAATGCTATCATTTCCTGAGTTGTAAATTCTTCTATATCTTTATCAAGTTTTGCTATCCAAGATTTTTTTAGTTTCTTGTCAGTTTTGATTTTTCAAATAAGAAAATCAACAATATGGTTAAACTCTTCAAGGTTTTGTATTGGAAGCAACTTGTTTATATCTTCTTGGGATGTACCATTGGCTGTTTGTAATAGCATTTGTTCTATTCACCAAAATGTTTCTTGTTCATTTTTGTTGTTTGGAGCATAAGGGTTTTGTTCATCTATTTCTTTTAGATTATTTTTTTGTAATTCAAAAGCTTCACTTTGATTTAAATTTCTAGTTTCAAAAAAGTTTTTAGGATCTAATATTTTTATTGAAGTTACTGTATTGAAAATGCTTATACAAATGTGTTTCATTAATTTAAGTTGATTTAATGCAATTTGTTTTTCTTTTTGAATATCAAACTCATTTTCTGAGCCTGGTTCAGATTCATTTTCTGAATTTGATTCGATCTCATTTTCTAAACCTGATTCAAATTCATTTTCACATATACTTACAAAAGCATCATAGTTTTTTAGGAAATTAAGAAAATCTATTCTAATATATGGTTGAGTACCTGCTGTATTTATTCATATATCTCTTAGTGCTTTGGATATTTTATCTCCTAGATTTTTGTTTCTAAAAACTACTCATTGTTGAAAATCAAGCATTCATTCGTATATTCCTGCATATTGTGACAACAATTCTCTCATTGGTAAATCAAGAGCAAAATCCAATGGGAAAGAACCAAATCATTTAGTAAGTTTTAGAAAATATTTATCTGGATTTGCTTGGAAATCGGATATAGAAATCACTCTAGAAAGATAACTAAAATCTGTTCTATTTCATAGAGGAGACAGTCAGTATTGTTTTATTAATCTATTTGCTTCTTGTATAATTTCTTGTTCTGAAGAGATTTCTAATTCTCTTGAAGGTTGTTTCCATCAACTTATATTGTTAGCAACTTTTTGTCTTGTTTTTTCTATTGTATCAAGTTTCATTATTTCTGACTCTTTTCTTTGATCAATTATTTTGTTAAGTTTGCTATTATCTGTATTTGCAATTTCTTTTTTTGACATTTAGAAAAATTTAATAAATAAAAAATCAT
>CAYMVT010000096.1:0-2414 GCA_964394325.1 uncultured Candidatus Peribacteria bacterium | reverse complement strand
ACACAAATTAATTTTATTATTAAACTAAACTGATATATCAAAGTTAAATTGTAATATTACAAAATTAATGAGTGAATTCAGACAGAAAAAATAAAACTTGAAATAGATAAAAAATGGTTAACTTGACTAAAGTTTATTTATTAAATTATAAAAGATGAAAAAAATCATAAAAATTTTTCTTTTATCTTCTCTAGTAGTAATTATATGAGGAAGCTTATTTGTAATATTGAATAGTTATAAAAACCACAAAGAACTTATAGCTTTTGAAAAAGATAGGTTTCCACCTGTAGGTAAAATGATAGAAATTAATGAACAAGGTGATAGAATTCATCTATATTCAGAAGGTACTGGCGATAAAGCTTTGGTTTTTTTATCATGACTGGGTACTTTCTCACCATACTATGATTTTAAGCCACTTTTTACTAAGCTATCTGACAAATATAAAATTATTGTGATTGAAAGGGCTGGTTATTGATGGAGTGATATAACTGATTCTTCTAGAAATATTGATAATGTTCTTGATGAAGCTCGCAAAGTATTAAAACTAGCAAATATAGACTGACCATATATATTGTTGCCACATTCTATGGCTGGTTTGAAGTCGATATATTGGGCTAATAGTTATCCGGACGAGGTAGAAATGATAATCTGATTGGATCCTCTTGTGCCAGGGTATCATGAAGTGGCTCAGGAGAAACCTTCTTTTTCTAGGTTAACTAATTTTTTAGTAGATACAGGGCTTGTTAGGAATCGTCCAGAAGTGTTTTATGAAAATTTTCATGCGAAAAGTTTTTTGGATAAGTTTGACATCTATGTTGCAAAAACTCTATTTTATCGTCGTGTACAAACAGATAATATGTGGAATGAAATTGAATATTTGGACAAAAATGCAAGTTTAGTTTCAAAAAACAATCAAATACAAATTCCATTTCATGCATTTATTTCATCAGAAAATGAGGATGATTATTGGAAACAAAAAATAGTTTCTTATTCTAAAAATACAGGTGGTAAAAATTTTATTTTGGACGGTGGACATTATATTCATCTTGATTTCCCTGAATATATTGCCAAAAAAAGCAAAAATTTAATAGAGGGTAATTAGACTTGAACTTAGTTTTAAGCTTTATCAAATTGGTTTTACTACGACATCGTAACAAATACTTTTGTTTTATAGGGATTTATCCTAGTTATAATGGAAAGTGGTTATAAAGCGGGTTAGTGGATCGGATTTTATTCTTTGTTTTTATTTGTAATTAATGGATGAATTTATTTGCTATATTTTTTGAAAACTATGACAAAAATTAAATCAATGGACTTATTTTGACAGGCTTTATTAGACTATTCTATATGAAAAGAAAGTGCTTTCTTCCTAGTAGATGAAGAGTGAAACAAGCATGAACAGGATTTGTCCTGGTATTTTAGGAATAGTTTGGAACAGTTTGATAATATAGAAAAGACTTTAATAAAAAACTCTGCTTGAAAAAAACTTTTGGATATAGGTTCTGCAACTTGATATTATTTTAAATTTTTGAAAACTGATACTGAAAATGTACAATGAACAGATATATCTCCAAATGCAATATTGGCTGCAAAAAATATTTGAGTGAATAATATCATTGAATTTGATGTTATGAAAAACATTTTAGATGATAAGTATGATATAATTACACTTATGTGAAACAATTTGTCCATAGGTGGCAGTATTCCTTGAGCTAAAAAATTAATTTGAAATTTAAAAAAGATGTTAACTGATAATGGAAGGATCTTATCTGTTTTCAGGAAAGAAGAAGATCAAAACTATTTTGTTTCGGAGTTTCAGTGTGAATATCAATGACAAAGGTCAGATTACTTTAATTGGATTAGAATAAATATTAATTTTTTGGAAAAAATACTGTTTGGGTTTGATATGAGATTAAAGATTTTATCTGAAAATGATTATGGTTACTGTTTGGAGATTAGGAATTTAATGTTTTAAAATATAATTTAATAATTTATAATATACATTCAAAATAATGGTTGACAAAAAGAGCAGTCAAGAACTTATGGCAAATGAAACAGATAATATTCATTTGTTGACAGAGATAACTCAATCCGGGGTGCTTGTATCAAATTGAAAGTTATTAATACTATCTTTATCAAAATATCCTGATAGATGGGTCTTTCCTTGATGACGTGTTAACGAATGAGAATTGTGGATTGATTCATTAAAAAGAGAATTAAAAGAAGAAATAGGTATATATGATGTTGATGTAAAACAGGTCATAACATTAAATAATCGAAAAACAAAAGATACAAACATTTATTAATGATTTTATTTAATGCTTGATTTTATAATTTATTTATATTTTTGAATAAAATAACTAAATGACTTATGGCAAAATTTATCTTTTAAAATTAACAACATGAGCAAAAAT
>CAYMVT010000095.1:0-2434 GCA_964394325.1 uncultured Candidatus Peribacteria bacterium | reverse complement strand
TTTTGAAAATAAGTGTCTGAATCTTTTGTATTTGATAAAATCAAATGCTCTATCAGATGAGATATGTAGTTTGAATTTTTGTACAAAGGAGTTTTAATATATATATTATACATTTTTATAAGTTGATGTTATAAGTATATTTTTGTATAATGAATTTTACTTATATTTCAAATATAAATAAAGTCCTCCTACTGAAATTCAGTAAGAGGACTAAGATAGAAAAATAAGCATATTTAGCGATTACCGCCTCCTGATTTTTTACTTATACATTGGTAATGACCATATTTCAGCTTTCATATTTTTTTAAGCCTTTGTTGAAAGTGAAAACTCCAATACTCAAAAAAACAATACAGGCTATTATCAAAACAGCAAATCCAGAAAGAGAAAAATTCTGAACTAATGCAAAAGGTAAAAATGTAGTATAAAAAACAGGAATCACACTCATGAAAATTGGTTTCAACCAAGTTCATTGATAAATTTCTGGAGGATACATACTTGGTCACATTATAGAGTCTCCTGCTCATCTTGAAAGTTGCTCACTACTTCATATAAAAAAAGTAAGAGAATGAAAAAAAATCAAAAATCAAAGAATAATAAATGCTGAAAATAATGACAAAAACATCACTTTAAACATCAAAATAATAACTTCTGTAACACCAAGGTTTGAAAAGATATATACAAGTATAAATATACCCATACTTGTTATAAAATCTCATATAGCAGAAGAGTCAATCTTGGAAGGGATGATAGAAACAAGAGGGTGAGGTGGCAGCAGAAGATAACCATCAAGCTTTCCTTGTTTTATCATATAAGCCAAGTTTTTGTATCAAGACATAAAAATGTGTAAATAAGAAAAAAAGAATCAAAAGATGGAAAATAATAATGCCCATTCAAAAAATTGAAGTCATCAAATAGTATCAAATTTTTGAAAAAATAAGAAAAAAACAAGTATTATCAAAGAATTATTCAAAATCATAAAAACATTTTGACTCAAAAAGCTTATTCTATATTCCAAAGCTCACATCAAAGCATATTTCCATATTTGCCATACAAGTTTCATAGTTTTAGACTTAAACATTAAAAGATCAAGTTTGGTTTTTTCTCTTTTTTCTAAAAGAATTTCTAAGATTTATCATCAGTTAATATTCATATTTTTTTTGCCCATTCTATAAATCCACAAACAAAACAGCATAAGCAAAAATATCCATATTAATTGAACAAAAAAGAAAAACAAAAATGTATTTACTGAAAAACTTGAAAAAACAAGTCCTGCAGTATATCATCAGTATGCGAATGGCAAAGAAAAAGCTACAGTTTGCCAAATTCATGGCAAGAATGGTAAAGGTAGTATATTTCATCACAAAAGCATATCCATTTTTGAATAAATCCATCTAAATGGTTGGGAATCTTCCACAAAAAAAGCAAAAAGCCCCATTAGCATATACCCAAAAAATGAAATCAACATAGAAAAAAGTATCATAATGACTCATCCAAATGTTCAATACATAGAAGTAGTTATTTCGCCAAACATCAACAAAATTATCAAACTTCCCAAAACTACGAATACAACAACATTAAATAAAAAACCAGCAAAATTTTCAAAAAATTTGAATCGTACATAAGAGATAGGATTTAGCATATATGAAGATATTTTTCAGCTTTTGATATCAAAATCTATGAGTTTGGTTATATCAGGTTTTGAGACAGCAATAACTTGTGAAAACATCATAGCAATACTTAATTGAACTACAGTAAATCATCCTATTAAATTCATATCTCCAGCAACATAAATTGTTTTTAGCAAAAGACTTATTATAACAATTCTCAATCAAAAAATAAACATATTTCAAATTACATCATATACATAGACAGTATGATTTTTGTAAGAAATACATAGAATTTGTAGATATTTTTTTAGCATAAATTTAGTTTGAAAATCAAATTATAAATTTCACAGATATTTTATCTTTTGATTGTGATTTTATTCAATCTTTTTTTGAAAATATAAACACTTTTTTGTACAACGAGATTCTTAAATACACATCATTTATTTTGTCCAATTTTTTCCATCCAAATGACCTTTTTTCTTGTCAATCTGGATATTCTATTTCATTAGATATTCCTATCCAATTTCATTTTCATAAAACCAAAGATATTCAAAACTCATTGTAGATTTTCATAAAATATGAAGATTTATTTTTAATAAAACTGTCTTATTATTTCCTCTATGTCAGGATCGTTTATACTTATATCTTCTATTTCATAATCTTTTATAAGTTTTTGGAAAAAATCATTTACTTTTTCTGTTTGATTTGGAACTTCTATTTTGGTGTATCAATGATTATCTTCAGTGACATTCAAGCAATCTAGCTGTTGAAGATCATACTTTTTAATAAATTTTACATGGAAAGTTTTTATTTGTATATATTCTTTT
>CAYMVT010000094.1:0-2450 GCA_964394325.1 uncultured Candidatus Peribacteria bacterium | reverse complement strand
TCAAAAAAAGCATCTTTTTCTTGATAAGATAAGTTTTTTGTGTATAAATAAATCTGTTCAAAGTAATTAACCCTCTCCTTGAATTTTTAAATCCAAATTTTTATTAACATGTCCCAAAAAATATCTATAGTCATACCTTTTTATAACGAATCAGGAAATGTCATTCCATTGGCCAAGGAAATAAAAGATAGTATTGAAAAAGATTTTCAAGATTTTGAATATGAAATAATAATGGTCAACGATTGATCTACAGATAATACTTGGGATGAGATCAAAGAAAGCAAAAAAATATATGATAAGATCATCTGAGTCAACCTAAATAGAAACTACTGACAGAGCATAGCTATGGATGCTTGATTTTTGAAAGCTGAATGAGATTTTGTTGTAACCTTGGACGGGGATGGTCAAAATGATCCCAAAGATATCAAAAAATTATATGATAAAATGATTCAAGATGATTTGGATTTGGTAGCTTGATACAGAGCCAAAAGACAAGATCCTATCTGGATGATTGTCATTACCAAGATAGCAAGATTTTTGAGGAGACTCTTGATAAATGATGGAGTCAAGGATAGCGGATGTACTTTGAGAATTTACAAAAAGACAGTAGTAAAAAATCTATATCTTTGGGCAGAAATGCACAGGTATATCATAGCTATTTCCAAAATAAATGGTTTTAAAATTTGAGAACTCAAAGTAAATCATAGAGCTAGAAGCATTTGAACTAGTAAATACGATTGGAAAAAATCTTTCAAATGATTGATAGATTTGTTTTATATATGGTTTATTGCAAAATATGAATCAAGACCATTACATCTTTTTGGTTTTGTATGAGGTATCAATTTTGTTATATGAAGTTTGTTTTTGTTTCTTGCAATATATCATAAAATATTTTTTGATTTGGCATTAAATAGAAGTTGATGGCTAATTTTGGGAATATTTTTTGTACAGATTTGAGTAGTAATCTTTATTTTTGGTATGGTTTTGGATCTGATGATTAGGAACTATTACAACACTTCCAGAGATAAAAGGTATATCATAAGAGAGGAAGTTTAAAAAATAGTGCTAAGTAAAACAGCACTAAGTAAAATAGTACTAAGACTCTTAGTCCTTAGTCCTACCCTACCCCCCCCTTTAAACTTTGACCTTTCCTCTATGAAAAATATCTTAGTCCTAAATTATGAGTTTCCTCCTTTGTGATGATGACAAGCAAATGCAAACTATTACCTTTTCAAAGAATTTGCTAAATTTCCTGACTATAATTTCACTTTGATAACTTCAAGTGCCAACAAAGAAAAAACAGAACAATTTGCTGAGAATATCACTATCCATTATCTGGATATAGGTAAAAATTGACAGAATCTGCACAATCAATGAATCAAAGATTTGTTCAAAAATGCTTATAAAACTTACAAACTCTCAAAAAAACTTATCAAACAAGAAGGTTTTGACTTGATTATGTGTTGGTCGTATCCTGCTATATGAATTTGATATAAATTAAACAAAAAATACAATATACCTTATATATCTTTACTAAGGTGAGCAGATATACCTTTTTATGAACAAAAATGGAAAAATCTTGATAGATTTGTTTTCCAATACCTTGCTCCCAAATTTTGGAAAAATTCAAAATATGTAATAGCAAATTCAAGTAAACTAAAAAACCTAGCTTTAAAAATATCACCAAAACAAGATATACAAATTATTACAAATTGAATTGACTTAGAAGAGTTTTCAACCTGTGAATTCTCTGCGAAGCAAAGAGACCAAAAGTCTATTTCACAGGGTAAAAATAATTCAAATAAAAAAGACAACAAAAATTTTAATACACTTTTTGTGTGAAGGCTGACAGTAAGAAAATGAATATTGGAATTATCAAAAGCTTTTGAAAAATTTTCAAAAGACAAAGAAAATGTAAAACTAAATATAGTTGGAGATGGTAATCTTTATAATGAATTAAAAAATTTTGTAGATAATCATAATTTAAACAATAAAATAACTCTTCATTGACTAGTAAATCACAATCAAATAAAAGATTTTTATCATCAAAATGATGTGTATGTACTACCAAGTAGTAATGAGTGAATGAGTAATACATTGCTAGAAGCTATGGCTAGTAGTATGCCTGTAATAATTACAGATGTATGATGAACAAGTGAGCTTTTTGATTGAAACTGATGGATTATCAAGATAGGAAGTATTGAAGATATACAAGAAAAGCTTGAACTTGCTTATCAATCTTGGCAAGAGTGAAGTCTTGAAAAATTATGAAAAAAATCTTTTGAAGTAGTAAGAACTATGAGTTGGGAAAACAAGGCAAAAGAGTTTTTGGATAAGATAAAAGGGGAAAGGTTAAAGGTTAAAGGTTAAAGGTGAAAGGTGAAAGGTGAAAGGGGAAAGGTTAAAGGTGAAAGGTGAAAGGTGAAAGGAGAAAGTTGAAAGGTGAAAGT
>CAYMVT010000093.1:0-2473 GCA_964394325.1 uncultured Candidatus Peribacteria bacterium | reverse complement strand
CAAAAAACTACACCAATTTATAATAAGTTTTATTTTTTTCTTTAAATTTTTGAAGTATTCAATGCTGTAATAATTTTTCCAAATTTTGTCTAATTGATGAATCTGAAAAATCTGAGAAGATATCTTTTATCTCTTTCACATAAAAACTTTTTCATACAAAATTTTTATTAATTTCAAACTTTATTTTGAAGTAAATCGATGAATTTTTATTGTATTTTGTTTCTACATTATCAGCAAACTCCAGTCTATTTGGAATTTTATCTTTGATATTTGAGTTAACTGCTTCAAAAAAATTAAAAGCGAATTCATTTGCAAATTTACGATTACCAGCAAATATCAACATTAAATTTGGATGAAAAGCCGAAATTTCTCAAATAGCTTTTGCCAAAAAGGCAGGTTTGTAATACTTAAATTTATTAGGATTCATAAAATCTGAATAATTAGCCTCTATTACCAATGCAGAATTTTTGTATGAAGTTAATTCAGATAATTGTTGATGAAATAGTTGAAGTTTTGTAAACTCTCACAACATATTTTCAAAAGTTTTTCTTTCTATTACTGCTATTATTTCTCAGTTATTTTCCAAAGCATAGTCTCATGCTGTTAATTTAACTTTTTTGGTATTGCAATTTGGAAAAGATCGTGGGTATCTTTCATTGCTATCTATTATTATATCCAAATTTCATTTATGATAAGTTGAAAGTTTATACTTGGGTTTGTTTTGTCTCAATCATTGAGGAGTACTCCAAAATATTTGCTCATATTCTCATTCCTTGTTTTTATACTTTTTTTTCAAAAATAGAAAATCGCATCTTTTGTTGATAGACCTATCAAGAACTAATGAAACTTTTTTACCAAATCTATTGAAAGAAACTACAGGAACTTCTTCTATCTTTTCAAAAACATCTTTTGAATCCTCCCTTTCTCTTATGCAAAAAATATTTCATTTTTGTCAAGGTCGCTTATCTTGGACTCTTAGACAAAATAATGTTTTATCTGATTTTTTGATAGATATACGATAAGGAAATTTATTTCCATCTGTTTTTTCAAGTATGTAATACATGTCCTTTAATTTTGTTCAAGAAATAAAAAGTATAAAGATTATTATGCCCAAATTCAGGATTTTTTCAATTAGTTTTGATTTTCATTATTATCAGATAAATTTTTTGAAGAATTATAATCCAAATAATTTTCATCACTGATAACGCTTTTTCAAAGTTCTTTTTCTGTTTCCTCTCTTGCTTTACCAGCAGCTTTTCATCATCTTTTGGCAACTTTTCTGCTTTCATCCATATCTTCTGGCTTTTCATTAGAAGAAATTTCAGTAGTTACCCTTTCTCCTAGCATTGTAAATATAAGCTCCAAATCTGTCATATTGTCTCTCAAATTTGCTTTTGATTTTGTAGATAGATTTTTGTATTCTTTGTACTGAGACGGAGTCATTCCAAAAGTAGCTTTACTTATTTCTGCAGTCAAAATAGCATAATCTTTGGGACTTGTAATTCATCTTTGTTTCCACTCATCAGTTAGATTTTGCCTTATAGCTATACCACGAAGTCTTTTATCAATCCAATCTTGAGGATAACCTTTTTGTTCATATAGCTTTTTCATTCTCTCTTGAGCAAGTTCTGGATTTTCTATTTCTTCTATTCTTTCATATCACACCTTGGCAAGCCATCTTTTGAATGGTTCAGCTTTGGGTGATGGAATAGATTGAATGATACGAAGAATTCATTCTGTATTTGAACAATCTGTTTTTCTCATTTTCCCATCTGAAGCCAATAATTTTAATTGTCCGATTTTTTCGGACACTTCAGTATATCATTCTTCATAAAGCTTTTTCTTTAAATCCGACCAATATTTTCTTGCTTCTCTTCAGGAAACATTTAATGCATCTACTACATCAACTATTGAAAACCACCATTCTCAATTATACCATTTTTTCCTTATCTTTTTCTCTTCAAAAAGAGCTATTTTAGTATTTGTATTAGATATATTATCAGACATTTTTATAACACTATTTATAAAATAAATTTGTACTTATTTCTTGATTCATTGATATATAATATTCATAAAGTAAATTCTAATGTTAGCTTTTTTAAATCTCCAAGACCGACCTTTTTTGTTCTAGTCCGTAGTTCGACCCCATTATAGTGCAACTACCCTTTTTTACCTAAAAACGCTATGTATTTTCAGCATTTTTGGGTGTCTAACTTTAACTGTTTTTTCACTAAAACTCCAATTCTTGAGAGTTTTTTTATTTTGGAAAATTCCTTATGCTGTAAGCTGGATAGTGAATTTGACGGGTTTGTGAACTGCCATGGATGGGGTTGGGAGGTTGAATTCTATGTTTAGAGACAATATCTATTGTATTTACTTTCTCAATTTTCTTTAATTTCTATATAGAAATTATCTATATAATGAATAAAAAAGATAGTTTTTCAAAAATTTTTTATAAATCATTTATATTAAT
>CAYMVT010000092.1:0-2474 GCA_964394325.1 uncultured Candidatus Peribacteria bacterium | reverse complement strand
ACGAAGTGAGCTTATTTTAATTTATAATAAATTGGATGAAGTATACTTTACAAGGACAGGAGATGTCCCTGATAAAAAAAATGGAAAACGAAGCAGCTAAATTATCAGATGTTGTAAGCTTAGCTCAAGGTGTGCCATGGTATCCTGTACCTCATGCAATTCAAGAGTTTGTAATGGAAAAAATAAAAAAATGACAAACTAATAGATATAGTGTCACACCGGGTATTCCTCAATTAAGACAGCAAATTGCTTTGAGGTATTACAAAAAATATTGAATAGATATTGATTTTGATAATGAAGTTGTAATTACTGCAGGTGCTATTCAAGCGATCTCTTCTATTTTATTGACATTAGTTGACACCAATGATGAGGTTATTTTGATAGATCCTTGCTATGCTTCATATAAGGGATGTGTACTTACAAGTAAGTGAAAATTCAAATATGCTCCATTGGATGAAAATTTGGATTTGGATGTAGGTGCTGTTTTAGATAATATCAATGAAAATACCAAAGTAATATTACTTGCTAACCCCAATAATCCTACAGGAAGTATTTTTCCTGTAGAAAAGATCAAAGCTATATTAGATTATATAAAATGAAAAGATATAGTTTTGATCGTAGATGAAGTTTATGATGAGTTCATTTATGATGAAAACGATTTTGTTTCTGTAGCAAGCATATATCAAGAATACAAAGAAAATCTGATAATTACAAATAGTTGGTCAAAAACTTTTGGTATGACTGGCTGGAGAATAGGTTATTTTATGACTAACTCTAAATTGACTTCTGAGATAATAAAAATACATGATTGATTGATAACTTGTGCTCCTGTACATAGTCAGTGGGCAGCTTTGGCCAGTTTTGAAATCTATGATTCATGGACTGATCGAATAAGGAAAGATTTGCACCAAAAAAGAAAATATGCTATTGAAAGATGTCAGAGATTATCTTGATACATAGATTTTAAAATTCCTGATGCTGCATATTTTCTTTTTCCCAAGTTTAAGTATACGGATGATGATTATTGACAATGTTTAAAAATTTTAAAAGAGCAGAACTTATCACTCGTACCTGGTTTGTGATTTGGTGATAAAGGAAAGTGACACTTTCGTTTGTGTTTTGGTAGAGATTTTGATGATTTGGAAGAAGGTTTTGATAGATTGTGAAGATATTTTGGTATTTAGAAACTAGATATTTCAAGCATGAAAGTATTTTGTTTAATATTTTTTGTTTCATTTATATTTTTGTGATGTACTGATATGAATAACGAAGTTACCTATACTCCTTCAGACAATAATGAGCAAATAATTCTTCCTAACCCTAAAAAAACTTGAAACTTGACTGTTGAAGAAGCATTACAGCAAAGAAGGAGTATTAGATCATTTCAGGATTCTTATTTGACTATGGATGAATTGGGACAAATTTTATGGGCAGCTCAGGGAATTACTGATGATAATTATAAAAGGACCGCTCCTTCAGCATGAGCTACATATCCTTTGGAAATTTATGTAGCTGTAAACAATGTAGAGGATATTCACCAATGAGTATATTATTATGATAACAAAAACCATGAGCTGAAAAGAATTGTTAAAGGGAATGTTTCTGATGAATTAACTTCTGCTGCTTTGGGGCAGTCTTTTGTTGGAGATGCGGCAGTAAATTTTATTATTGCCGGGAAATATGAAAGAACAACTTTGCGCTACTCAGACAGATGAAAGCAATATGTACATATGGAAGTAGGACATGTTGGTCAAAATATATATTTACAATGTGAAGCATTAGATTTGTGAACAGTCGCAATAGGAGCATTTAATGACGAAGAGGTTAGACAAATATTGGATGTTTGAAAAGAGAAAACGCCTTTTTATATAATGCCGGTATGAAAACCATAAGATTGTTTGTGAAATCAAAAATTTTTTGCTTAAGAGGAATATATTTTCATATACAAATTCCTTTTTTTATCCTATAGTAAATTACGAGGGTTTTTGGGATTATTATATAATTAAGGTTTTTTCAAAAATTCAACTTGTAATTTATAAAAATTTTTTTATCACCTCAAAAATTTAGACATAATTAAAAAAATGTGTTGTTATTTTAATTGCAATTTTGTGTTGATGGTTATTTAATTAAAAAGTGTGTTGATGCTTTCTATGATAACCATAGGTAATAACTGACAAATTTATCTTTTCTATCTTCTCTTAATTATCTATGTATTGATAGATTTGTCTTTAGATCTCAATTTATAGATTCTAATGAGTTATTAGTCTTTGGTATTCATAACTCAGGATGTTTCTCAAATGTATAACAGTAAGGCAATTTTTTAATAATGCTATTGTAAGCTTTCCTTGTTCTTGCATGTACATAGTTTCAGTTTTCATTTTTTTCATCTAATCGTTTTTTATTCTCTTCTTGCCATACAGTCAAAGCAAGTTTTACATCTTCTTCAGGATGGTCTCATATACAAGCAGCTATAT
>CAYMVT010000091.1:0-2507 GCA_964394325.1 uncultured Candidatus Peribacteria bacterium | reverse complement strand
TTTAATTTGCACCACAACATTTTTTGTATTTTTTTCAACTTCAACATGTACAAGGATCGTTTGGTTTGGTTTTTGATGATCTTTTGATAGATACTCATTTCCCATCATCTTTATCTGCATCTATTAAATCAACAGAAGAGCTTGTTTGATTATCGTTTTCTTTTCAAGCTTTGGATAAGGATTTTACATCTATTATCTGCTGCTTTTGGGATATTTGCTCGTCATTTTCTGATATTTTTTGTGTATCAAGTTTCATAAAAGATGATAATGCTTCTTTTTTGATATTAAAAAGGAGTTTTTGATATTTTTCGTATGATTCTTTTTTGTACATAATCAAAGGATCCATCTGAGCATAGCCGAACAATCACACTTTTTCTCTTAATTTTTGCATCTCGTGAATATGCTCTATCCACAACTTATCAATAGATCTCAAATAAATCACTTTTGATATATCTGTAAACCTTTCATCTGTAAGGTATGATTTTTTGTTTTCAAATTCTTCCTTGAGCCTAATTACCAAAAAGTCGTTTAGATCTGATGAATCTGAAAATTTTTGTAATTCTTTTTGTGGAATATCTATTCATGTTATTTGATGGATGCTTTCTGAAATTTCACTAATCTTCCATGGTTTGATACTAGTGTATGTTTCTATCAATTTTTGAACAACATCTTCAATAAAACCCTTAAATTCTTCATAAATATCAAAATTTTGTATATCTATATCAAATCATCTAATTATTTCCTTGTTTTCTTCAATGTTTGACCTTGAAAAAAGTATTTGGTCTCTTTTTGAATAAATCCTTTGTCTTTGTTTGTTTACTACATTATCATATTCAAACAACTGCTTTCTACCTCCAAACAGCCATCATTCCATTTGTTTTTGGGATCTTTCTATGGAAGATGTAAACTGTTTTTGAGTAAGCTCCATTTTGTTCAATTCTTCATTTGACATAAACATACCTGCCATAGATTTGATCCTATCACCTCAAGCTTTTCTCATAATTTCATCATCTAATGCCACAAAAAATTGACTAACTCAAGGATCTCCCTGTCTTCATGCTCTTCATCTCAACTGATTGTCTATTCTTCTACTTTCATGTTTTTCAGTAGCAACTATATACAAACCAAAATGAATATCTTTGTGAATTTCTTCTTCGTTTTCTTCCTTATATATTTTGATATTACAAAAGAGATCATCTTTTGTTTGTTTTTTACTATTAAATGACAAATAAATATTAATTCAATTCGGCAAGCTAATCGTTCAGCTTGAATTTATTTCATTTCAAATTTGTATATCAAAAATTTCTTTTATTCATTGCATTAATAATCAAAATTCTTTTTGGGAGTATATATTCAATGAAATGTTATTTTTGGATACTGTATTTTGTATCCATTTTGCATAATTTTCAGCTAATTTTTCATTTAATCATTTTTCCAACTTGATATCAGTACCTCTACCAGCCATATTTGTTGCAACTACTACACTTCCAAGTTTTCCAGCATTTCTGATTATGTTTGCCTCTTGTTCATGATATTTCGCATTCAAAACATAATGATTTATTGCATTTTCTCTTAATTTTTCAGATATGGTTTCAGAGGTGTTAATACTAGATGTTCAAATAACTATTGGTTGTCATATACTGTTTATAAATTTTATATTTTCCATAACTGCATTCCATTTTGCCTCTTGCGAGAAAAAAACTTTATCCGACTTATCAACTCTTATTACCTGTTCATGTGTAGGTATTGGTAGGGTTTCTATTTCATATACTTTTTCAAACTCTTCTGCTTCTGTCATAGCCGTGCCAGTCATTCAGGAAATTTTCTTGTATTGTTTGAAAAAATTTTGATAAGTAATACTTGCTACAGTCTTTGCTTCTCTTTGGATTTGTACTCATTCTTTTGCCTCTATAGCTTGGTGCAGTCATTCTGAAAGTCTCCTTCCTGCCATTATTCTTCATGTATGTTCATCTACTAATACTACTTGTCAATTTTTGACCATATAATCCTTGTCTTTTGTATATACAGCTTTTGCTTTTAGAGCATTTTCAATATGATGGATTTCAGTATATCACAAATCTTTGTATAGGTTTTTGACTCATAGTTTGCTTTCCAACTTACGAATTCATTGTCATGTTAGCTGTATGGTTTTTAATTTTTCGTCTATATAATAATCTCTTTCTAATTCTTTTTGTTTTTCCTTTTCTTCTTCAGTTTCATCCGATATTATTTCTTGTAAAAATGTTTTTGACTTTTTCTTTTTTCACAAAGATGGTTTCAAATCTTGGACAATCTTTGAATATTCTTCATACTTGTTCGTAGCTTCTGTACTTGGTTGTGATATTATCAAAGGAGTTCTTGCCTCATCTATCAAAATACTATCAGCCTCATCTATAATAGCAAAGTTCAAAGGTCTTCGCAAAAGTGCTCTTTCTTCCAAAGAAGATGTCAAATTATCTCTAAGATAATCAAATCCAAGTTCTGAATTTTCTACATATGTTATATCT
>CAYMVT010000090.1:0-2508 GCA_964394325.1 uncultured Candidatus Peribacteria bacterium | reverse complement strand
GGACAAGTTCATATATAATTACTTATTGGATTAGTATCATAACCAGGAAGATAATCTATAATACTTGAAGAAATCATGACTCTAGTAATAACGCTCAAAATCATTGATTTATATATTTCCTTTGCAGATCTATCATCAATTTCTCATACTTTGAAAGAATAATCTCAAGTCTGAGCAAGCATTCTTCACTCATCACAAGTATATATTCATCAATCCCAGTTATAAGCTACTTGTCACAATACTGCACCACAAGGACTTCTTTCTTCCATATAATTTATTCTTTGGGAAGATTCTAGATTTCAAGAACATATTTTATGAGTATATGTATCAGAAATATTTATTCATTCAATCTGTTTATCTTCTATATAATCCAACATTTTTTGATAAAATGTCCAATATTCATCATTAGTATATCATATACTAGCCCAAAGCTTTGTAGCCATACCATAAGGATTCAAAGGTCTTGCAAAAATATTATCAAGTCACAAATTTATATAGGTGTCTACAAGTTCTTGTGGTTTATCAAGAAGTTTGTTTGTAACCGTACATATAGCTCATACTTTTTTTTCAAATCATCTTTTTTTATATTCAGAATTGATTTTTTTAATCCATTTTGAAACAACCTCAAAACTACTTGTACCACCTATCCAAGTTCTGTTCCAATCATGAACTTCTTTTGGTCAGTCTATACTTGTAGAAATATTTACTCAATTATCTATTAAAAAATTCATTTTATCATCATCAATCATTGTAAGATTTGATACTAAATTTATATTTACTTTCAAATTATATTCTTTATTTTTTTCATGAATATACTCAATAGCATATTTCAGTCCTTCCCAATTTGCAGTTGGTTCTCATCACTGAAATTCTATATCTATAGCTCATGCAGTTGTATTAAATATTACATCTATAGTCTTTTTTATTTTTTCATTTGATAAATGATATTTTCAAGTATCATCTACTTTTGCACTAGCATGACAATATTTACAAGCATGATTACATGCTAATGTTAAAACTATTATATGCAAGCTCGGTCATTGCATGATATAATGGTATCTATTCAGCCATTTTCAAGCAAGATATTTTATATATCATTTATCAGTTTTATTTATTTTTTTTGATTTTTGCATACCATTTGACACCAATTTATTTCATAATTTAGAAGAAATGTTTCAAGATATGAAATCATAAAATTCCTTTTTTGATAATATCAACCATTGTCAAAAATCATTACTTAAAAAATACTTTCAACTTTTCAGTTTTTTAAATCTAAATGGTAATATATCGTTATTTTTTAGATCAAATTTTTCCATTACCCAATAAATTATATCAATATAAATAATTAATTGTTCTTTTTATTATCCGATTCTTCTTCATTTATCTCTTTAAGTATTCATAGTATCTCATCTTTATCATCTTCAAAATCTGGGTCACTTTCTATCTCTTTCATTATTTCATCAATAGATTTTTGATTTGCTTCTTGTCATTTGCCTCATCAGTCAACAGATCAAGGAATAATTCTTTCTAAATCTTCTTTTATATCTTCTAAGCTTAAACTATAACCTAGAGCTGTTTCTATTATCCTTTGCTTCATTTTTCAAGTTTTTTTATCTATTTGAGCTCTCAAATTATGAAAAACCAACTCCTCTCAAAAAGTATTTACAACATCATCTAATTTTAAATTTTTATCCTTTAATTTGAACTGGACAATGAATTCATCTCAATCCTTTTTAAAAAACATATATACCTTATCAACCAACTCATAAGCAGCTCTCAAAATAGTTTTTTTATCAAATATTTTTCAATCTACAACCATTTCAATATCAAATTTTCATTTCTCTATGTTTCTTATAAAATTTTCCATATTTAATTAGCTTCGTTATACAAATAAATATAATTATCTACTATATCGATGAAATCATCTTCTTCACATTTTAAAATAAACATACTATCATAAACATCATATTTTATCTTCTTTCAATAATCTTTTTCAAACTCTTTTATAGATTTTTGCAATATTTTTTTGTTATATATACTTCTATCAATTTCAAATCTTTCCATTAAGATTAAATTTAACTTATTTAAATTTCTAAAATAACAAAGGCAATAGATACTCTTATAGTAGACAGTAAAATCAAACAGAATATAATTATTTAAGCTCATTTCATTATAATATATCTTTTATTGTTTTCAAGCATAAATATATATATTTTTATATTTTATTTAAAAGTAATTCTCAATAAAATGTAATGTTTTTTAAAACTAAACTTTACATTTATTTTTTTTACTTTATTTTAACTTATTCCTTAATTAAGAGTCTGCTTAAAAAGTCTTCATTTCCATATTCTTATAAAGTTCAATTAGACCCTAAAAAACTAAAGTATAGTAAACAAGTTCTTTCAAAGAACTCCCACCCCCTGTGAAATTGAATGAAAAACATTTAAATATTCCACAGGATAAAAACTTTTCCTTTGAATTAAATTAGAAACCAAATTTACTACTTTT
>CAYMVT010000089.1:0-2630 GCA_964394325.1 uncultured Candidatus Peribacteria bacterium | reverse complement strand
GTTGAACTGTTCTTTTCACATTTTTAATAAAAATTTTTATTGTCTAAATAGCAAAATATAGGCTACAATATAATCATTTGTGAGTGAAAATCAAATAGTTTAGTGCCAAGTAATGGGAAATAAGTACTAAAAAATATTATAAATCAAGTTTTTCAATTTGTCTTTTGAAATCTTCTTTCTTGGGAAGATAAAGATTATATTCTTTTGCAAAAATCATATTTTCTCATTCAGGAAGAGTGTATTCAACAACTAAATCATTCTTTTCTTTACATAAAAGTATTCATATTGTCTTGTTCTCAAAATCTTGTCTTATTTCTCTATCATAATAATTTACATACATTTGCATCTGTCATATATCCCCATGAGTTATCTTTCAAATTTTTAAATCTATCAGAACAAAACATTGCAAAAGCCTATTATAGAAGACTAAATCAATATAGAAATGATCTATTCCAGTTGAAAATCTTTGTTGTCTTCATACAAAAGTAAATCATTTTCCAAGTTCAAGCAAAAAATGTTCTAAATTGTTTATAATGGCTGTTTCTAATTCTGTCTCAGAATAAGATGTCTTTTCCTCTAATCATAAGAATTCTAAAATATAAGGATCTTTTAAAACATCATTATGACTTTGAATCAATTGTCCTTTTTTAGACAAATTTAAAACTCACTTTTTATCTTTACTAAGTGCCAATCTTTCATAAAGTGAAGAATTTATCTGTCTATCAAGTTCTCTTGCAGACCAACTATTTTCTATAGTTTCTATTATATAAAAATTTCTTTCATCCTTATTTTTAACTGATAAAAGTCTGACTATGTGAGTCCAAGACAATTTCCTCATCGGTGATGAGGATTTTTTAAAATCTATATCTGGATAACAAGAATAAAAATACCTCATTCTTTCTAAATTCTGAACAGAAAAACTTTTTCAAAACTCTTTTGTTAAGTCTTTTGAAATATTTTTCAATAATTGCTTTCAATACTTAGCTCTCTTCTCTCATTTCTGTTCATATTCAACAATATGTCTTCATATATTCCAATAAGTTTCAACTAAAATAGTATTTACTGAACTTATTACTTTCTGCTTATTTTTTGAGATAATTTTTCAAATTCATTTTATAAGTTTATTATAATCGTTATTTAATGATTTTGCCATTATTTGATTGTTTATTAACTAAATTTTTGGTATTATCTAAATAGTAAAAACTGTTATACATATTTTACATCAGATTTCAATTTCAAAAACCCTCCACCGCAAGCGGTCCCCCTCCCTTGTCAGGGAGGATATAAACCCAACCCCGGGCTTTAAAAGGGATTTGAAGTAAAACCAAGCCCGGGGTTTGTGCTTTCGGGATTTGTCCTTTAGTCTTTCAATTTAGTCATTTTTTGTTGATTTTTATTAAAATATTGTTATAATGTAGTTACTTAATTTAGCAATCACCCCGACTAGTTCGGGGTGTTTTTGCTTTTAGGAAATTATATTCTCTAAGTATTGTACAAGCAACTCTTTTTCTTCCTTTTTCCAATGCCTTATTATAATTTGATTTATAGACATATTGTTTTTGTTTTTTAGTTTTTTTAAACTAATAGGTGGTTTGATATAATTTCAAGATAATATTCATTTATAATAGTCTATAATTGATTTAATTTCTTTGTTATCAGTTTTTTCAATCAATTCTAATAATTCTTTAAAAATTATAATTCATTTTTCATAATCTTTGCAGTTTTCTTTGATCTCTTTTGATACAGTATTTTTGTCATTATTTATATCAAAAAAACGACATATACTTTTATAAAAATTTTGTGTATAATTGACCAGCTCTCAGGCTATATGCAATTTTGTTGAAAAAATAAAAACTTTCTTGTTGTGTTTATTAATAAGCTCATCTACAATATACTTAAAATCTCAATCTCAACTAAATAAAAATAGAATATCAAATTCATTAATATCTTTTGCAATATCAAATCACATTTCAGTATCTACATTTCATTTATTCGTTTCTCATTTTTTTTCTAATTTCTTGAAATAAAAATATACATCATTTTCTCTAAAAAGTTTTTGTATTTTTGAAACCCATTTTGTTTGAGGTAAATTTTTGGGATCGTATGCTCAATAAAATTTTATATGATTTATATTTTTATAAGTTATAAAATAATTTATCATTTTTTCTACTGATAAGCTCCAGCCAAGAGTATATCTTGCATGAAAAATATTTGAATAATCTATGTAAATATATATTCTTCAATTAAAATTATTATCAATTATATTGTTCATATTTTGTGATATTTACCAAGCTAAAACAACAAAAACTGTTATACATATTTTACATCAGATTTCAATTTCAAAAACCCTCTACCCCGACTTGTCAGGGTCCCCCTCCCTTATCAGGGAGGATATAAACCCAACCCCGGGCTTTAAAAGGGGTTTGAAGTGAAGCCAAACCCGGGGTTTGTGCTTTCGGGATTTGTCCTTTAGTCTTTCAATTTAGTCATTTTTTGTTGATTTTTATTAAAATATTGTTATAATGATATTAATCAAGTTTAGTAAGTTGTGTGGAGGATATAGACAGTACGGTCATATCCAAAGAAGCACAAGCCTGCTAAACTTTTTTTTATTGTTAAATATCTATGCA
>CAYMVT010000088.1:0-2635 GCA_964394325.1 uncultured Candidatus Peribacteria bacterium | reverse complement strand
ATTTTATTAAAAAGTTAAGTTCAATTTTTTGTTTCTTTTTCTAAAAGAAATGTCTAAGTGTTCGGATTTAATAAAATTTATAATTCTCATATTTTTTATATTTATAACCCCAAAATTATGGCATTAGCAAAAAGAGTAGTATTTTTCTTGGTTATGAACATAGCAGTTTTGGCTATGATAATGATAATATTAAGTATTTTGCAAGCAGTCTTTGGAATTAATATTACTGGATATTGATATGATTTTGTGTCTGTGTGAATATTTGCAGCAGTTGTTTGATTTACTTGAGCGTTTATTTCATTAGCAATTTCCAAGATAATAGCAAAATGGATGTACAAAATCAATCTTATATCACCTGAAAATTTGAATCAATTTGGTGAAAAAGAAAGATTTGTATATCAAACTGTTGAAAGAATTGCAAGTTCCAACAATCTAAAAACTCCAGAAGTTGGTATATATGAATCATCTGAACCCAATGCTTTTGCTACATGACCTACCAAAAATAAAAGTTTGGTAGCTGTTAGTCAATGATTGTTATCACAGATGAATCATGATGAGATAGAAGGAGTAGTATGACACGAAATGGCTCACATTATCAACGGTGATATGGTTACTATGACTTTATTGCAATGAGTTTTAAATACATTTGTAGTATTTTTATCAAGAATAGCTGGAACTTTCATAGATAGAAATGTTTTTGGAAATGAGGATTGACCAGGCATTGGGTATTTTTTGGTTTCTATTGTTTTGCAAATTCTTCTATCTATTTTGGCAAGCATGGTGTTGGCATGGTTTAGTAGATATAGAGAATTCAAAGCAGATTATGGAAGTGCTAACTTAGTAGGGAGAGACAAAATGATTGCAGGTTTGGAAAAATTACAATTATTAGTTCAAAATATGGAACTTGAAGATAATCCTTCTACAAATAGCATGAAAATAGCTTCCAAGGGTGGTGTGATGAAATTGTTTTCAACTCATCCACCAATAGAACAAAGAATTCAAGCTTTGAAGCAATAAAATTTTAAAATTTCAAAAAATTAATATTATGATCCATCTACACTGACATAGTCATTACAGTTTGTTGGAAGCGGTTGGAAGTCCTGAGAGGGTAGTAGAAAAAGCCAAAAAATTGTGAATGGACGCCATAGGAATTACTGACTATCACGGTATGTACTGAAGTGTAGAATTTTTTCAGGTTGCACAAAAAAACAACATAAAACCAATTATATGAGTTGAATTAACACTTACTTCAGATATAAATGAAAAAAATTGAATCAACAATTCACAAAATATAGTCTTGATAGCAGCAAATGCAGATTGATATCAAAATCTTTTGAAAATTGTTAGTTGTGCACATATTTACTGATTTGATGAAAGACCCAAAATAGATCACAAAAATATCCAAAAACATAGTAAATGACTTATTGGACTTATGTGATGAATAAATAGTCAAATATGAAAAATGATTTTGGACAATCAACAGGATGGATTGATCAAAGAGACAATATCATTTTGGAAACAAGTATTTGGAGATGATAACTTTTTTTTGGAATTAGTAGCTCAAAATGAATCAAAAATTCCTGACATTGCAAAGGTTAACAAAAAAATAATGGATTTTTGAAAAACAACTGATACAAAAATTACTATTTGTAATGATTTTTGTTATATCAATAAATCTGACAAAAAAGCTTATGAAATTTTGTTGTGTATCAAAGATGGTAAGCAAGAAGGTCAGAGAAAAGTTAGTTGAGCTTATCACATCATGGATAGTAAAGAAATTCACCAAGTTATGACTAAAAATGGCTATCAAGAAGAGTTTGTACAAAATTTAATAAACAATAACAAATATGTAGCTGACAAAATAGATTTACAAATACCTCTTGGAAATATTCTTTTCCCTAATTACAAAACTGCAGAAGACATAAAACAGCTTTATGCAAAACAAAAGGATGGTTTAATATGCAATTAAAAAAGTATAGATTATATTTGCAAAGCAATTCTGATAATTTCTAAATTTATATTAAGTAGTAATTTGTTTACAAAATCTTTTATCATAACAACATATAAAGACCTTCTTCTTTATTTATATGTTCTTGATTAGTTGCACTTGTATGTATTAATATTCGTTCATTTTTTTGGTTTTTTACCCATATTGCTTCTTGGAAATAACAAAGCATATCTACATATTCTCATAATTTTGTACCAGCTCATACCAAGACATTTCTGTTTTGCTTTATTTCTTGACAAGTAATACCTTCATTTAGAAGTCTTTCCATGATTTCCTTTTTGGTATCGCTTTCTACATCATTTAATCTCAAACAATCTTCTTTGGAACTATTAAGTGTATTGTGAATTTCTTTGTCAAAAGATGGTTTTTGATTGTTTTTTGACTGTTTGCTTTGTGTCTCCAAAATTTCTTTTCACATTATTTTTATTGGTTTAGATATAAAAACATATTGACTGTATATTTTTTTGTGTAAATTTCAAGACAAAATTAGATATCCTTAATTATAATTCAAAATTCACGATCTATTATTAGAATAAAAATTTTTATTTAAATTACTAATTAGTTGTAGAAAGTTAAAATTTTGGAGAATCAAGACGAATGGGGAACGTTTTTTGAGAGGAATAAATA
>CAYMVT010000087.1:0-2756 GCA_964394325.1 uncultured Candidatus Peribacteria bacterium | reverse complement strand
GGTTAGATATTATATTCGATAAAATTACCCCAATTTTCTATTATTATAATATTCATTATCATAACAGAAATGTTTTTTATGATTCTATTTTTTAATACATTCTATGAATTTTTTAAAGTCTTTAATTTGTTTTATAAAATTTTTTTGTTTTATAACTTTGTTAAATTTCATAAAATTTTGTTTGATGTTTATGTAATTATTCTTTGTCAGTATTTTGTTCTCTCCATTGTTCAATTTCCTTGTGATTTCATGATAATAGAACTGAAGGTACTTCATATCAATAAACATTTTGAGGTTTTGTGTATTGGGGATATTCTATGTTTTTCATGCTTTTCGCTGGAGAATAACTTTCATTTGTTATGCTTTCTTTTTCTTTGATAACTCAAGGAATCAGCCTACTTATAGATTCTATGACAATCATACTTGGCAACTCCCCTCACATCAAAACATATTTTCATACAGATATTTTTTCACAGTTTTTTGGATACTTATCTTTGAAGCATTGCCAAAAACGATTATCAATTCATTCGTATCTTCAACATACCAAAATTATATCTTTGTATTTGTTGGTATGTTTTTCTATCATTTTTTGATTCCATATTTTATTGGATGGAGTTAGATAAATAATTTTGAATTTATTGTGATCTATTTTTGACAAAATATCATTAACACAGTCTATGACTGGCTTTGCCTTCATCAACATTCCTGCTCAGCCTCAATATATGCTGTCATCTATTTGTTGATGTTTATCCTTGGTATAATCTCTTGGGTTAAAAAAATTTACACTTATCAAATTGTTTTGGATAGCTTTGTCCAATATAGAAGTTGACAGAAAACTTTCGTATATTTTAGGAAAGATGGATACTATATGAAAATTCATATTTGCTTGATAAATGACATAAAAATTAAATTTTAATATTTTCAAACTGTATTTGTTTGCCCTTGTTGATTATCCATTTTCGTTTTTTGGCTGTTGTGAGTAGTTCAATTTTTCAGTTGCTAAAAATTTGTACAAAATACTTTTCTTTTTCATAATCTTGAAAAGTTTCATCAATTGTTTTGTGTAGCTTGTCGGTTCAGTGAAATTTTATTTTTTTTAGATTAAAAAAGTTTTTGATTGATCTTTGAAAAGCAAAATATCACCAATTCAAAGGTATAACTGTATCTACAAAAGCATCTTTGAAATATCTTAGATCATTTTTTATTACTTTGTTTACCAAAGGCTGCCTAAATGAAAGATTATACAAAAAAAACTTCCAAAGATTGTTTTGCTTGAACCAAATATCAAAAGGGAACCTAAATTTTTTGGTGTTTTGTTGAGCGGTAGTCAAGGTGTAATTTTGACAAATTTTAGGGAATATTTCATTTATTTTTTCACTATCAGCAAAATCTCATACAAAACCTATTTTTCCAACTAAACTATGTTGTAAGCATTCCAAAAGATAGTTTGTAAAAAGTGGAATAATATTTTTATCATTTTGCATATGCATTTCATATATTGGTGGAACAATTATTTTTTTGACTCATTGTTTTTTCAAAAATTCAATTCATTTTTGAACATCTTCAAAAGACTTTTCAAATCATTTATCCTGATATGGTCAATTATTCCAGTCCAAATATATCTTGTAATCAAAATCATAATTATTTAACAAACTCATAATATACAAGTCATCAAAATAACTTGCTATGATACCAATCTTCATACAGACTTATTAATTATATAAAATGCTACAAGCTCTAATTAAGCATAAACATATGTTCATTTAATTTCATTAGAAAGAATTTTATCAATATTGTTGATGTTGCACACAAACATTGATAATCTTTCATCTTTTGCTAGTGCGATAGCTGTTTGATCCATTATTTTCAAACCTTTTCACAAAGCATCACCTATATTTATATTTTCAAACCTTTTGGCATCAGGATTCTGAACAGGATCTTTGTCATATATTCAATCAACTTTTGTTCATTTTATCATAATATCACAATCAAGTTCTACAGCTCTCAAAACTGCTGCACTGTCAGTGGTAAAATAAGGATTACCAGTTCCAGCTACACAAATTATCACCCTCCCCTTTTCTAGATGTTTGATGGCTCTTCTTCTAATGAATGTTTCTGCTACTTTTGGTATGTCTATTGCAGACATTATCCTGACTTCATTTCAGTTGCTTTCTATTCAATCTCACAAAGCTATTCAATTCATAATAGTTGCAAGCATTCACATATAATCTGATTGGGATTTGTCTAATCAGTTCGCTGCACCGCTTACTCACCTAAATATATTTCATCCTCAAATAACAATCACTAACTCCAATTCATTTTCTTGAGATAAATAAACTATTTTCCTTGAAAGATCTTGTAAAAACCTTACATCTATTCAGTACTCTTGATTTCACTGCAAAGCTTCTCAAGACAGTTTGAGTAATACTCTTTTAAAAGATTTTTGCATATATTTTTTGTTTATAATATAAATTAATTACTTTTAATTTTTATATCTTTTTTTTCAAGTGAAATTGTATGGATTTTTAAATATACCTCAAAAAATTACTGATATTAAAAGAGTATAGAACGTCAAAAAACTATAACTTTATAGAATTGGATTAAGAATATTTTTTACATTATACAAAGCAAATGCAATGCATTTTCATTTTTCATTTAGTTAATATTTCTAAAGGATAGAAATAAAAAAATCTAAAAAATATGAGATATTATGCTCAAGGGAAATTTATTTGTTTTCATATACTGCTGCTTGTATC
>CAYMVT010000086.1:0-2924 GCA_964394325.1 uncultured Candidatus Peribacteria bacterium | reverse complement strand
AAATTAAGGGATTGAGTAGATTAGAACTACTTTATTTCTTAATTTTTTTAAAAATGAAAAAAATATGTTCAAAATGCAACAGTATCAAAACTAAGAAAAACTGAAAAAGAAAAGGCAAGCAAAGGTATCTATGTAGGTCTTGTTGATTTGTATGGGAACATTGAAAATGAAAAAATCTTCAAAATCCTCAATTTGAGGATTTTTTTGTGAGTTATGTAAGTGATGACCTCAAGTATCGTCAAATGTCACAAACTTTTAATTTATCAAAAAGAACAATTCAAAAAATACTTGATATAGCACCTTTTAAAAAAATTATTGTGACACAATAAAACCACAAAAGGCAATCATACTAATGGATGCAGTATACTTTTGAAGAAAATATTGTTATGTTGTTTTTAGAGCTTGGTTTCCAAAGGAAAACAAGTGAAAAAACTTGCTTTGGTACAAAGCAAAGAATGAAACAAATGATTTGTATAGAAAATGAATTGAAGAACTAAAATCTAAATGACGAAAAATTATTGCTATAGTTGTGGACTGAAGACAGTGATTACTGTGATGATTTTGAGATATTCCAATACAGATGTGTTTACAACATATGAGACAGATAGTAAGAAGATATCTTACAAGAAAACCAAAATTAGAGCAGAACAAGCAGCTAAAAAATATAGCTGTTTGTATATGAGATTATCCTGAAAAAGATGTAAATCTTGCCTTGACTGTATGGTATCAAGAAAATAGAGAGTGGTTAAATGAAAAAAATGAAAACTGAAACTATGTACACGAAAGAACAAGGAAAGCTTACAATAGCATTATTAAAAAATTGCCTTACTGTTATACATTTGAGAAACATCCTGAGTTATGAATACCAAAGACTAATAACTCATTAGAATCTATAAATTGACATCTAAAGACAAAACTATCAATACATAGATGATTAAGAGAAGATAGAAAAGATAAGTTTACCAGTTACTATCTATGGTTTTCATAGAAAACAGCAACACATTTTTCCATTAAAATAGATAGCAACACAAAATTGCAATTAAAATAGCAACACATTTTTTCCATTATGCCTCAAAAAGCAATAGAAAAAGAAAAATTAAACTAATCCACTTTCTAAAATAATCAATATTTTATAATTTATCGATAATTTTTAAAGCAAAAGATTTAATTTTAAAAAGTTATATTTTTTTAATAAGCCTATTTAAAGAAAAGTTTGAAATTAATATACTCAAAAATAATATAATCAAAAATTGACCAATTATCAGATAAGCTAGATCAGCACCATGTCCAGATATATAATCAAGAAAAGTAATTCCAAATAAATCATACATATATCAATCAAGATATGATATAAAACTTACAACATAAATAATCATAAAAACAAAGCCAAAAAGTAAAATACCAAGTATTTTCAAAAAAAATGGAGATTTTATCTGCCAGAATTGAGCTCACAAAAGCTTTTCTACTTGTATCTGATTTTTGAAGTTATAAAAACTTCATTTTATTACAAACATCAAAAAGGTTATAATAATAACAATTAATACCGCAATTATAAAATAGGAAAACAGAATAGCAAAATTTGAAAAGTTTATTATACTTGCAATTCTTTCTTGCTGTTGCTCAAAAGTTTGTCATTGCATAACGTTATCAATATTTACTATAACATCGTCATAATGAGCTATTGTTGATTTCATATGTTTATATTGTTCTTCATTTGTAAACAAAACATGAAGCGTGGGTGGCAAAGGATTTTCTATTCAATACTGCTCAAAATTTTCTGTTATTTCTGGCATTCTTGCTTGAAGCGTACTAATAGCATCTTCTTTGGAATAATAATTAACTGTAAGTCATTTTTTTTCCAGTTCTGATCTTAAGTCTATTATCTTTGATGTAATCTCATCAGATTCTTCAAGATCTTCAGGATCTTGTATATAAAAATAAATTCACAATCTCTCCTGCACATCGGCAGAAAAACTACTAATTCAAAATGAACTAGATACTAATATGTTTAAAAAAAACAGCAAAAAGCTTATTAATAGTGCAATTCATAAAAATTGAAAAAAAGATGCTCTGATAAGATTTAAGAAAGTTTTTATTATCATTTTTTTATATTATATTTAAATAATTTTTAAACAAAGAAATCTTCTCATCATAAAAAGAAATGTCTTTTTCAAAACAATTCAGCTTATCACGATTTTTGTTATAAAAGTCTATATAATAAGAAACAGATTCATAATTGTGTTCTAATAAATTTATTTCTACAAGATTGTAAATAATTTCAGCATCCAATTGCTCCGAAGCATTAAAAGCTGAGTTCAAAAAATCCATACCTTTTTCTCTATTGCCCAACCAGTACTCACACAATCAATAACATCTAAGTATCTCTGGATTGTCTTCACTAGACATAGAAACTGCTTTTTTAAAGAATTTTTTGGCTATGTTCCAATTCGTTTTTTCCATTTCCAAGACGCCTTTGACATAAAAGCCCATAGGATCATCTCATTTTTTATTCAACATAAAATCTATGGGCTTTTCTGCAGAAGATATGTCTCATTTTAGATATAATATATCAGCAATTTCAAATAATGCATCTTTGTTATTAGGATCATTACACAATATAGAATTTACCCTTTTAAGTGCTTCATCATAATTTCAATCTGCCTTTAAATCTTGTATTTGGTCAAAAAATCAGGGTTGTACATATGACATTATTAATTTTTTTATATGTTAATAATATAAAATTAAATCAAAATACTAATAAAACAATATTAAATAATAATGTTTTTTTTTCAAATAATAATATTACTATAATACTTATAAAAGTTTACATTTTCTAAAAAATATATATCTTCATTAAAATAATAATCACTAAAATTTTTCTAAAAGATGAGTGTAAATAAAACCACAAAAATATCCAAAAATAG
>CAYMVT010000085.1:0-3005 GCA_964394325.1 uncultured Candidatus Peribacteria bacterium | reverse complement strand
AGGATCGAACTGCCGACACAAGGCTTTTCAGGCCTCTGCTCTACCACTGAGCTACCCTGGCATTTTTATTAGACAATAAACTTATTTATACATATTGTATAATAAATTTCAAGAGAAAGTGAGCTTCGCTTAACTACACTCAGAATATACTGCTATATAAAATTCTTTGAGAAAACTCATAGAATTATACTTGATTTTAAATAAACACTTTGCAAAATAGTAGCAAAAAAAACAAATTAATTAATCTTAAATAAAATCAAATTTACTTTTGAAAGAAATTATATGATATTAAAATCCGATTTTTGCTAAAAAGTTTTCTTTAATTTGCTGTCTATCAAAATTGGCATTCTGGAATTTCAAAAATCATTCTTTAAGTTCTTCAATAGTTTTATTGTTTACCAAAATTCAACTATTTTCATCAACCAATTCAGGAGTAGCTCAATCATTGTATCAAAGCACTGGTACTCATAAAGACAGACTTTCTGCTGTTATTATTCCGAAACTTTCCTTGGTAATATTAATCAATCAGCTTGATCATTGCAAAAGGTTGATTTTTTTTGCATCATCTTTTATCTGTCATACAAATATTATTTTTCATTTTGCTTTTACTTTTAACTCTATCTCATCAGGTCAACTTCATACTATTATTAGATGTTCATTATTTTCATTAAAAAGCTGTATTACTTTGTCCACCTCCCTGGAAAAGCTTACTAATCTTCAAACATATATATAATATTTTTCAAAACTGGTTTTTACAGGTGTTTGTATAAAAATTTGTCTTAGCTTTGGATGTTTTATCTCTCATCTTATTCAATAAATATCATTGGCAACTTGCGCTGTATACTGACTATTAAAATAAACCTCATCAAATTTATTAAATTTTTTATCCCATATTCTCAAATATTTTGCAACAATTTTGTATATATTTTTTTTGATTATGCTTAATTTATTTATATACTCATCATAACTGGACCGAATATATTGCATAGGACTATGTAGATATAATTTTGTATAAGGCTTTGCTTTATTATTTTTACAAAAAAATTTTTTTAAAGGACAGCTTGTTTGAATGTTTTTTGTGGCATATATATTCTTTGCAACAGCAAAACTTGAAATTACTATTTTTTCGGGATTGTATTTTTTTATTTTTCTGCTCAACATCCAAGCTAGTAACGGAAAAATTGGCATCAAATTACGATATCAAATTTTATTAATTATGAAATTATTTGAAATTACCGGATTTATTTTAATTTCTTTTTCATTAACTTTAAAATAACTCTTATTACCAAAAATACAAAATATTTCAGCCTGTGAAAATGTCTCTTCCTGAATTAAATCCTGAAGAACTTTTTCTGCTCATCATATTGTAACAATCCAATCATGAACAAATGCAATTTTCATTTCTTTAAGGAAAGATTTTAAGTTAAATTATATAAAAGCAAAAAGCTTTTGGCACTACACAAAAATACACAAATTGTAAACGTTAAAAAAATACACTAAATGAAGCAACTGAAAATAGCTGTTTTTATAAATCAAATATTTTTACGATCAAACCAAAAATACCTGCACTTAAGATCAAAGACAAAGAATAAAAAACAAGATTAAGCTTTTTTATATAATAGGATGGCTTCAAAATAGATTTTAAAGTTATCAAAATACCACGATCAAATATTTTTTGTTTTTCAAATAAATTTTCAATATAATAAACATCATCCAAAAACTTATCTACAAAAAGATCAACCTGTTCAAAATTGTATGTTCATGCTTGTACAAACTTTTTTTGATTTTCAAAAATCACATCCAATGCCTGTTCCCAATTATAAAATTTGTCTTTATTTTTGTAAATATTCAAATTATAATCATACAAAAACCTATCAATACTTTGCTGAACATATTCTGTGATTTTTTTGAGATGCTGTGATGTCAAAGAATAGATCATTATACACAACAAAAGCACAACAAACCACAGAATAAATAAATATAAAGCCATTTTTATTCTCGTAATTAAATAAATATACGCTCCACCTTTCAGTCTTTTTTGATTATTGGAATAAACTTTCTCAAAAAGAATGGAACATGGTTTTTTTTGAAATAAAAGCTCAAACTTTTACTTCAATATTGTTCAGTTCAATCCGCAAAACTCAAACTACAAGGCAGTAAATTGTAATCCTGAATACTCACAGTATAGCCAAAAAAGTTATATTCTCAAGTTTTTTTTATTTGCAAGGCATCTTTTTTTTCTTTTTGCCAAAAATTTTTCTCTGCTTTTGCCACATAAATTTTGTTATGACAAATAAAAAAGTAAACTCATCACATATACTTATACCCAGAATTACAGTATTTAAAAAAGCTAAACAAATCTTTTAATAAGTTTTTGGATGTGTTTTTGTAAACTCAAAATCTTTTCAAAAGCTTTATAACATCAGTAATATCTCAGATATTGAAATCTATCAAAAAAACAAAGTCATAATTTATAAAGTCAGGTAATTTAATTTCTTTGACAATTTTGATTTGTTTTCATGCTTCTGGACAAGATTGTCTTTCAAGCTGTCAGTAAATATTTTTGAAACTTTCTTCAAACATATTTTCATTCTTTTTGCTAACATTAGCCATTTGATAAAGCTCGTTCAAAAGTCCATGCCTTAAATGATTCCTCTGGGAAGTTCAAGAATTTTTGTTGGTAGCATCTACAAAGTATGGTATATCATACTTTTTGCAAATAGATTCAATTTGATGTTTTGACATATCCAGTAGGGGTCTGCAAATATAATAATTTTTGCGCTTTTTGTAGGGCTGCATATTCAAAAATCATTCAACACCACACCCACGAAGCATATTAATGAAACTAGTTTCTATACGATCAGTCAAATTGTGTCACAAAAACAAAACATCACCACTATTTAAATATTTTTCAAAAAACTCATATCTTGCTTTTCTCAGCTTGTTCTCAGCAAAATCTGAATTTTTGTAATGATCACAAAAAAAACTTACCCCTTCATTTTCAA
>CAYMVT010000084.1:0-3015 GCA_964394325.1 uncultured Candidatus Peribacteria bacterium | reverse complement strand
TTTTTTACCAAGTATATCAGATCAAATTAATTCTCAATAAACTGTAGAGAAACTAGAAAATGACAACAAGGTAATAAACATCAAAGCCAAAAGATTTTTTAAATTCATTACAAAACAATTTATAATATAAAGTTTTTAGTTTTGAACAATTTCAAATGTTTTATTTTCAAGTTCATAAATATTCTCTCTAGTCATAATATTCAAAAAGTATTCTCCTTCATCCAAATCATTTGATATCTTTAACATCAAGGTGGTATTAGAAACTATATCAAAATCTGCATTTTCCAAGACTCTGTTATTGCTTAATTGTATAGATATGATATCATTAAATCATCCCCCAATGACTGATATCAATCATCAAGTTTCTTTATTTACTTGAAAAGGAACCATATCAGAAATATGAATATCTCTTCTTTGATCAGAAAAGACAATTTCTTGATTGGTATCCAGTATTTCTTGATTATCTTTGACAAAAAAAGCAAAGTAGCTCCCTTCCTCAAAGTCATTTCCTTCAATATTTACAAAAAAATTTCAATCATATTCTTGGATTGGATAACTAACTTCTCATATTGTTATGTATGACAATTTATCCAAATCATATCAGTATATATCTACAAGTGCTGTTTCATTTACATTGAAGTTTGTATTGGTCAATCATAATTCTTCTTTCTGTGATTTTGTTGATTGTTCATAAATATCTTCTATATCTTCTTGAGTTGCTTCCTGATTATCTTCTTCTACAGGATTATATTCTTGGATTTGTTGTTGATTTTTTTCAGCTAAATCTTCTAAATCTTGTCAATTCTTCACGACAGAATATTCAATATCGGTATATTTAAAATCTATATATTTTTTTATATCAGACTTTTGGATGTTTTGAGTATTTGAGGCTATAATAGCATCTCAAGAAAGTTCTACAACTACTAGACTTCATCAGTTTCTTTCATAAATATTATAATTTGTTTGTATATTAGAAATCTTCATGAGCTCCTGAATTTTATAAAAATTAAAGTCTAAAGAACCTACAAATCAAGTTTTTTCAAACACAAAAACATATGAAATTTTATCATTTTTCCTGAAAGGAATATCTGAATAAAAATCATCAACTCTATTATGGTTTTTAACAAAAAAATCATATTGATACACTTGTTGTTGATCTTTTGATGTATTTATTATATTCCAAGCAAAAAAAGATCAAGCAAACAACAGTAAAAGTATAATAAACAAAAAATATATTTTTTTCATCACAAAATTTAATAAACATAAACTCAGATAGTTCTTTTCCTATATTCTTGAGAATTATTAAGAGTTATTGTAATTTCTTTTTCTAACAGACCTGAATCATCTTCCGGAGCACGATAATAAAAATTTATTGTACCATCAGTTGATATTGTTCAAGTTCTATTATTATTTGATCACTTATCAGAAATTATAGTATACACTACTTCTCCGTCGAAATCATCATCTATAAATTCAACATCAAAACTAAAACTTTGTAAGCTATTTTGTCTCAAAAATATAGGATCCGAGGAGGGAGATACATTTCTAATAAGTGGTGACAATGGATCGTCTCAAAGAACAACTGCAGATACATCCACCTCGTCTATTATTGTTCTTTCTGAAGTATCAGCAAAAACATTTGTGATAAACAAAAGTAATCACAATAATACAAAGTTTAACAAAAATAGATTTTTTAGATTCATCATTTTAATTTTTTTGAAATTAAACATTGTTGTTTTTCATCTCTTCCATAATTTGTTGTCTAAGTTTTTCATTGGATTTCTTCCTCCATACAATAAACAAAATTACAAAAAATACAAGTCACAATAAACCACCTATTATTACAAACCAGTTGTTAGTAACTTTTGTGTCTGTATACTCTATAGTAATTTCATCTTGTTCGTAAAAATCTTTTTGTTCTCAGTCTTTTCATACAAAAGAAAGTTCCATTTGCAGAGTAAAATCTCTTTGTACTGGCACTTCTTCCAAAGTTTCCCAAAAGTTCAAATATTGTGCTTCTTCTGCCTCTTGGGCATAATATTCAGATATATCTCTAAACTCTACCCTTTGTCTTCACTCTCTATCCAATACATTATAACCAAAACCTTCCCATACGCTTTCAAAAGCTCTTGTAGAGTTTGGCAGCACATTACCACCAGCATCATTAATAGGTATATAATCCACCAGTTCTTCTCATATGAATGCTCACTGAGGAGAAGTAATTCTTTCTTTACCTATATCCTCAAGTTGATTTCCATCTTCATCTATAATTTCTATCCTACCTGTTGGTTGTATATGTACATTACCTTTATTTTCAAATCTTGTTTTGAAATCTATAGGAAAGCTATCAAAATGTTTTTGTTCAAAAAAATCTCATTCAATTTCTCTTCAAACATCAAAAGAAGTTAATTGTCAATCTATCTCCACTTCTCAATCTACATCTACAAGCATCAAAGTACCAAGTCTACTAACTACAGCAACCTGACCATCTCAAGCACCTGGAGAAAAGAACAATGCTCAATAATGTCACCCTGGCTCAGCATCTTCTGGAATATCTATACTAAAAGAAATTTCTCTAGTTTCACCAGGCCCCAAAGTGATGTTTTCCTGAGAAGAAGATATCCATCTGGATAAAGCATAGTCAGGATTGGGCAGATCAGATCTGTCAACAAATTGAGGATTACCTGTTTCGTCTCAAGCTATGAAATCTTCTTTGGAAGTATACAAAGTAATAGCTTCATCAGCTCTATTAGAAACTCTAACAATATCCTGAATAGTTTCACCTGGTTCGACACTAAATTCAAACCTTAATGGAGATATGCTAATATTAGCAAGTCCCTCCAAAGGCAGGACCAAAATCAACAATAAAAATAAGAACTTTCTCATTTTTTACTAATATAAGAAAAATTTAAAAATAACTTAAATATTATAAATAAGGATTTTTAAACAAAATGCAAGAAATAATTAATTCTCATATACCTATTCCAGAATAAAGTTTAAAACAAGGCTATCTGA
>CAYMVT010000083.1:0-3064 GCA_964394325.1 uncultured Candidatus Peribacteria bacterium | reverse complement strand
GAACCGACAACTGAGGTGCCGAAGACCTCCGTGTTCCCAATTACACCACCCCCTTATCAAAAAAGTTATTTTACAAGTAATTTTTATTCAAAACCTTCGTCTATCAATTTTTTGAAGTCTTGTATATTTTCAAATTGTTTATAAACCGATGCAAATCTTATATAAGCTACTACATCCTCATCTTTTAGTATTTCCAAAATATCGTTTCAGATTTCATTGGAGCTTATTTCTTTTCAAAGACTCAGCCATTTTGTTTCTAGTTTTGAAATGATTTCTTCTAGTTTGTCTACAGATATGTTTCTTTTTGCAAAAGCTAACATCAGTGCTTTTTTTATCTTAAGTTTATCATATATTTGCTTTGTACCATCAGATTTCAAAACTATTAGATCTGTGATACCTGTTTTTTCAAATGTAGTAAATCTATATCCGCAAAGTTCACAATGCCTTCTTCTTCTTATAGATATTCAGTCTTCTACCATTCTTGAGTCTGATACTCTTGTTTCCATATTTCAACATTTAAGACATTTCATTTTCCTGTAGATTAACTAATAAATGAATTTTTATTCTTTTGGTATCAAAAACTTTTTGTTGTAATATACTATATTTTTTAGATATCACCTAAACCATATAATATCTTCTCACATTATTGAAGACATAGTGCTTTGTCAATGTTTTTCAGATATGAATTGTACCCAATTTGTGTATCCCAATGAAAGATATGTTTTGTTATCATCAATATTTATCCACTTATTCAAAAGTGTATCGTATTTTTGTAATGTGTCGTTGATTGCTTTTTCAAATACATAGTAGTAATCTTGTGATAAAAACAATATTTCCATTATATATATTTTTTTCAAAACATCTATATGTAATTTTTTGTTGGTGCTGTTTTCCTGATTTTCCAAAAATTTGATATAAAGACAAAATCAAAGCAAGCTATTTCTCAAAAAAGATAATATTCACATAATGCTTGCATTAGAATATCTTATTGTAAGGTCTAATCATTCATTTTTGAGTGCTTTTATTAGGCTTAAATATATCCACAAATCAAATGTGTATACACTATCTTTTAGATTGGATAGTTCTTTGTCACTCAAAAGCTTTGTAAACTCATTGGCTTTGAAGTTTGTGTCCATAAATTGAAACATAGTTCAATAAACATTTTTTATTAATTTTTCAGAAGTTCATTTAACACAACTAGAGATTTCATCATAAAAGTGAGTTTTAAAATGCTTGATAATATCTTTGTTTTGAATGTAAAGTTTGATATCCTTTGTATTGATATCTTGCATAGTATCAGCTACAAAAACTTGATTTAATAAATGGACCAAAAATTTATTTGAGTTTACTTGTTTAAGTGATGATTTGAAAGGTAGGTGGAATTTTTCTTTCCCAGCTTTTACATTATCAAAAGCAAATTTGTAATAAAAAGCATTTTTGCTATATGTGTATATCAAACTACCATAAAATACCAAAGAATCCTGTTTGAAAATAGAGCTGTCTTTTTCCAATTCAAAAAAATCAAAAAGTTCTCTTTTGAATAATCTTAAATACATATTGTCTCACCTTGAAACCCAAAACCCTCCCAGAAAAGTCAGATAAAAATTAATAAGTTTTTCAGTTGTTTGGGATTCTCTTTTTAACTTATCAGGGATTTTCATCTCATCGATTTCTTTTTCTTTTCATACAGTAGACATTAATTCATCCAGTTCTTGTTCAATTTTTGCATCATATTCGTTATCAAGTCTATACTTCCAGTTTATAAATTTTTTTACTCATGTAAAATAGTTGTCTTGGAATTCTTGATAATTGAAGATAAATTCAAGGAATTCTTCTAATTTTTCATCATTTTTCAAAAAACTTGATATTAGTTCATCTAATCTTTCATTGTTATAAATTCATTTGATTACAAAATCAACTGTTTGGAATATATCATCTTCGTTCAAAATATGTCTTATCAAAACATCAGCTGGTAAGATAACTTTCATTAGTTTCTTTTCTGTAGCAGAGAAACTATATGATTTTGTGTATTTTTTGTAATTTGAAAGAAAATCTAATCATAAATTTTTAAAAGATCATTTTTTGATATCATCATCAAGCAGCCATTCATAAAAATCATATTCTCAGTCTTGTCATAAATCGTTTCTTTCGCCTTCTGATAATACGAATATATTGTTGTATTTTTTGTATACATAAAAAAGCATAAAAAATATCTGTATGTTTTCTAGTAGTTTTATTTTGATTTGATTGAATTCTTTGACAGAGTATGTGAATTTTTTGCTATCACAAACAAGCTTATAAAACTGGAAAAAAACTTCTATGAATCGGTTGTAGTTGTCTTTGTCATTTTTGTATGGGAAAACTTTTATCCTGGATAAAAAAACAAAATGTAAGTAATACACAGTAAGCAGGAAATTTACGAAATATTTGGGATCGTGTTTTGAAAAAGGATCTTTTAGGTATATGCTACAAACAAGGGTTATCAAACTACCTACATTGGAAGCAGAATAAAATCTGTATCAATTAAAATTAGCAACTACTCAATATGAATAGTATTGTTCAATTTCTTTTTGTTTTATGTTCAATGATTTTCAAAATCAAAGTTTTACATCAAAACTGTCTAAATTTATATCAAATAAGTTAAGTTTATAATTTTCAACAATTTTTCTGTTTACTACCGAAAAAAACTGCTTTGCAGATACAAAAGATATAAACATACTAATTGGGTTGATAGGCTGGTTTACTACATCTTCAGGGAACAAGGACATAAGTATTCTTTTGAAAAGTTTCATATTCTGTTTGTGTAAAATCATTAATACTAAAACAAAATTTTTAAGCAGGCTCTACTTATAATTGGAATTAAGGTCAGTATAATTACATTTTCTGATTTTTCAACAAAAAACTCTTTTATTATTTCTAGATTATTATAAACAAGCTTTTTTTGTTGAACTTTTATTAAAATTATTTATATTATTTTTCTAAAAGTTAATTGTTTTATCTGATTAAATAGATAGTAAAAATGCTGAAAAATAAAATTTTTGTAAGTCTATTAGTTATTATTTTT
>CAYMVT010000082.1:0-3105 GCA_964394325.1 uncultured Candidatus Peribacteria bacterium | reverse complement strand
AATATTACTGACATTTTAAAGTTGCCATTACAAAAAAAATCACTTGCACTGTCTATGTAAGGACCTTCTTTAAAAGTCCATATTTACATATTTTTATACAGGCAGGCAGTCTCTATTTATTAGCTATTATTGCAACATATCACTAATTAAATTATTGAATGTTTCTGCTGGATATGCTCATGGCACAAGCACCCATTCACCTGTTTCATTATTAAGCAAAAGATTACCAGGAGTACCTGTTATACCAAAGATTTGTCATTCTTCCATATTTTCTGATACAATATCTGCAGTTTCTTCATTATCTACACAAGATGTAAAATCTCAAGTATCTATTCAGTAATCAGTTGCTAATTTTTCCCATGCATTAGGATCTTGCATATCAGATAGCTCAAAAAAATCAGCTTTGAAATCATAATATAAATCCTGTCATCCTAAATATCATGCACATTCCAATGCATAAGCTCCAGGCATGGATCTATCGCCAAATACTGGATATGTCCTAAAAAAATGATTTAATTCATTATCTTCAAAATTATCCATTACATTAAAAACTGTTTCATCTTTACTCTGTTGCTCACAAAAAGGACAGTTAACATCAGAATATTCTATCCAAGTAATCTTTGCTCACTCTTGTCAGTACAAATTTCACCTATTTGCTATATCTTCTACTTGTTGAGTATCAATTTGTCATCTATCAAATCAATCATCAGACTCTTGTCATGGATCCATCTGTTCATCCTGGATTATATCGGAATCATCTCATATTGCATCTTCCGATTGAACATCTCCTCATGTTTGTTCAACAAGATCCTGAAGTTGCATTCTGTTTTGTTGTACAAACATATCAGATGTAAAGGCTTGTTTAGCTAATTGATAATTTTCTATACCACCAAATTCCATTGCATGATGTTTTTGTATTTCATCTTTTATTTGTTCAGTTTTAATTTCCAATAGGTAATAATTACCACCCAAAATTAAGCCACCAACCAAAATTACTACAAAAACTAAAATAAACGTAGAAGCAACACTTTTCATGATAAATTAATTTTTTATAAAAATAAATGTAAAGTATAATATAAAAAAGTTTTCTCTAAAATCAACACCAAAAAAAGCACTTTAAATTGACAAATTTGATTTATATTTTGTAAACATATATTGTAAACTAAAAAAATAGAACTCTTATATTAATACACATTTTTAAAAAATTAGAAAATATTTATTAAAGTAGCCCTTTTATGTAGTGCTTATTATTTTATTTGCTCTACTTCGTCTATTTGTAGCTCAAACCTGTAAATTTTTATTAATTGAAGCAGCTTGAAAAACAAAAAGGTAATTATTCAAATAACAAAAAACATAATTCTAAAAGAAGGCCATAAGAGCAAAAACAACAAAAATATCACGGAAAATTTAAATCCTGGACTATCATATCTTTTATTAATTTGTTGTATCAAAACTTCACACACTCACTGATCAACAGTTTCTTTATCTTTAAGGATATTATCTACAAATTGATTTTTCCATTTATCGATTTTCCCAAATACACCTCATTCATATTCTGTATACATTTGGTCCGTTTGTTCTAAATCTATCTGTTCATTATCTATATGTTGAATATCTTGGATACCGCCTGTTAATCAATTTAATTTTTCCGTATCTGGTAAACCCAAAAAATCCCTAACTTCAGTATCATAAAATCAGGAGGTTATATCTTTGAACTTTTGGGCCTCTTGTGCAGATATTTGCATAGGTTTACTTACTGTATCAATAAAAACATCCATATTTTTTTCTATATCTTCACAAGTAAGATTAAATTCATCATACTTTGAAATAAACAATGTTGAGTAAGTCAAAGCTACAAAGACAGTAAACAAACCTGTTCAGACAGTAAATATTCACCATACAGAAATTTTTTTTCTATTATTTATTTCGTTATCTATACTTAATACCAAAAAACATATTCAAACATGACTTAAAAAAACAGAAGTAATCTTAAACAAATCTTGATATCATAAAAAAAAACTTATCATCAAAGATGAAATTAAAAATATTCACACAAAATATCATGCTCAGTATAATTTAAGTTCAATAAACAAAAAACGAAAAGACACAAAAAACAGGAACAAAAATACAGTTCACATTAGCCAATACTCCAAAAAGAAAAAAGAGTAAACAAAAAAAACATAAGAAAATATTGCAACAAATATTGAAAAAAACTTTCTAAAAGCAAACAAGAACTTTTTCATAATATAAGGTAGTATAAAATAAAGTTATATATTAAAAAACATTATAAATATAAAAGACTCTTTTGAAAGACTTTTTAAGTTTTTAATTATTATAAATAGCGAAATCTCGCATAAATATTGCACACGCCTGAGATACATTCAAAGAAGATTTTTTTCATCTCATAGGAATAAAAACTATATCATCTACAAGATTTAATGTTTCAGGCAATAATCAGCTTATCTCGTTACCAAATACGATTCAAATATCTTTATAGTTTCTTGTTCAAAAATAATTTTTGAGCGTTTTTCATTTATTTGTTATTTCTGAAGCTATTATATTTCAATAATTATTTTTTGAAAAATCTATTGCTTTTTTTGGATTATAAAAGTTGTATATTTTTATGTTTTTTTCTGCTCAGAGAGAAGTTTTGATAATGGAAGCATTTTCCCAAGGAGTAGGTGTGTATCAAGATATCACAACATCAAAATCCATAGCATCTGCTGTACGAATAATATTTCATACATTATAACAACTACGAACATTTTCTAATACTACTGCTTCCATAAAAAAATATTATAAAATAAAAAAATAAATATAAACAACTAAACATAAACAACAAATCTTCAAAGTTGTTTTCATTTATAAGAAAAACTTATATCATAATAAATAAGTGAAGTATCTTTTTTGGGATTTTTACTTGAAATTTTTTGAATATCTTGAATATCTACTTGAATTTTATCAACAAAAACCCATCAAATTTTTTTTCATCACATGTTTTTGAAAAAATTGTATATCTTTTTTTGAAATTGTTTTTTATGAGTTTCAATTTGTTTTTTTCATTTAAAATTATCTTTGAAATCAAATTCCAAAAATAAACTATTT
>CAYMVT010000081.1:1610-3110 GCA_964394325.1 uncultured Candidatus Peribacteria bacterium | reverse complement strand
TTATTTTTTGTTTCTTTTTTTTAAAAAGAAAATGTGATATGGAAATTAAGACTTTTTCAGCAGACACTATCTAAATTTCCTTATAAAGATTCTTTAACAAAAATCAAGTAAAAATTAATTTATAGGATAAATTTATGTTTATTCCTCTTTTATTTTGTATTTCCCTTTTTTTGTTTTTTTAACTAATTTTTTTCAGCACTTTTTTTCTAAGCTTTGAAGATAAGGCTCGATTTTTTGATTATTTTCTCATATATAATCTGCCAACTCCCTTGGAGAAATGGCTTTTCAATTGTTTTTCAATAATTTTTCAAAAATAAGTAGTTCTTTATCAAGCAAACTTGAGGAAGTATTGATCTTACCTATCTTTTGTTTGGATAATGTATGCAATACATTTCATAATTTATTCATCACAACTATTCAGGTTAGAATCTAAAAATATTAATTAGATAATAAAATATAATCAATTACTCTTAAATAAATCTTAACAAAAAAAGCTGCCTTTTTTTTGGTCAAGGCAGCTTATAACTTATTTATATAATGATATATTGTTTTGTTGTATGGTTTTTTAGTTTTCAAGTAGATCTTCCAAAACATCTTCCAATCAACCATCAGTTTCAATATCAGTATCTCATCATAATTCACTTATTCTTTCTTCAAAACTATTTTTCAAATACAATAGTACAGATGTTGAAAGATTTTGTTGTTGGAAATCAAGATTCATATTATCTACTTGCTCCAAGATTCCATCCAATTTTTGAAGTCTTTGTTGTAATAGTTGGTAATTATCTACATTTTGAACGAATGAGTCAATCATATCTTTGATTTCACGACATTCCTGTATGTTTTGATCAGTAAGTACTTGTTTGCTATCTTGGATTATTTGCTCTCTTTCTTCAAAAGATTTTGATGCTTTATCTGAAATGTTGTGCTGTTGTGTAGGTGTATCTATTTGTTCTGTTGTGTCAATATCGTGAGGTTCTTCGTCAAATACATCTTCATCTACATCATAAGGTTTTTCATCAGTTTTTTGATCTGATTTTACTGAACTGTATCATTCAAATTGTACCTCTCAATTCCACCAACCAAGTTCTACTTCTCAGACATATTTATTGTCTCCATCATAATAACTAACCTTTGCTGTATTTGATCAAATCCACTCAATATTTCTAACTTCAAATGTATCCTGAATAGTAGGGTAGTTATCTGATATGTTGGTGATATTTTCATGAATGTAATTATTGTATATTTCAGTAAAGTTCAAATCATCTATATATTCTTGTGTATATACTTCCTCAGGAGATTCGTAATCTTCTTGGCTTGTTTCAACAGGTTCTTCGTCAACTTTAGGTTCATCTATATCATCGGTATCATCAACATCGGTAGGTTCTTCATCAACTTCAGGTTCATCTATATCATCGGTATCGTCAATATCAGCAGGTTCTTCGTCAACTTCAGGTTCATCTATATCATCGGTATCGTCAATATCAGCAGGTTCTTCGT
>CAYMVT010000081.1:0-1510 GCA_964394325.1 uncultured Candidatus Peribacteria bacterium | reverse complement strand
CAATTTCAGGTTCATGAATATCATCGGTATCATCAACATCGGTAGGTTCTTGGTCAACTTCAGGTTCATCTATATCGTCGGCATCATCAACATCGGCAGGTTCTTCACTATCAAATAATTCTTCGTTTTCAAAAACATCTTCTCACAAAGTCTCTTCACCTTCTTCTGCTGCAAGCAACTGACCAAAAGCAAGATTTGCAGACAAAAAAAGTATAGACAAAAAGGTTATAAGTTTTCTCATAGGATTAGTATAATTTAAAGATATAAAATTACATATTATTGTAAGGAATCTATTCTTTTGCATTTTTTTTTGTTTTTTATGATATAAATTAATAACTTCTTATGAATATTGTCATAAAAAGATAAATACATTCTAAATATGCAACCTTTATTGAACCTTAAATATTTTTATTTTTAAAAGTGGTATTTATTTAAATAAAAATTTGATTATATTATTGATACTTTGATAGAGGAATTAAAAGAAAAACTAGGTTATGAAAAAACAGAAAAAAATTTGATTATGAAAAAAACAGAAAATTATAGCTGAAATTCTATTAACAAACTAATCGATTTTATCTATCAAAAGATATTTATTGCTTAAGAAACTTTCATATTATGAAAAACTATATCAATTATCATATAGATTTGTCTAATGTGCCTTTGGATGTGAAAAAAACTTTTTATTTGGATGATTTTTTGGTAAAAGATAATATTAAAGTAAAAGATAATTGAGAAGATTTTGTAGAAATAAACTGAGCAGATATCAAAATTGCTCCTTTTTGGGAAGATAAAAGTAATATACAAGTACAAGACAAAGAAATTCAGTCTATGCTTGATTTAGAATCAAAATTACTTGCAGATTATATCAAAGAAAATTTATTGTGAATTATAGTAAGAGAAACCGTAGCTGATAAATTAAAAAAAGTAAATTACTATTTCAAGACTAAATGATATCAAATCTGTGTCAAAATATGATATAGACCCTTGTCTGTACAGCAAAAATTATTAGAAAATATAAGCAAATATATTGATAATAAATATCCTGATTTGTCTGAATCCAACAGATATGAAATTGTTTGTGAATATGTTTCTGATCCAGATAATTTTGTACCACCTCATAGTACTTGATGAGCTGTAGATCTTTTACTTATGGATTTAGATTGAAATGAAATTGATATGTGATCTGAAATAAATTCTATTTGAGAAATTTCTAATATTACATATAACAATATTAGCAAAGAGGCTTTTGAAAATAGGATATTTTTGTGTGATACTATGTTGAAGTTTGGTTTTGCAAACTTATCTTCTGAGTGGTGGCATTTTTCTTATTGAGATCCTATATGGGCATATTTTTATTGACACAAAGAAAGTCTTTATTGAAAGGTGGATTTATAGTTGTTAAAATGTACAAACTTCAACTTGACTTTAGGAGTAAATTAATTATTACAACAATAGTTTTGTTTTATTTTTTTATTCTAAAGTCATGAAAAAAATAGTTTTGTTTTTGTGC
>CAYMVT010000080.1:0-3303 GCA_964394325.1 uncultured Candidatus Peribacteria bacterium | reverse complement strand
TATAGATGTTTTTTTCTACTTATTTTTTCTTACTGTGTACTTTTGATTTAGAATCTAGGTAATTTTTTGGTTGACAACAAAGAAAAAATAATTATAAAAACAGTGCTTTAATTTATTTTTTAATACAAAAACTTATGTCTTTTTCAAGGTTTTATTCAAACAATGAACAGCCCGATGAATTGTCTTATCAAAATAGTGAATTTGTAGATAGTTACCAGTGAAGTTTGTTTGAAGAGTTGAGTTATGATCCTGAGTTGGCTCCTATATGGTGACATATTGAAAACAAGGTATCCAAGCAGTTAAGCTCAAAGCTTTTTAATCATTTAGTTAATGGTGGCAGAGTATTTGTGATGATTTCTCAGTTATGATCTGGTGGGGAAATTTTAGCAGATTCTTACAATGATGTAGATATTAAATTTTTCATAGATGATATTTCTGAATTGATATGAATTGAAAATTTTGATAAAGTATCATTTGAGATTGTAGATTTTTGAAATGATCATCAAAGAGATATTCTTGACAATATTTCAGACAAACAGCTTACTAACTTCAATCCAATCAACATATATATATCAGCTACTTTTTAATCTTTTAAAATTTTGTCAATACATAGTTGTTATTATAATTGCGAAATTTGACAAAAAAATAGTAATGAGTATAATTTAGCTGTTCAAATTTTATTTTACATTTATTTGTAATTATGAAAAATATATTTTTTCAAAGTGAGATTTCTGAGCAGAAGTGATCCAACAACAAATCATTTATCGATAGATTCAAAGAAAAAATTGTGAATAATTTCCGTAATTTTTTTGGTATGAAAGAAAAACAAGCTCCCAAAAAAGCCAATGTAATTGATGGTATGTCTCAATTAGAAAAATGAGAAAATTTGGAAAAGGAGCTAAATCAAATCAAAAAAAATATTCAACAATTCCGTCTTGATCAATATAATAGTCTTGATGAGGCAATTATGGAGTTTATCAAATTAAACGGAAAAATAGAGTGAATCAGTATTACAGCAAATACTGAAATTTCACAAAAACCGTTGCAAGATCGTTTGATGTCAATTATGGATGAAATTTATCTTTTGATAGAAAATAGTGATTTTTATCAACAAAACATCAAACCACTAAACGAAAATTTAGAACAAAAAAAGCAACAAAAAGAAGCCGTTTCAAAGTTTTTATCTTCTTTGAATATTTCACATAGCTGAAAAGTCTCTTATGATTGAGATCTACAAACAGATTATGTCCAAAATATGTTATCAGAAGCAGAAAAAGAAAAAAATCAAATTTTGTCTATTTTGGAAAGATCTTTGGTGAACTGACAGGACGAATACCAGGCAGTAAAATTTTTGAATGATCTAATGGCAAAAAATTCTTTGTATAGGTCTTATTTTGATAATTTTATCCTTGGTTTGTATTCTGATCAAAAGGAAAGCATTGATAAAATCTGAAATCATGATGATAGACTTTTTTACAAAAGTCCTGAAGCTTCTCAGGTTATCAATGCCTTGTCCAAAAATTCTCAGCAAAGAGAAGAAATTCTCAAAAATGCTCCCAAACAAATTCAAGATGTATACAACCATCTTGATAGTATTGATAACCTATTTGAAGAGGTTGATATGCTCTTGAACAAAAGATTGAATTGAGAAAATATAACAAGTACTCAAATTCATTATATCAAAGAAAAATCCAATAAATTAAAATTAGCAAAGGTTGCTTTTGGAGGTGTTTTGGGTGTTTTTGCAGTTAGTTCTGTTGCTAATGCTGATATTATGTGAGATGATTCGTTAAATGATAATTTGTATTCTTGAGGAAATGTAAGCCCAGATATCCAAGATATTATTGAAAAATGAAAAAATATTCAAGATATGTCATCATTGTCATCTAATTCAGTTGAAGATTTGTTATCACAGCTTTGAATAGATAACTCGTTTGATAATAGAGCACAGCTTTATGAAGATTTGTGATTTTGAGATAAGAGTAGCTATTCAGATGATAATAGTAAAAATATTTCTATGATAACAGTTATAAAAACAATAATCTATTCAGCTGATAGTTTTGATCTGGGTGGTTCTAACTCTCAGTGAAGCAACTCTCAAAATACATCAAATACTTCATCTGAACTTGTTTACAATCTTGATAGCAATAATTCTAATTCCAGCAATACTCAAACTTTCCAAACACAAAATAGCAACTTGATAACTGTTAGCAATTCTTCTGATAGTGATTCAAATACTAACAATAGTAATGATAATCAATCAAATTATGATAATTCTGAAAATTCATCCAACCTTGATAGTATAAAACAAAACCTTGAAAATTTTGATTGAGATATATCATCTTTTGGTTCAGTTGTTGATCTGTTGTCCAAGTTGGATATAGATAGTTCATTTGATAATAGAGCTCAAATTTATGAAGAATTAGGATTGTGAAGTGTTTCTGATTATTCTTGAGCTTATCAACAAAATGTAGATTTAATAGATAAAATAAAGGATATAAGTAATTCTGATAAGGCAAATGATACTAGTAATATAAATGATCAACTACAAACTGAGAAAGTTGAAAAAGTTGATGATGCTGAAAAAGATAACGACAAATTAACTGACAATTTGAAACAAATTGTTGAAAAATGACAGAATATACATGATATATCTTCTCTGTCATCAACTTCAATAGTTGATTTCTTATCGGACCTGTGAGTAGACTCTTCATTCCAGAATAGATCTGTTCTATATGAAGACTTGGGGTTGTGAAGCATTTCCGATTATTCCTGAGCTTATCAACAAAATATAGATTTAATAAACAAAGTCAAAAAAGTTATTTTAGAAAAGCAGGTTGATTTTGTTGATCGTTTAAAACATAAAGACAGCAGTGAAGAACCTGAAGAAGATAAGGATGAATTTGTACAAAAAACAGTATTTGAAAAGGATCAATCATCTTGAGAGCAAAAAGATCAAAGCTATACAGATCAAAGCTATACAGATCAAAGCCATAAAGATCAAAGCCATAAAGATGATACAACAACTTATCAAGATTCATCTACAAACTCAGCGCAAAAGGAAAATTTTATCAGGCAAAGGTTTTCTTCTACAGGTCAACAAACTCCAAAACCTGGTAATCCTTTTGATGCAATTCCAAATTTTGATGTTAATCTTGGTGGTAGTGGAAATGTATCAACTAGAGTTGGTTTTTCTAATTTTGAAAAAAGTTTAAACTTGAATACTGATAACTTGGAAAATAGCGAGGTAGAAACGGAGTTTTTTACTGATAGAGATAGATTGCAATTTTCACTAGGTGGTTC
>CAYMVT010000079.1:0-3311 GCA_964394325.1 uncultured Candidatus Peribacteria bacterium | reverse complement strand
AGGTATAACAAAAAATGACTAATAAGAAAAAAATTATAATTTCAAGCATACTAGCAAGTCCTATAATAGCTTATTTGATAACATTTTATATATTACCCAGTTTCATACAAGTACAGATCCCAAACTTGCCAGAATCTACCAAGGTTTACGACCAAAACTGAGTTTTGATTTGAAAAAGTATATCCCAAGACAGATACAGACATACATACAAGGAACTAGATGAATTTCCTGAGTTTTTGATAAATGCTACAGTTGCTTTGGAAGACAAAAGATTTTGGAGCAACAACTGAATTGATGAATTAGCACTAATAAGAGCTAGTTACCAAAACATCAAAAACTTATCAATAAGACAATGATGATCTACTATCAGCTCACAATTGATTAGAAATACAAAGCGATTAAACGAACTTAGAACATTTAGAAAAAAAATCAAAGAATTTGTACTTGCTGTAAATTTGAATAGAGAACATAAAAAAGAAAAAATATTAGAAAAATATATGAATAGCATAAATTTTGGTTATATGAATTTTGGTTTTGAATCTGCTTCACAGTTTTATTTTGGAAAATCAACAAACAATCTTGCCAAAGCTCAACAAATAGCTTTGCTTACTATACCCAAAAATGCAAATAGATTTGACCCTATCAGACACAGTCTAAATTTTCAAAAAAGATATGACTTACTAACTAAATACTTTTATGAGAAATGAGTTTTATCTGAACAAGACTATATTTTTGTAAAAAATGAAAACTTAGAGTTCAGAAATTTTAATACTACTAACCTACCCTATATTCAAGATATTCTAAGCAACAAAAGAGAAATTTCAAAATGAAATACTAGAATATGAATGATGCCACTTGCAAAAAATCCTGCTCAAATATCAAGTTGAAGTTAGCAAACTACTATTGATTATTATCTTACACAAAAAGCTAAAGAAATATGAGATAGAAACATACAAGACCTAGCTTGGAAAAATGTATGAGATTATGGTATTTTGGTAGTAGACAGACACAACAATGATATCAAAGTAATGATAGGTGGTACTGATTATTATGGAGAAAGATGACAAGTAAACTCAGTATTGGCACAAAGACAAGTATGATCTACTATCAAACCATTTACCTATCTTTTGTGATTCAAAAATCATTGATATACTCCATTTGATAGCATACAAGATTTACCAGTTTTGTACAAAACACATCACCATTGGATGGTAGTGTTTTCAAACTAAATCCACACAGACCTTTGGAATATCAAAAAACATCTTTGATGTATGAAACAAATCAAGATTATAGTGAGTCACAATGGCTACTCAACTGACAAGAACATCATAAAGATTTGGTATGAGTTGATTTATGAGAATGAAAATATACACTTGAACTAGTTTTGTTTGATAATGCCTGAGACAAAATTAAAAAAGATATTAGCGAATTTGAAATTGAAGAAAATTAGAGACCATATCTAACTATTTTTTAAACGGTCTCTAATTTTTTAAAAACTACAAGTTCATTATTCTTTAAAATAGTAATTAACTAACTATACTATAATTTTTTTGAAAACCATTTTAAAAACCACAACATTAGTCTAAATTTGATTGTTTTTTCTTTCTTTTTTTAAAAAAAGAAATTTAGGAACTAACCTTAACTTTCCAATTAACTGAATCTTCTCTTGCAGGTAAAGTATTCCTCAAAACTTTTATCCAAGGGTTTAATTGGTAAAAATCATACAAAGAAGTATTATTTTCTCTGGCAAATCTAAATAGGCTATCAATACTTTCAACTTCTATCACTTCATAATCTGGAAAAGAATAAAACTCATCTTCATCCAAATCCATGCCAAGTTGTTCCCTATATTCATAAGCTATTTTGATTGCCATAATTCTAGGAACAAAACGTCAAGTTTCAGTATTTAACAGTAAGTCAAAATAATCATCTGTTCACTGTTTTTCAATAGTACTTTTTAGAGCATTGTGTCATTTATTATACCCAGCCAATGCCAAAAGCCAATCTCAATCAAAAAAATCTTTTAAATACTGTAAATATTCTATTGCTACTAAAGTGGATTTTTCATAATTTTTTCTTTCATCTACATTATCATCTACTATCAATCAATACTGTCTAGCTGTAGGAGTCATAAACTGCCAAATACCAGCAGCACCTGCACTAGAATATGCTTCATGCCTTAAAAAACTTTCTGCAATAGGAAGATATTTCAAATCATTTGGCAATCATGCTTGTTCTAGATAATATTCAATATATGGGAAATACAGTCCAGTTCTTTTGAGCCACAATACATATTGATAAGTATTATCTGCTATTATATGAAACTCTCTTTCTAGTCTTTTCCTAAGATAGTTGTAATCATCAATAACTATTTCTTCTCACATAAATTCTATTGTATCAATATTTTTTATAATTTTGCTAGTTATTGTTTTATCTTCTCATTCCAAATAATAAACATCATCTCAGCCAAAACATCAGGATAAAAGCAAAGCAAAAATTGATAATAAAGCAATATTTAAAAGTTTTTTCATGGTTATCATTTAAGTTAATAAAAGTTGAAATTCCAAATCCCTATAAATATTTCTTTAAATACTCTTTATTCGCTATCAAAACAGTAAGAATAGTTAAAACAAACAGATATATCATAAACAAAAAAACTAAATAGTATATATTTATAGGAAATATACTTACTCCCACATTATATAATCAAATAATATATTTTTCAAGAACATTTATCAAGTAGAAATTAAAGATAAATGACACAACAACAATCAATAAAAATGAAAACAAATATAATATAAGGATTTTTGAATATATTAGTAAAAATATTCTTAATCTTGTGGATCAATGGCTTCTTAGAACTTTAAAAATCGCTTGATTATCAGATATCAATGAATTTACGACAAAAAAAATAAAACTTAATATGAAAAATAAAATTACAAAAAATATCCATACTAATAATTTTTCTAAAATGTCCGTTTTTTCGTTTATTTCTTGCATCTGTGAATCCAAGGTCAATATATTATAATTATCTTTTTTTTCAATAAAATCGTTAATATATTTTTTGTCTTTGAAAAACACAATTGCTTTATAAAATTTTTTATTTCAAACTTGAACTTCATTCAGAATATTATCCAAGTTTGAGCAAGGAATAGTAATTCATAATATGGGGAATCAATTATCTACTTGAGATATTTTTCATTTATCTGACACATAATCCGATTTTATATTAAATATTGATGAATAATTAAAATTCAAATCAACCTGAATTGTTTTTAGTATATTCTTTGATAGTTTTGGGAACATACTTC
>CAYMVT010000078.1:0-3426 GCA_964394325.1 uncultured Candidatus Peribacteria bacterium | reverse complement strand
ATTAAAAGAATAAGTTCATAGTTTTTGTTTCTTTTTTTAAAAAGAAATGTCTACGAGATATATAAAAAAAGAAATGTGCCTTTTCAACAGACATTATTTATAAATTAAATGTTTTTTTATGTCAAAAGAGAATAAAGAAGAACTTCAAGAATATAAATCAAATTTACAGTCAGGATTTTGGGCATTTTGGGTAAATAACTACAAAATGTCTTTTCTTCTAATATTAGTTATTATAGTAATTGGATTGACTTCACTATATGAAATCCCCAAAGAAAGCACTCCTGACATTGAAGTACCAATACTACAGATTACCACCACCTACGAATGAGTAAATGCTGATGATGTAGATTCATTAGTCACAGATAAAATAGTATCAAGCCTTCAATGAATAGACTGAATCAAACAAATTGATGCTACAAGTAGATTGTGAGTTTCCAGCATTACAGTTGAACTTTTTGACAACATAAACCCTAGAGAAAAACTAATTACTGTTCAAGATGAGGTAGATACAATTAGCCTTCCATCAGAAGTCGATGATCCTTTGGTAAGTGACATAACTACAGAATCACAAATGATTTTTCAGTTGGTTATTTATTCTCAAATTTTCTCTCAAGATGAACTAAAAGAAAAAGCAAGAAATATAAGAGATCAGATAGAATGAAGATGATGAGTTGCAAATATAGATGTAATATGATGATGAGACTATGAATACAAGATCGAAGTTGACCAAGGAGAGCTTGATTCAATAGGATTGTCTATTCAAGATATAGCAGGAATTTTGAATTCTTATCATAGCAATACACCGCTATGAAATTTTACAGTATGAGATTTTAACTACGATTTCAGGATTGAATGAGAAGCGGAGGATATAAAAGAAATTATGAACTTAACTGTTCATTGACAAGATTGATCTTATGTTAAATTATCAGATATAGCAAACTACAAAAAAAAATATGAAGACGAAGCCAAAAGATATGCATGACTTCCTGATGATAAAAACAGATATTCTTCTGTTGCTTTAGAATTTGAAAAAGACCAACAAACTAGCATATTCGCCGCTTCTAGATTTGCTAAATCAGAAATAAGTGATGTCTTGGAAGATGCACAATATTCAGGTATATGATATACTTATACTATGGATTTGGCAGATCTTATAATAGAAGACTATTACACTTTGGCAAGAAATTGATGAGTCACTTTATTTTTGGTTTTTTCTTTACTGTTCTTGTCGATTTGATTCAAACAGTCTATACTAGCAACTTTGATGCTTCCTTTGTCTTTTTTAGTAACTTTTTTTGTGTTAAATTCTCAAGGATTGACTTTGAACTTCCTTACAAATTTTTCCTTGGTTTTAAGCTTTGGTATAGCAATTGATGTATTGATAGTAATTATTGAATGAATCACCCAAAAAATCAAGCTTTGATACTCTCCCAAAAGTGCTGTTTTGTTGGCCGTCAAAGATCTTAGCAAGCCTGTGATAGCATGAGCATCAACTACATTAGCAGCATTTTTGCCCCTAGTTTTTTTGCCAGGTATGATGTGAAACTTTTTGTCTTACATTCCTCTAACTGTTTTTAGTGTTGTTTTAACTGCCTTAATATTAGCTCTTACACTAAATTTAGCAGTTTCCTACAAATTAAATAAGAATCGGAGTTTTTATTTTAAAAATCAAGATGCTGAGGAAATGCTCAGCAAAAAAGAAAAGTTATTACTTGATCACGATAGGGCAAACAAATTTGAAAAGAAAGACTGAAAACAAAAAAAAGACAGATTCTTTGCTAAAGTTCAAAATTTATATATTTCTTTTTTGACTTATATACTCAAATATAAGTTTACTAGGATCTCAGCAATACTAATTCCTATAGGTTTACTAATTTTAAGTTTTGTTCTGCTATCCCCTAGAATTGGTTTTACTTTGTTTCCTGACTCTGATGTAGATTTTATGCAAGTTAATATTGAAAGACCTGTTGGAGCAAGCACAGAATATATGGAAACATACACTAAATGATTTGAAGAAATTTTTAACAACATAATAGAAATTCAAGATTATTATTACTATGTTGATGGTAATGAAATATGAGTAGATATTAATTTACTTTGAGTAAATGAAAGAAGATCGCTAAATTTAAGAGATGTTTTTGAAGTAGAAAAAGAAGTATTAAATAGACTTTCTTACCTTGATGGTAAATGACTTGATGTTTCAGGAAACATTCAATCATGATGACCCCCTACAGGAAGTCCTATATGAATTAGGCTGATAGCAGATGATATAGATAGTTTTGATAAGCTCCTAAAAACTTGACAGGAATTTGAAAATTGGTTAGCTACTAGGCAGTGAATTTCAAATACAAGCATATCTTCTGATGAGCTTCCTGGTCAGTATGTTTTTGATTATAGAGATTACTCTCTAAATCAGTTTGAACTTACACCAGATGTAGTAAGCAATCAAGTCTTTACATATTTGAATGGGATGAATGTAGGAAGCATTAAAAAATGAAAAGATGAGTTTGATATAATAGTAAAATCTGATAAATTTGGCGATAAAATAAATCCAACAGATATTATGGACATATATATATGACAGGTTCAAGTGGGTGATGTAGCAGACATCAAATTATGAAGATCTATAGATAGTATTCAAAGAAGAGACCAAAACATAATGATAGAAGTTTCTTGAGAACTCGTAAGATGACAAGAAGCAAGAACAGCAGAAATTCAATCTAAATTTAGAAACTATGCACAACAGTATGAGTACCCTGAATGAGTATCGTTTGAAGAAGCAGGAGAAGCACAAGAAAACATGGAATTGATTGTTAGCATACTAACAGCTTTTATTATAGCTTTAATAGTTATTTTTTCTATATTAGTTTTACAATTTAATTCTTACTCAAAACCGTTTATAATTATATACTCTGTTGTGCTAGCGATGTTGTGAGTAAACATATGATTATATGTAACAGGAAATCCTTATTCTCTACCTTTTGGAATTGGATTTGTTGCACTTACTTGAATTGTTGTAAACAATGCAATAATTTTGATAGATAGGATTATGGCCAATTTAGAAAAAACAGAAGATAATATGAAAGCATTAATAGAAGCCTCAAGATCCAGGTTTACACCAATTTTTTTAACTACTCTTACAACCATTTTTGGTATCTTGCCGCTGGCTTTAGAAAACGAATTTTGGGCAGGATTAGGATTTACTGTAATATTCGGACTTATGTTTGGAGCGCTGATGACTCTATTTGTAATCCCTTGTATATATTATGAAATATTCATAAAAGCGCATAAATGATTTATTAGAAAGTTTTGCTCATGGTTTTGAGGGATCTTTTGTAAGAAAGAAAATAATACATAAAAAAAAGTTAAACTTTCTAACCTTCTGCACTAAAAAACAAAAAAATCTTTGAAAACGCAATTAGAAAC
>CAYMVT010000077.1:0-3471 GCA_964394325.1 uncultured Candidatus Peribacteria bacterium | reverse complement strand
TCAAATAAAAAATAAGGATTATATTAAAAAAATTGAAAAAAATTGAGTTTTTATGGTTTTTGATAGTTAACTTAGAGTTTGCTTTTAAAGGCATCAAAATTGTTTTCTATCTTTAAAATCAAAAACAAGGGCTAGTTTGTTTTTAATACTGTACAAAAACATTCTACTAAATATATAATTTTTCAGCATAGATAGTTCTTTTTACAAATAGAGTGGCAGAGATAAAAAGAACTATTGACAAAATAGTAAGTATTTGCTATTTTATTAAAAAGTTAAGTTCAATTTTTTGTTTCTTTTTCTAAAAGAAATGTCTGCGCACACTATATAAAATTAAAAATTTTAATTACTTATCTTTAGCAAGATGAAGCTATACTTTTCAAAAAAAGATACTATTCACAAAATATTTAAAACCCTTGAAAAAATTCCTTCTTGAAGATCTATAAGTATTGAAATAGACCCTAATCATTGAGTATTTAATAATATATGGCTTTGAAAGCAAATAAACGATTTGTTATTACAAAAAAATTTAGATTATGTGTTTTTGTGTTATTCAAAAAATGAAGCTAAATATTTTCAAAAAATTTGAGCAAAATACGAACTAAAAAAAAACTGAAAACTGAATAATGCTTTAGTTTTTTTGAAAGACACTTTTGTTAGTTCCACTAATTTTCACAAACAAATATGGAAGCAAAAATCTAGTCTTTGATACTTTATTATTTGATTGGAAGTGCTGCTTGTTTTGTATGTGTTTTATTTTTTATATATGTTTGTAACACCTTCAGCTGATATTTATATAAAACCTTCTTATCAAATACAAGATATTACATATAATTTTCGTTATGTTCCTTATGAAGATATTGAAAGATACTCTCATATTGAGCAAATGATTGTTCCTTTTCATACCAAGGAAAAGAAGCTGTCTCATTCAACATCTATGACAGTAGAAAATATTAGGTATGAACAAAAACCTTCTCACGGTGAGGTTGTTATTTACAATGAAACGAATAATCAATATTCACTTGTTTCCAACACAAGACTTGTTACTATTGACTGATTAGTTTTTAGAACAAAAAATTGGATTAAAATACCACCTGCTACACAAGACTGACCATGAACAGTTTCTGTTGAAGTAAAAGCGGATACAGAAGATCAGCAGGGTGAGATTATATGAGACAGGTGAAATATTTCTAAATGAACAAGACTTTATATAAGAAATCTATCTCAGTCTTATAATGCGAGAAATGTTTATGCAAAACCTGTCGAAGATTTTAAATGAGGTGATACAGACTCTAGTTGAGTAGTAGAGCAATCTGATATAGATTCTGTTGAGGAGCATTTAACAAATTATATAGAAAAAAACTTGTATGGATTTGCAAATTCTATTGTTGAACAAGACCAAGAAATTCTTTTGCATTTTTCTAACTTTTTTGATTATGAAATCAAAGAGATCCAAACAAAACAAAACTTATGAGATGAATCATCAACTATTGACGGAGATATAAGTTTTTACTTAAAATTTTCTTATATAAGACGAGATGATTTTAAAGATGCAATATGAGAATACATAGAAGATAGAACATCTGAAAATTATGAGTTGGTAGATATAGACAAAAATAGTTTGATTTTTTATCAAGCAACATCAGCAAGCTGATATTATGTTATACCTACTACAGTAAATACAATTCGATGATATGATTTTGAAAAAGATAAAAACTCTTTAAAAAATGAAATTCTTTCTTTGATTGCAGGAGAAGATATTGCTACTGCAAGAGATATTATACTTGATTATGATGAAGCAGATGTTTCAATTATCAGAGTTAATCCTCCTTGGTATGATGTTATCCCCCCTGTTAGATCAAGAATAAATATTGTGATAGATAAATAAAAATCTTTCACAATATTTGACATATGTTTAAAATTATTTATAATATAATTCCTGGTGGAGATGCTAATATTTATTATGTATTTTAATTAAGAAATTTAGTAGGTAATTACTTACTTTATTTCTTTTTTTTTGAAAAAATTTTATGGTATTAAGCTTAATAATTAATTATGTCTTATTTTCTTATAGCGATTTTTGCAGGTTTGGTATGATTTTTTGGATTATATTTGTTTAATAAATTAAAAATATTTGATACTCCTTGACCTGATATAATCCCTCCTAGGAAGCCTGTACCAAATGTTCAATGATTGTTTTTGTTTATATGAGTAGTTTTATCAATCCTATTGTTTTTCCCTGAATATATTATGCAAAAAGAAATTATCGGCTTTTTGCTTGCTTGATTATTGATTATTTTAGTTTCTTTGAAGGATTCTTTTAAAAGTATGAATCCTAAAATTAGACTTTTGGTACAAATTCTGGTAGGTTTGGTAGCTTTTGCAATAGGTGGTGTAGGTATATACGAATTAGTTTTGCCTTGGTGAGAAGTTCTGTATATTCCTATTTGGTTGTCTGTCATTGTTACTGTTGTTTGGTTTGCTGGATTTATGAATGCTATTAATTGGTTTGATGGGATTAATTCTTTGGCAAGTGGGGTTAGCAGTATATGATTTTTAAGTATTATACTTTTGATACAGTTGGTTGTTTTGCCACATTATTCTGATATATCTGCTGAAAACTTAGCCGTCTTGGAGATGGTGCTTAATCTTTCTTATATATTATTTGTTTTTTCTTTTGTATATTCTCTTATAGAATTCAAGCCATTTGGTGTTTTAAGAGATGTGTGAGTAATGTTTTTATGATTTGCTTTGGCTTATCTAGCATTGCTTTGATGAGCAAAGATTGGTACTATAGTAGTTGCATTATCATTAGTAGTTTTTGATTCTATATGGGTTTTTGTTAATAGAATTTTTGTTCTAAAAAAGAATCCCTTGAAATGAGATTATACTCACTTACATCACAGACTTCTTGCTTTGAACTGGAATAGGACTGAAGTTAGATTTTTTGTGCGATGATGGTCGTTGTTTTTGATGATAATAATGATCCTGTTGTGAGCTGATAGGCTTTCAAAGTTGATAATTTTTGTATTAATGTTTTTAATATTCTTTTGAATAAATGCTTATCTGTTTTGGTACAAAAAACTGCCATATCATTATTTAAAAAGAGAAAAAGAAAGTTAAATAGATACCAAAGAAAATGGCTACAGAATAAATAAAAATCACTTTTTAGTCTAATTTAGGTGAAGATTAATGAAAAATGTGTTGATTTTTAAATTATAAATGTTTAAAATGTTTTTGGAAACATCAATTGTTTATTAATAAATAATTGATGTTTATATATAAATGAGTTATCTGATAAGCTATTAAAATCTATACTTGTAGATTATTCAGGATCAAAGTCCTCAAGCTCCCGTAGATAGTTCTTTAATTACAGATAGAATAACAGATAAAAAAAGAACTATCGACAAGATAGCAATTATTTGCTATTTTATTAAAAAGTTAAGTTCAATTTTTTGTTTCTTTTTCTAAAAG
>CAYMVT010000076.1:0-3523 GCA_964394325.1 uncultured Candidatus Peribacteria bacterium | reverse complement strand
ATAAACCATTCTCATACTCTTACCTCAAAACATCATTCATCAACTGATCAAAACTATCCACTGCCCCATATTTCACATCAGAATGACCCAGTGCCTCAAAATGTTTTTTGGCATATTCTATCTTCATTTTTTCTTTTTGTTTGAGTTCCAAAGAATTAAGATCTCATTTGGTTTCTACTATGAAATAAATATACCTAACATCATCTCTATCAAAAACCACTGCCCAATCAGGATTGTAATTTCCAATAGGTGTTGGAATCTTGAATCAAGTTGGTAATTTGGCATAAACCAAAATATCATCATTTGTTTCCAATCTGTCTGCAAAATCTGTTTCTACTTTGGAATCAGTTTTTAGATAATCATATACATGCCTTTTAACTTCCATAATATCTTCACCTAATACTCCTCCAAAATTGTTTATAGTAAAAATATCAGAATCATATGTTTGATTTGTTTTGTAGTAGACTATATTGTTTATCAATGTGGTAGCCTTTTGCTGATCTATTAAATCAATGGTCTGTCTTATAAAATCTTCTGGATTAACTTTGAACTGACGAAATTTGTCTTCTCTTATTTTACTCAAAATCTTGGTTACCGTGTTTCTTGTAAGAGTTGTTCACTTGGCAATTTCTCCTACAAGGTCATATCTAACATCTCAAAGAAGATGCTCTGTTTTTTGGATCTGGCTGTTTGTCCTATTCATGCTTGTTTTTTCATAAAGATCCATTTCATCCATTTCCTCTTTTTGATCTCATTCTGTTATTTTAACCATCACTTTTTTGACTTCCAATGATTTGTTGATAGCTTCTATACTCTTTTGGATAAGTTCATCTGTATCAAAATTAACTTCATAAGTAGTTTTTACTTTTATCTTATCCCATAGTTGCTGAAATTCTTTTTTCGCAAAATTTTCATTTGGTTGTAAAATAGTTTTTCTTACATTTTTTGATTTTTCGTTTTCTGCTACTTTGAAGTTATCAGTATTATAAATAGATTTGATCATATCTGCTAATTGAGTTTCAAACCCTTCAAATGCAGAAGGTGCTTCAAATTCGTTTTTTTCGATATCTTCAATAAATTTGTCTGTTACTTTGTAGTTATCATCAATATATCATTTTCATTTTAGATCAAAAATCAAATCCATAGACTTCTGATCATCAAAAACCAGTTCTTGTCATTCATCATTTATTAGAGTTTTTTGTTTGAAAACATCTGGAGTAAGTTTGGTAGGTCTGTTTGAGATAGATTCCAAAATTTCTTTTTGTAGCTGTTTTGCAAAATCATCATAAGACTCACTTGCAATTACCGTCAAAGTATTGAAATCAAAAAATTCTTCACCAAGCACAGAATAATCCATTCTCTCTCAGTTTGAATTTACACATATTCTAAGACCTCTTCAAATTTCTTGTCTTTTGCTAATATAAGATTGGCTATGCTTTAGAGTACATATTTGGAAAACATTTGGATTGTCCCATCATTCTCTAAGGGCGGAGTGAGAAAATATAAATCTTGTTGGTTCAGAAAAACTAAGTAATTTTTCTTTATCTTTCATTATCAAATCATAAGCAGATTCATCATCACTTCAATCCTGACCTTTCTTTTCTTTGGAGTCTACATACCTTCATTTTTTGTCTATTGAAAAGTAACCATTATGAATCTGATCTACTGGATGCTTTTGGGCATATTCCATAAATTCAGTATCAAAAATTCATATTTCATTAAGTGCCTTGGTATACTCCTCTTCAAAAATCTTTTCGTATTCTCATTTTTGCAGATTTCAATCATTGTCATAAGATCTGTACTTGGCTACTTCATCAATAAAAAACAAAGACAAAACTTTTATTCACTTGTGATACATTATTCTTTCTTTCTCCAAATGAGATCTGATTGTTTCTCTTATCTGAATTCTTCTTATGTGGCTTTCATCTACATCTCATACTGTTTGACCAACTTTCAATTGCACTCAATTAGTAAAACTAACTGTATTGTTTTTACCATTTATTTCACTGATTTTGAAACCTTTGTATTGCTGTAGTTCTCAAGATATCGGAAAAAGTTCATCTCATTGATTAAATTTTTTGAGTATTTTTTTGATATTTCAGCTTTTTTGCTTTACTTCAAGTTCTATATATGCAGTTGGATAACTGTCCTTGCTAATATTAATCTGATCCAAGAAAAGATAACTATTGGTCCCACTATTTCATACTACTTCTATTCATTTTACATTTATCTTTTTGACAAGTTTTTGATTGAAAGCATCTATAGCATCCAGTCTATAAATTTTGTTGTATTCCTGTTTATGAGTAGCAGAATATCTGAGATTAAACAAAGGATTGAATTCTGTAAGTTTTTTTTCTGCTTGTGGTCAGAATTTTTGGGGTTCATCTATAATAAGTATAGGCCTTGCCCTTTTGATAATATCAATTGGTCTTTGTGATTGAATTACATCTAATTCTTGATATATTTTTCTTGATTCTTTGCTCTGAGTGGCAAATGCTTGATAATTCAGTATTATTACTTCTATGTTTGAAGTGTTGGCAAAGTTTTTGATGTTAATTAGATTGGATTTGTTTTTGGTATCGTATACAAAAAATCTGATTTTTTTTCAGTACAGCTGAAAGAAATGATCTGCTGTCATTTGTAATGATTTGTAAACTCATTCTCTAATAGCAATAGAAGGAACCATTATAATAAACTTATTCCAACCATATTTTTGATTTAGTTCAAAAATAGTTTGAGTATAAACATAAGTTTTACCTGTTCATGTTTCCATTTCTATAGTGAAATTCATTCATTCAAGTTTATTACTTTGAGGAAGTCCATTTGCTTTCTGGACTGTCTTTACATTCTGCAAGATTTCTTGGTCTGATAACTCTAATTTTTTGTTTGAGAATATTTCATCTGTTTCTATCTTTTTACCAAATATATTGGCATCTATTACCCTCCTATTGGCTGTTTCTTTCCTAAATCATTTGGTTTGTCCCAAAAAACAATTAACTACAGCATTTGTTGCATCAATTTGATATTGTTGTTGTTTGAATTTCAATTTCATTTTTTTTGATTAATTCTAAATCACCTTCACTGTAGTATCTGGACTTAATTGCTGAAATTTGGTTTCTACATTGATTCTGTCTTTGTCATCTCTAAAAGAGCTATCTTTGAAAACAACTTGTAAAGGATTGTAGTTTGCTATTTCTTCTATTGCTTCCATATTAATTTTTTCATCAAAACATACTATCAATGAATTTTCGGCAACAAAATAAAATTTGTTATTGGATATTACTTCTTGATTAATTGGTAAATCCAGAGTAAGTCCAAGATCAAGCATAACTTGTACAAGTAAATCTTCTTCTGTTCTGTCTTCTTTGATATTATCATTTACTTCCAAAAGTTTGTTTTGATCAATCTCATTTGGATGACAATAAACATCTTTCATATTGCTTGTATCGGTTTTGAAAACTCTGAATCAGATATCCAATGGAGTTTCTCTTTGGGATAATTGATCTTTGTAGTCTTCTTTGAT
>CAYMVT010000075.1:0-3557 GCA_964394325.1 uncultured Candidatus Peribacteria bacterium | reverse complement strand
GGCTGCTGGCACTGCACAAAAATATGGAAATTAAGACTTTTTCAGCAGACACTATTTAGGATTTCAAAAAATTTTTAAAGTCAGATGATATATTTCATAACTATTATTTTCTAAAAATCAATAAAAAAATATATTTAAAATAAATCTTCAAATAATCTTGATTTTATTTAATTTTTATTTATAAGAAGTTGTTAGTGTTTAATTATACACCACTTGCAAAATATTAAAAATTACATAATATAGGGTTTTTTCTCATGTAAAATAATCTTTGCTTCCTGCAAAGGGTATTTTATGAGCTCAATTTTTTCGAAAAAAAGATGGTGTATATGAACAAAAACTTTTGAAACGGATTATAATTTATAAAATTTAAAGAATTTATAAAAGATTATGAAAAAAAATATTGAAAATGATAATTGTCAACAATTATTGGAAAAAGAAACCCTCGAAAATTTTCAAGACTTGTTGAAAATGGAGATAGATGATGCAAAAATGCTTATAAACTCTGAATTTCAAAAAAAAAGACATGATGTTAAAGAATTTGAGAAATTTTTTTTGGATTTGTTTTCATTCTTGATGGAAGAATTTGAAAAACGAAAAAAAAATTTTCATAAAAAATTTAGCTGTAATGTTGTAAAACAGATAGGTGACAAAGTTTTTTTTGTAAAAGATCACTCAGAAGAAAACAATTACACAGCTTATACATTACAAGATACAAACATATGAAATTTGATCTTTCATTTGATAAATGTTTTCTTTGAACAAATTGATGAAAAAGATTTTTTAAATATTATAAATAAAAATCTTTTGGAGGATAATTGAAACATTTCAAAAGATTGAGTACAAGGTAAAAATTTACAAGACTATTTTCTCAAGTATGAAAAGGTATATATGTTCATAAAACCTTATTTAAATGATTATATCAAAAAAAAAGACGATGAGATTACACACATAAAAGATGATAATTTTAGCTTACAGAATAGAGATCTTACAGATCAATCAAAAAGTAATGATTTATCTAAAATAATCCAAAGAAAAAATCTTGTAGATTCTGCTTCCCAAAAACTTAAAAACATAAATAGAACTGAAGATTTTTTTTATTTTATTTATTTTTTGAAGGACAAAGAAATATCTTTTTTTAAAAAATTTTCTTCTATTTCTTCACATGCTTTGATAGTGGACTCAAAACTATTAGAGTATGATATTTATTTGCTTGATTCATATAGAGAAAAGATTAAAAATTGTAGATATATTCTTGATGAAATTTCATTTGATCCTGCTGAAAATAAAGACAAAGAAAAAGAAATATGAAGTAATGAATTAAGCTTGTTAGAGGAACTATTAAGACATAATCTTGACAAAAAAGAATTAAATCAAGAAGATATAGATTTTTATTTCAATTATCTTGAAAAAATTGATTTTTATTGTGAAATACTAAAACTTATCTTAGTTTTAAGATTATGAGTAGCGAATCCTACTTCCCAATTTAATAAATCTATTGTTGATAAAAATTATGATTATTTTCAAAAAAACATTAATAAATTTTCTCCTGATATTCAATTATCAATTTATAATGTATTTTGAATACTCTTTAATTTGGTCTTAGAAAAAGATTCAGCTGAAAATGTTTTTGACAAATGAATAAACTCAGATTCCAAATTGGACAAATCTGGTTTCATTGATTCTATGAAAATAAACAAAAAATATTATCATCTAGTAGATATTGTTTCAGATTTACAAGTATTTTATACAAGAGCTACTTTTCCAGAAAGATTTGATATCAAAACTCAAAAGGACACTATAGAAAGTGAGCTTATTTATTATAAAGCATATTTTGATAATTTCTTGTTAGAGTTACAAAGTGAATGAATGTTGTGTAGTTGATTGATTAATCAGGATACAGATGCTTTGAAAAGTTATTTTACTAATGAAATTTGTAGATTGTTTGATGATGGTGTTACAGAATGATTTGTAGGGAGATTTTTGCTTAATTATCAACAAAATTATGATAATAAAGTTGTTTACTCAAAAATGCAGTTTGCTGTATTAAATTTTTTGCTGTGTTTTTATTTCAAAAAGCTTTTTAACAATTTTGTTGATTCTTTTAATTTATCAAATGTTGAAAAATATGATATTAATTATTATCAGGTAAATTATTGGATTGATAAAGATACTATCAAAACTTTTCAAAAGAGATGAACATTGGAATCAGATTATTTGGCAAAAATTTACAATACTATAATGAGTGAACAAGCTCCAATTAATAAACTTCCCAAAATAGATTTTGAAGAAACAATTGCCCAAAAATCTAATAATAAATCATATGATGAAACAGATAGTGACTTTGTAAATAGTATTATAAAAAAAGTAGCAAAAACTCATGCTGGAGGTTTGGAATATTTTACTTATTCAAAGTTATTAGAAGACTTTAAAAGCATGTGAAAAATTAAGTTTAATCATGTTATTAGATTAATTTTTTGAATAATAGATAATTTTGATCTGAGTTATTCTCAATGACATAGTAGAAGAGTAGCAAATAATGCCAGTAAAATAGCTGAAATAATTTTTCAAAATAATCAATTCAGAAATTCTCATGAGGATGAAATAAAGCATGTAGAATTAGAAATCCAACAACTATTTCATAATAAACTTTATAAGTGAATTGAAGAGTTTATGAATAAAGATGCCTGATTTGTAGATGCTTTGTATCTCAGCGGCCTGCTGCATGATTGTGGTAAAGTAGCAACGGATCTTCTTACTTTGTCTTCTAGGATACCACTGTCAGATGAAGAATTTGAAGAAATAAAAAGTCATTCTAAAAGATGAGAAAAAGTTTTAAAAAGTTTCCTTTGAGAGCAAGTTAGTATACCTCAATTTATTATCTATTGAATATCACATCATGAAAGACCCGATGGAAAATGATACCCTTACCAACTTAAGGAGTGACAAATATCTTTGGTTTCTAGTATAATGGCTATTGCTGACAGTATTGATGCTATGCTTACAAAAAGGTGTTATAATTCAACTAAAAGTTCTTTGGAGTATGTTTTTGGCGAATTAGAAAGATGGAAATGATTACAATTTGACAAAGATATTATTGATCTGTTGTTGCATGATGAGGATTTTACGTCTTTTTTGATTGAGAATTATTACTGATTAGAAACTAATTAAAAGTTTGTTTTGTCGTACATATACTCTCTTTTTTAGAATAATTTGAATGAGTTTAGATGTCATTATTTAATATTTTGTAGGTGTTGTTTGATTAACAAAAAAATCCTGCAAGATGCAGGATTAAAAATAACTTGTTTGTTATTTGTTAAGTTAAAAAAGTCCCATTTTGTTTATATGTTAAAATATAAAGACCCTTTTATTTTTATTTTGTAGTTTAAAGGGTATTTATATTGTATATATATAATATACTTTGTCAATAGATTTTGCAATAAATTATTTTTTAAAGTTTAATTATTAAATAAAAACTGCTTTTAAAGACCTGATTTGCATAGATGTTTCTTTTCTAGTAAGGAAATGATCTTGTGAAGTTTAATGAAGATTTTTTTATT
>CAYMVT010000074.1:0-3595 GCA_964394325.1 uncultured Candidatus Peribacteria bacterium | reverse complement strand
ACTTTCTAATATTACATCTCAGGTGAGTCATCATTTTTGATATTCCACTATAGACTTGATTTTTAAAATTCAATCGTCTTGATCCAAAATTTCACTTTCAGGTTCTGAATATACTCAAGTAAAGGAAAGGTGTCTGGAAAAAAATGTTTCTTCACCTGAATCATCATGATCATACCAGAATCCTGTGTATCAACTAATATCACCGGTATGATAATAGAGTATGTTTTGATCAAATATAGGGTCTGTACTTGCAACACTATAATAATCACCTGTTTTTATCGATGCTTGATAGTAGCTACCTTTTTCAAGAAAATATATACAAGAATAACTACTGTCATATTCAGCACAATTCCAATTCATTCATTTGTTAATATTACTATCTACTAGATTATAAGCTATTTCCATTCATTCTTTTGCCAAAAATGTAGCTTGATTTTTCAGATTCGTTCTTTCCAAAAAGCCCATATTAGAAATTACTGTAGATAATATGTAAACAATACCAACACCTACAATTAAAATTGCTATTAATATCTCTATTAATGTTACACCTTTTTTCATTTGTTATTTAATTACAATTTATTTCAAAAAGTTTGCAGGAACTTAAATTTATATTAAAGCATGCTTTTTCTGCTCAATTAGTAGGGATTAGATCAAATTTTACTTTTCATCATGTAAATATACTACCATTTCACTTAAAGTTACATCATACTTTATAAGATTCAATTATAAAATTTCAAGTCAAAAAATTATTTCATTGTATATTAAATCAGGAAATATAAGAATTTTTTAGTTTTTTAGATTCAAACAGTTTTTTTTCATTTGCTCAAGAAAGATAATTTTTTATATTGCTTGATTGATTTTGAGCTGTCAATCGCATTGAATCAAAAGGTTGTCAATAATAATAGCTTGAAGAAAGTCAGTGTCTAACAACATCAAAATGTGTGTTTGTTAACAGCTGTTTATCAACTCTAAACTGAGTATTTACCAACTGATTACTTCAATAAAATATTACAGAAAGTAAAATAATTAATATAATAAGTACGACTATTACAAGCTCGATTAATGTAAATCAAGTTTTCATTTGTTTTTTGATGTCTTTTTTAAAATGTTGCTGAATCCAATATTGATCATACTATCCCAAATACAGATAAAGCTATGAAAGCAATAATTGCTCAGACAAAGATTACCAACAAGGGCTCTATTACTTTGGACAAATTATTTAAATTTTTATCAAAATCTTCTTGATATAAATCAATAGCATTTTGGATAGAGCTTTCGGTGTTTGCTGATTCCATTCATGCTCTTAATAGAACAATTACATCTGGTGGAATTATATTTTTGTAATTCTCCATAGGATCTATTATGTCTTGTCATTTATTTATATTATTTAATACATCCTGAAACATATCCGTATATTGAGAATTATTGAATATTTTTTTCAAAGAATTGAACACTTGTACATAATTCATTCATGAGGCTATTAGTAATTTTTTGTACCTCAAAAATTTGATAAGATTATAGTACTTTGTAAGTTTTCCAAATATTGGTATTTTGAAGGCTTGTTTGTCAATCCATCTTTTACCTTCCTGAATACCAAACATGATAGAAAATCATAATGCTAATAAGAACAAAACTATTAAAATTGCAATATTATATTCTATAAGAAAGTTTGTAATATCCATTAAAAGTTGTGTAGTAAAAGGAATTGTAGCTCATTCAAAATCTTGTATTATTTCTAGTATTCATGGTAATATTACAGTAAAGATTATATAAACTGCTATGATTGACGCTCCAAATATTAGGGCAGGGTATACCATAGCTGAAATATATCTGTTTTTTATGTCATACAAAAACTCATATTCACTTGCAAGATACTTGAGTACATTAACTAATTCACCTGAACCTTCTCATGATCTAATAATGTTGGCGTCTCATTCATTGAAGTGTTTTGGAAGTTTTGATATGGTTCTAGAAAATGTTTCTCATTTTTTGAGTGAAGAATATATTTGATCGCATATTTCTTTGATTTTTGAGTTGTCTGTATTGTTTCTGATTAGCATAATAGCATCAGTGATTACTATTCCACCTTGTATTAGATATGCTAATTCTTTGAAAAAGAAAATTTTATCTTTGGTTGTGAATCTAGAAACATCCCATTTGTATTCTAATAGTTTTCTTGCAATTTTTTCAAACATTTAAATTAAACATAAACTTTTAAATAGTATTTTAATCTGCAATTAGAGAGTAATTTTGATGCTTTTTAAGTGCTTTCTAATTTAATTTAAAGGAAAAGTTCCTTGTTCTTTGAGTGTAGTTGTTTACTGTGCTTTAGTTTTTTTAGTGGCTGCTTGCACTTTACAAGAATATGGAAATGCGAATTTTTTAAGCAGGTTCTAATCAATATATTCCTTTTAAGTTTTTTACTAAAAAATTTTATTTAAAATAAGCAGTTAAATTGATATTTACTGTTTGTGGTTCATCGTATCTTATTATATCATAATTTATGGAGTCTATCTTGTATAACACTGGCAAATCAATACTGGTATTTATTTCTATATTTTCCAAAAAGTTGAAAAAGTTATCAATATTACTGAATTCGGCACTTAATGTAATTGGTAATTCATACAATCATTCATAAAATCAACTTTCACTTGTATTGCCAAAAGATATTATATTTATATTTCAGTATGGTTTTTGTGTATTTGTATTTAATAAAAATTCATTAACATTTTGTAATATCAATCTTTGATCGTAATCCATTTTCTCAACATTATGATCTTTTATAAGTAGATAATTTCTGATCACATCATCTTTTATTTTATCACCTAATTCAAGTGTTTCTGATAGTATACATTCTTCTTCATTTATACAATTTATTATTTCTTCTTTATTTTGTGTTATTTCTTCCAAAAGATCTATATTTTGTTTTGCTTGCTTAATTTCTTGTTGAATTGATTCTTTTGCTTGTTTGTTACTATCAAATTGATCTTGCAAATCATTTACTTGTTCAAAACTTTCCATAAAATTTCACCAATAAACAAAAGAAAACAGTATCAAAATGAATATAATTATTTTATATTTGGTTTCTTGGATTTGTTTTTGTATTTTTTTGTCTTCGTTAGTCATCTATTTTTAGTTTAGATGTTAAATTGAATTGATAATTTTCTCACCTTTTGGAGTATGAAGGGATATTGATTGTTTGTATGAAATCCAATTGTTTGAATTCATCAATTAATCAATCTTGTTGATAAACTGTTGATAAATGTCTTACATCTCACCTAAGCTGTATATTTTCTACATTTATAGCAAAATCCTCAAAATTTACTTCTTCACCTTCTCATATTTGGCTTACTCTATCAAAAACGTCTATCAATGACGATATTCTTTTTTGCCAAGATATTTTTTCAACATTATCTTTTATGTGTAATGCTGTTTCAAATCTTTCATAATTATCTTCTTGTGTTAACGAGCTGTATTTTTCTTCTTCTTGTTCTATTTTTTCTTCGGTTTTGCTAATGTTGTTTTGTAGTGTTGTAGACATATAATAATTGTATCAATAAAATCATACTCATACCAAAAAAACAAAAGTTACTAG
>CAYMVT010000073.1:0-3888 GCA_964394325.1 uncultured Candidatus Peribacteria bacterium | reverse complement strand
GGTAACCATAATCATAATTTAATCATTCTTTTTCTAAGAGATTCTTTATTGATATGAAATCAATAGATTTCAAGTAACTTTTCAGATAAGAATGTAGGTCAAAATCAGATAAATTTGTCTTGAGTAATAATTTTATCTAAATCTTGATGTTTAGAAGAATATGGATTATGATTGGGAGGCTTTCATTGTAATCAATGAATGAACCCTGGAGGTCATTCATTGATTAAAGTAGACTTGTATCTATAAATTGTTCTTTCAGAACAGTTTAAAGCACTACATGCATCTGTAATATCAATTTTTTGGTCAATAAGTTTTTGAATGATACGAACTTTATTCATTTGTTTGTCAGTATAAAGTAAAGTCATAATATTGTGTTAATAAAATTAAAACAATATTATTTTACTGACAATTCTATTTGTGTCTAATACTGACAATTTAACATTGCTGTCACAGCAAGTGATTTTTTTATTGCAAAATAAAATCTTTTGTTTATGATATTATCGTTTTTAAAAGTAAAATTTATAAGTTTTGAAAAAAAATATTCAATTATTTACTTGAGAAGAAAAATATTTAATTTTCAAAGAAATAAAAAAACGAAAACAACTTTTTGCTGCTAAATACTGACAAGACAATATTTTTCAATTTCACTGAGAAAATATCTCTTATTCTAGAGTCAAAAATACAATATTTTCTTGAGGTTTGTTTGCGGAAAAAAAATTAATATTAATTTTTGGCATTCCTAGAGATTCAGATAAGTCGAATTATATGAACAACGAAATAATTGAAAAATTACAAGATGATATTCACAAAAATATAGATTCCATTTGAAATGAATCGGTTTTGTTGTTAATCAGCTTCAAACCTGATAAAAGAACAAAATTTTATAAGTTTTTATCCCAAAACATAACCCAAAAAAATTTTGCAAAGAAAAACATGCCTCAAATAAAACAAATTGTAAAAGATTTTTTTGGTAATATAAAAATAACAGATGAAAATTTGCAATATTTTATAAATAAAATATGAAAAGATTTGTTTGTATTAGAATCTGAAGCAAAAAAACTATCGTCTTATGCTGAATTTCATAACAAATCTGTATCAAAAGAAATGATTGATAAAATAGTTTTTAGTCAAAAAGATATAAATGTTTTTGAAATAATTGATATAATGTTTTCTGACAAAGAAAAAAGTATTGATTTCATACAGCAGGTAAAAAAATCTTGAACAGATGAATTTCAATTTCTTGGAGTTTTGTATTGGTGAATAAAAACTACACTTCAGATGACTGATTTGTATAGTCAATGAATCAAAGATTCCAAAACTATTGCTAAGCAATTATCTTTACATCCTTTTGTAGTTAGTAAAAACATAAATAAAATACCTAAACTATCAACTCAAAAAAGTAGAATAAAAAGTTTTTATTATTGATTAATTGAATTAGATTTTGGCATAAAAAGTTGAGATATACCAGGTGAAAACTTGTGGCTTGAACTCAAAAAATTAATATATACTTTTTAACTTGGAAGTTATAGTTAACTTGGAACTTCTAATGTTGCAGCTTCTTTTCTTTGTTGAAGAACTTCTACAAGTTCTAAAAGCAATTGGTTATTCTTTCTTTTAATTTTATCTTTTCATTCAAATGATAGGTGTAAAATAGAGTACAAAACTTCATAAATTGCAAAAAAAGAATCAGCAGATTTTACAATCCAAAAATTTCTACCTGTAGGTTTACTATGTTTACTAATACCACTTGGATACATATGAGATTTTACTATATTCAAAACATCACTACTTACTCAAAATTTTTTTGCATTTTTTGCAGCTATAGCTCAATGAATATAAGATCTCGTCTTTGTGAAATGATAATCATGCAAAAGTCATGCTAATGCACAAGTTTCTTTGTTTCATTTAAAAAATTTTGCCATCTTGTAAGAAAGTACACAAACATTCAATAAATGTTCATACCTATTAAAAAAAATGTGCTGACTATGGCCCTTTAGTTTTTTGAAATCTTCATCATTTATTATATCTGATATTATTTCCAGAAGTTCCTTATCCACCGGTTTTTGATTTTCTTCCACTGATTTTTTTGAAAATAATGAAAATAATTTATCTGAAAAAAAAGTTTTTATATTATTTATTTTGCTCAATTTGTTCTTTGAATTTATATTTTCAATTTTATTTAATTCTTTTTCCATATTAATAAAGGTTCATTGTAAAAAATCTGTTTTTTATTAATTTAATTTGAAAAATTAATAAACAATAATGATAATTATTAATTTTATTTTTTCAAGATTTTCTGGATATTAAAGATAAAAATCAAGAAAAAGCTTTTTTAAATAACTATTATTCAAATCTTTTCTATTAGTTTATATTGTATTAAACTATTATTTTTGAGTTAATGTGCTTCTTTTGTTTGATAGTAAAGTTAATTTTCAAGTTGTTTTTGCAAGTAACTGTGGATAGTAGTTTTTATAATTTGTCTTTGATGGTCTTGCATTTGTATGTGTTCATCCATTTTTTCAAAGATTTTTTCAAAAAATCAGTAAAATCTTAGTATTTCTATACTTTCTTCAAAATTAATATCAAATATCCATGAAAGCAATAAAAGAGAATAATCTCAAAGAGTTTTTATGTTGTTTAAATTTATAAGTTCATAGCTTTGGAAATCTTTTAAGTTTTTATCAGTAAAACCATGGTAGCCTAATTTTTTTTCTTCAAGCATTGTTTTTAGTATGTGCTCAGTGTCATATATTAAATAAATCATGTTTTCAATTTTGTCTGCATCCCTTATTAGTTTAATTAAAAAAACTGTTTCTATTTGATCGTTTGTAGACATTTTTTGATATTTTCTCTCTTGATATATTTTACTTATTTTTAATTTGTTGTGATATTTGATAGGTAGCAATATCTTATCATCATATCAAAAACTTTTTAATATATCAAAAGACTTGTCTCAATGATCATATTCTAAATTTCAAAATATTTTTTGTTTATCATTTTGGTAAAATCTCCCTATATCATGTAGTAAAAAAATTATCTCTCCGCTTTTTTTTAGTCATTTTTCTATTTTTTCTCTTTGTGAGAGTTTTATTAGTAAATTCCTTCATACTTCTAAAACTCAAATACTATGCATTAACTTATAATTATTATAAATTTTAACTTGATTACTTGAATTATTACTTCATTCATCGAAGCACTTTAGTAATATTTCATTTGCTTTTCCTATATCCATTTTGTTTTGAAATTATTTTACTAAAAAACATAGATAACAATATATTAAACTGCACTACTGTCCCAAGAAAATGTTAAAACAGACCAATCTGTAATGGTCAATCTTTATTTTTAACTTCTTGAATTTTATTGTAAGGTATTCATAAAGTAAATATCAAAGACATTCTGCTCATCAATAGTTCTTTTATTATTCTTGAGAACTCTAATACCTAGATTCTCGTTCTAAAGTACAAACCTTTTTTATTAAGAAACTCTATAGGAGTTAGATAGTTTAATCTTTTTCTTGGTCTATTATTAATTAAATCTACTATTTTATCAAGTCCTTCTTGCTTAATGTCTGATAAGTCCATCCATCTTGGAAAGAACTCTCTAATAAGTCAGTTTGTATTTTCATCAGTTCATAACTTTTCTCTGTTACATTACTAGCTGTTCTCTTGTTTAATTTTCCAGCGCATAAGTATCAACTTACCCTTTCTACATATGTTAATATTCATTGTTTGTGATTCTTTCATATTATTGTATCTCACTCCCAATGTCACAATTTTTTTCTTTTTTCTACTTCCTCTGGTCTTTCATGTATACTAACACGATTATGAATTTTAACATTATTATATCAACTCTTCTTATACTTCTTTCACTTTCTCCTGAAATATTTCT
>CAYMVT010000072.1:1416-4036 GCA_964394325.1 uncultured Candidatus Peribacteria bacterium | reverse complement strand
ATATATTATACGAAATATCATCCAAAGAACTTTCAGATAAATTCTTTTTATTTTTTCTAATCCAGTCTATACAATAGTTGGAAGCCAATCTATAAAGCCACGGTTCAAATTTTTGCTGTCAATCATACTTATCCAATTTGTTCCAAACATGCACAAAAACTTCCTGTGTCAAGTCTGTACTCAGTTCTTTGTTGAAACCAAAATGATAATATATGTATCTGTATATTTTATCAGAATATCTTTCCAAAATCACCTGAAAATCATCTACTTTTCAGTTTCTAACATTTTGTACCAACTTGGCTTCTGTCAAATCTTTACTAAAATTATTCCAAGGATTATCAAAACTTGTAAACTGAAATACAAATAAGTAATACCTAAAAGTATCAATAAAGTTAGCAAGTAAACTCATCAAAAAATTTTTAACAATTAAACAAACCAAGAGGCTTTGAGTATATTAACCTGGATAAACACTCTGCCGTAAATTTGGCACCAGTAAGTGCATTGTGTGGATGTGGCTCTTCTCCAATACCAAGCCACATACCAATACTATCCAAACTTATATCACTTGTTCCATCTGGTTTTAACGGAATTTTCAGTCAGTTTTTGATAACATAATCGTATCACAGAGAGTGCAGATCAACAGTTTTGTAAGGAAACTTGAAGTCAACCCCTGCCCTATCACATGCAGCTTTCATCAATGGTATATCCAAAGCCATAGGATGTTGTCATCAAATAATTTTGAAAGAAAATTTGCCAAGCCAACTGGTAAACTTTTGGATAAGTTCTGCTTCAGAAAGTTTTTGTGAGTTGTTTTTTTCTCAAAGATCAAATCAATTAATTTTCAAAGCTTCTTGCTGAATAAAGGCTCAATCTCGTGGATCACACTCATCATAAAACTGCTCTTGAATATCAAAAAAATTCACAGCACCTATACTCAAAATGCTGCACTTTTGAGTATCCAGTCATGTAGCTTCTACATCTACTACTATCATAAAATCTTTTTGGTTTGTTTTTAAATTTGAGTATTTATAAACAAATCAATACAAAAAGCAAGAAAATCTATTGGGACTAACCAAGGCCGGCCTTAAAAAAATTTCGCTTTCAGCAGCTATTTTTTGATAAATTTTCAAGGCCGGCCTTGAAAAAACTATAATAAAAACTTGATTTTTTATAAAGTATCAGTAAAATAAACTTAAGTTTTAATTACTTTAAAGTATCATAAAATGCATTTTAGAAAAATATATGATAAACAAAAAGACATCATAGAAAATGATAAAATTTGTTTCATAGTATGACCTAGACAAGTAGGTAAAACAACTTTTATAAAAAAAATATTTGAAGAAATTCATACTGACAACAAACAATATTTAAATATGGAAAATTTTGAATATCATAGATTTTTTCAGTCTGTATCTGACATAGAAAATTTTATAAATAATACAATAGTTGAGAAAAATAAAAAATACTATCTTTTCTTGGATGAATTTCAAAAAGTCAAAAACATATCACCTATACTAAAGTATCTATACGATGAGCACAAAAATATCAAAATAATAGTTTCAGGCTCAAACAACATTGAAATAAACAAAAATATAAAAGAATCCTTTGCATGAAGAAAGAGAATTTACTATATGCGACCTTTGGATATACAAGAATTTATATCTTGGAAAGAAAATATTGATATCAAAAATACAAACAGTTTTATAAAAAATCCAAAAAATAAATACAAGCTGGAAAATTATATACAAGAGTTTTGAATCTATGGCTGATTTCCCAAAGTAGTACTTGCAAGATCTTCAAAAGACAAAATACAAGAATTAGCTGATATTTTTGATTTTTGGTTCAATAGAGACATCGTACTATACACTAACAAACTTTATGAATTCAAAGAGTTGACAAGACAACTAGCTTTCAATAATTGAAATACAGCAAATTATTCATCTTTGGCGAGTTTGTCTCATATTTCCGCACCAAGTGTCAAAAAATTTATACAAGTTCTCAAAGAAACATTTTTGGTAATAGAACAAAAGCCTTTTTTTAACAACAAGCTAAAAGAAATAAACAAATCTCCCAAAATATATTTTTTGGATCCAGGATTTAGGAACTATATTATAAGTAGGTATGATTTTTCATCGCAAGAGTTTGGTATATTATTTGAAAATATAATGCTATCAGATCTTATCAAAAATTGATTGTGATATGATGATTTGAAATTTTGGAGAACAAATGATGAAAACTATGAAGTAGATCTCATACTTGAGTCTCAAAAAAAAGCATATGAATTCAAATGGAAGGACAAATTAAAATCTTCGGACAAGTCTTGATTAAATAAATTTTTGAAAACTTATCCAGATTTTGATGGGGAGACTATAGACAAAAATAATATAGATAAATTAGATTTCATATAAGAAAATTTTAACTCAAGACCGGCCTTGAAAAAAATTTCACAGGATGAGAATGAAGCTTTATTTTTTAGTTATCTATACACCCTTCAAATCAATTTCTTTTCACATCTTCCTAGCGAAATTTTCAGGAACATTATTTATATATCCCCGCCCGGGCGCAGAAATTGCCCTAAAAAAGCAGTCAAATTCTGCATTATAGTTGGCGCCCGGGCGCG
>CAYMVT010000072.1:0-1316 GCA_964394325.1 uncultured Candidatus Peribacteria bacterium | reverse complement strand
CTAAGTTAATATCTTACAAAATGCAAAAAATTAAATTAATAGATCTATACAATGTAAAGTTTTCAGAAATGGAAAACAACATAAATTCCGAACTCAGTGCTTTGGAAGAAAAATGACACAACATAAAAGAAGTGAAATTTTTATGAGATCAATTAAAAAATTGAGCTGTTTTTATAGTATACGAAACAAAATAAAATTTAAAAGTTAGTTTTTGAGGTAGGCTATTTCATATATTGATCCAGTAACTTCCACATAGTATGAAGTAGTGTTTTTATTTTGAAGGAAATTTAATATATTTCCCAAAATTATAAAAGAATTATCAAGGGTGTAACGTGGAGGCGCTAGCAAAAAGTCCGCCGTAATGAATGCTATTTACAACTCTATCAGCCCCAAATTTCTGAAGGCATTATTATGAAATACAACTGATAGTTTTTGTTTACTAACAAGTTTTTTTAGTTCATCAAAGACAAAGCTGTTCCCAGAGTCTCTAAAAACAGACCAATTGTATTTACCGTACATAAAACGATACCGTCCATTCAAGTTATTAATTTTTTTGATTACTTCTTGAAGGTTATCAATAAAATCAGGGATATTATCAGTCTTTGATATATTGCAATAATTTTTGATGTGTTGTTGATACTTTGGTAAGACATGAGGAGCTGGTCTAACATATTGTCTTTCAAATTCATACCCCACAAATTCAAATTTGTGTTTTCTGTTAACGAGTATAGTCTTGTTTTGATTGAATGTTAGATCCAAATGTTTTTTGGCTATCAGTTCTATTCCTTCATACATTTTGGTAATTCTAGAAAAGGTCCTAGCACCTACCAAGATATCATCTACATAGCGAACAAAGAATACATTCTTTTTGGGAAGCAAAAAGTCATCCAAAGGTGTAAGGTAAAACAAAGCCAACTTCCTTGTCAAAGCATTGCCTGGACTGACTCACATTTCATCTATGAAATATCATTTGTACAAACTATAAGTAAAGAATTTTTGCAAAATAACCAAGCTATCTTGTGGTGCATCTATATCTTCCAAATATTTTATCAGTTTCCAATAGTTAATATTTTCAAAGAAATCTTGAATATCTATCTTGAGCCAATATTTGTATTTTTTTCTTTTTTTGATAATCAGGTCAACAGGTGCAGTGATATTGGGTCATTTTCTGTAACCATACACATAATCACACAATCTATTTTCTATAATAGGATCAAATTTCGAAAGAAGGTATTGGGTTATTATTTTGGTGTTAAAATCATACAGTGGTATTTTCCTAATCCTGCCATCATCTTTGGTTTCGTATCTCCATCTAA
>CAYMVT010000071.1:0-4303 GCA_964394325.1 uncultured Candidatus Peribacteria bacterium | reverse complement strand
TTCAGTACTTGAGGTATGCACCATACCTACAATATGCTTTCAGTACTTGAGGTATACACCATACCTATAATATGCTTTCAGTACTTGAGGTATGCTTTAAAACACTTCAACCCCGGGCTTTATATAGGTATAATTCAAAACCAAGCCCGGGGTTTTACCAACACACCATACCTATAATATGCTTTCATTACTTGAGGTATACTCTAAAACACTTTTATTTTTTAAATTTTTTCAAAAAATCTCTTGAAAATTTAAAATTTTATTATAAAATTTGTTTACTGCCTATACAAAAGCCGGCTTTGATATTAGTGCAGTTTATTTTATATCTTAAAACAAAAACAAAATGACATATCCATTAAGATTACAAGAACTGTACCAAGATGCAGACAAGCTAATAGATAAACTACAAGAAAAACAAGACGAACTATGAGATGATATAGTTTTGTTCCAAAAGTTTCCAAATCTTGCTGATGATTACAAAGATATGAAACAAACTATACTAGAAAATGCTGAAGATTTGGAAGTTACTCAAAGCCCTTATGATAGCTGATCTGGTGAACACTGGCAAGAGTTGATGGACTTTTTGGCTGTATTTAGATGACATTTTGTTACATCACTTGGCGAAGAACTACCGTCTTGGGCTTATTACAAGCCTCAAACTGAACAAAAAGCTATGGACTTTTTCCAACAACTTTTTGATAATATAGATCAACAATACGATGAAGACTGGCAAAATCAATTTGATAATAAGACAAGATATAGCATACAAGAATGAAAGGATATCTTTGAAAATTGGAAACAGTCTGTATCTACTGAAGATTGGGATAGATATATGAACAAAGTTAGAGAAATGATAGGCTTTATTTGGCAAATAAGATGAAGTTTGAGAATGTGTGGACTGTCTGAATATGAAGTTAGAAGTTTGCTTGATTATGAATATAACAATGAAGAATGATAATTTCACAATACAACACCCTGAGTCATTTTAAAAACTCAGGGTTTTTTTGTTGTTCAATTCTAAGAGTAGTTTTGAACTTTCGTCTTTAGTCTATCACTTCCCAATAACCTCACTTTGCAGGTCAAACTCTTTTGAGTTTTCAAGAGTCTTGAAGTTTTTTTAAATGATATTTAACTCCGTCTTCTGTGATATTTCATAATTTTTCTTTTAATTGTTTTCTAGTTATCTTCGAATTTCTTTTAATTTCTGATAAAATTTTTTCTTGGGTAGTTTCTTGGGTAGTTTCTTGGGTAGTAATTTTATTTGAATATACTCTTATTAAAAAACTATGTTGATCTGTTTTTATCTCTACTTTTCATCATTCTTTTTCAATAAGAGCTTTGTTTCTCCTAATACCACTACCAAACTTTTCTATCTCTCACATATCTTTGAAAAGTTCTACTATTTGCTTGTTTCTAATATAAGACATTCTTTCTCACTTTAAAAATTCATCTATACTAATATCACTTGGCAATCACCCAGCATTGAAAAATTCTATATAATCTGGAAATATTCTTATTTGAGTATGAGTTCATCTATAGTCTCTGTGTATAATACAATTCATTACAAGTTCTCTTATAGCAACAAGTGGATATTCCCATTTTTGGATGTTTTCTATTTGATCTGTAATTATAATATTTTTGTTGATATATTTTTTATAGTATATGCTTGATTTAGATATTCATAGCAGTTGAGACTGTTTATTTATAGATATCTGTGTATTGTGAATTTCTATTAACTTAAGTTTTTCAGAATACGTGAGGCAGTTCTCAAATTTTTTTTTCCAGCCACTGTTTTTCCATAGTGACTTTTCATAACTGCGAATATAATGAATCAATAAGTTTCTTAGTATCTTGTTCTTTGTTATCTTTTTTTCTCTTGTCATCGAATATTGTTTCACCGTTTTCCATAAATTGCTGTTTCCATCTATTCTGCTGACTTGGATGAACTCAGTATTCACTAATAATTTGTGATTGAGTCTTGTTCCCAGTAATCAGTTCAATAACAACTTGTAACTTAAACTTAGAATTATAATTATTTCTTCTTTGTCCCATAGTTTTGGTTGATTATAATGTAAATCTCTCTGGAATATATTTGATATCATTTCTTATTCAAGATCTTTTATCTGTCTTCCTTATATACTGGTCCAGAGATTGGGACCAGTATATAATATCAGCTCTATTCCAAGTATAAACGATAAGTTTTGAGCTGAATTAATAGCTTTTTTCATCAAACTATCTAGTAGATGAATTCAAAAAAATGATAGATCTAAACTCAAAGCTTTTATCTGAATAGATCCAAATGTAAAAGCATCAGGTACATCACTAAACAAAGTACATATCTCAAGAAAATGAAACAAAAAATTAAGATGTATGTTCTATATGGCATGAATGAAATGGTATCAACTTATCAAGTATGAAAAATACAAAAATACAGATCTTTGAGAATTCTTCATTAGGATGAACAATAAATTCACAGTCCAATGATCAAAGCATTGAAAAAGAGTAATAATAGCAATGGCTAAAAAGTTGTTAATGATAGCATGGTGAATATTCCGAAACAACCAACCTTATGATTGGAGGAAATAAATATCTAGTATAATTATTTTTATAAACTACTTAAAACCCTTGATAGTAACTACTTTTTTCTATTGTAAAAAAAAGTCAAAAAATATCTTGATTTTCGCATGGAAACTGTTAGGCGAGGGTGATTTTTCTGTAATGCAATGGAAGAAAAATCAAGTGCAACGACCCTTTACGTCTACTTTTTGTTTTTGTTGATATTAGTTATTTTTGATGATTTTTCAATTCTAAAAACCAAAAACTTTTTTGCGAGTGATAACGAGCTTTTGGGGGGGAGAAAAAATCCGACGATAGTCGGATAAATTACTTACTAAAATCTAATAATTTAACTATAATTCACACAACTCAAAATTCTCTTTCCATTTCTTTTGAATAAAATTTATAATAAATTTCAACACCTTCTTCAATAGTTTCTTTATCTGGAATAATATTTTCAATTCACTCAGTTTGTATCATTTCATAAAATGTTTTATATATATTTTTTCATAAAACTTCAAATCTTTCTCAAGTATCCATAACTAAAATATCTCATTTTTTAATTTTTTTAAATTTTCATTTATTTAATCTTCATTCAATAGTTTTCTGTCAATTTATTAAAAAAGTTTTATAAGGTTCTTGAACTCAAAAATCGTATATCATAATATTTTATTAAAAATTAAAATTTAAAAGCAATAATTCAAAATTTTCTAATTTTCTCTACATATCAAGGTAGAGATTCATAAATTTTTATTGCTTGGTCTAAATTATTTACTCAAGGTAAACAATTTTCTATTCATTCTCATAATAAAAAATCTCTTAAATTGTTATATCTGACAATGCCTATTATTACTTTTTCAACTCTACTAGTTGAATTATAAAAGGAAATAGAATCTCATATCTTATATTTTAAAAAACTTTTTCAACTTCTTCATTCAGTTTTCTTTTGTCATGATTTTATATATTTCAAATATTTTTCTTTTAATAGTAATTCAAATTCAATATTTTTATGATCATTATTAAAATCAAGATATAAATGAGACTCTGTACTTCAATCTTATTTATATTCATTGTACACAGAATATAATTCAGTAAATCATAACTTTAAAAACATATTTAATGAAGAAGATGCTTTATTTTTTGATATAGTAACATATACTCAATCAGGATTATTGAAATAATCTTGAATTATATTCAAAAATTCTTTCCATAATTTCCAAATATGTCAGTTTCAATTTTCATCAAATAAAAAGAAACTTTTTATTTCAATATATCAATTTTTATTTTCAATACAATTGTCTTCTTTTTGTAATTTGTTTTTAAATGCCAAAATTCATATTCTTTTTCATCAAACTTCTAATATAAACGAAGATCTATCTTTTCAAGAAACTAATTTTTGAAAAGATACAGTTTGATCTCAGTATATTTCAAAAATTTGATTAGAAAATTTTGAAAATATTTCATCTATTTGTTCTTTTGTATAATTTTGTAATTTTTCTATTTTATGATTTTCTTGTGGTTTCACTTTAGAATCCACTATTTCTGTAATTCTTTTAATTTTCTCCATATTTATAAAATTAAAAATATAAATTATTGATTTTATACTAATTATTGCTTTAAATTCAAATCTTTTCCTAAAAATCATTTTTTCTTATTCCTTTTTTCTCCCCCCCAAATTGCCCGAATAGGGCAAAAAAAAGTTTTTGGTTTTGCTGATTTTAGTATTCAAGATGATATTCTCTAAAAC
>CAYMVT010000070.1:0-4414 GCA_964394325.1 uncultured Candidatus Peribacteria bacterium | reverse complement strand
TTTATCTCCTTCTTTATCTTCTTCTTTATCTTCTTCTTTATCTTCTTCTTTATCTTCTTTATTTTTTCCTTCTTTATCTTCTATTAATTTCTCCATTGCAGATTTTACTGGTGATAAATCTATTTTATTAAGATCCTTTAATCACTCTACCCATTTGTAAGTATTACTACCTCTATGTTCTCGTGCATTACCTATCCTTTCTAATATTCAATCTCCAGAAATATCCTCAAAATTTCAATCAGCATTTACATAACCTATTTTATCATTTCTTGTAGGCCTTCAAAAAGACTCATTATAATTATAAACCTCCAATCTATCTTCATCATTCAGATGGAAAATAAATCATTTGTCACTTTCTCAAGAGATAAAACTACTAAAATCATCAGATAAATTATTTGCTTGAGGTAATTGATCTTTTTTGACAAAATTCAACATAATTTTCAAAACTTCATAATCATCTTGACTATTTTCCCTTACTTCAAAACCTCACCTCAAACAATTTTCAAATGATTGTTGAAGCTTTTCTTTGAATTCTCCGCCTACATCTGAATTACTAAATTCTTTTAATTTCCTAATACTATTCAAATCATCTCATGTAATTTTTCAATTTTCATTGATAGCTTCAATTATTGAATTTATTTTAGTTTTTTCTCCTCATTCTTGTAAACTTTCAACACCAATTTTCTCTTTTAGTTCTGACAACAAATGTTTTGTTTCTTCCAATACATTGTCTATTTTTTCTGACATATCTTCAAAATTTCAAGTTAAGGAAGAAGCTAGATCAATAAGTAAACTTTTTTCTTTATCTGAAACAATTCAGTTATTATTCAAATCAATTATTTTTTCTTCAAATTGATCAAATTCGTCTTGATCAGTAAAATCCAAATTACGAAAATAGTCTGAACCAACTCATTCAATACTTGAAAAAACAGTTGTAATTTGCCTATCTATTTGATCTGCTTTTTCTTCTTCTCAAGATTCTCTCATACTATCTAGGACATTAGATAGGGTATTCAAACCCTTTTCTGTATCTGTCATTTTTTTGTTTTTAACTAATAAATTTTTATCTTTCCAACTTATCCTTTGGAGGTAGTTTTATTTTATCACCAACCCATAGATTGTTTCATTTTATTCAATTAATCTCACTATTTATTAATCTATCTTTCATAGCTCATTCTTGCTGATTTTCTACTACTGCATTAACATATCTTACAATCTGATCATTGTCAGTCAAGCCATAGTTTTCTTTTACTATATTCCAAATTGAATCAGAAGGTCATACCTCATAAAAATCAGGCTTGGTTCATTCTTTTTCTTCTTTCTCATGTTCTTGATCTTTTTTGTCTTTTTCAGGATCGCTAGGATGAATAACATCAGCATTGTATTCTGGTCAATCTCACTCACCAAAATCATATATTTCAACAGTTTCAGAAGAAGCCTCGGAATCTCCAGTGTGAGACTCTACTATATCCGGAGTTGCTTGATCAGGTTTTGAGGTTTCTTTGTCTGATTCTACAGTTTTATCAGTTACCTCTGCTGGCTGAGGAATTTCTGGGACTGGCTCAAAAGGATTTTTCTCTGGCTCTAAAGTCTTATCAGTTACCTCTTCAGGTCCTACCGGATCTGGAATCTCTGGAGCTGGCTCAAAAGGGTCTTCTGGTTCTACAGTTTTATCAGATACCTCTTTAGGTTCTACTGGCTCTGGGATCTCTGGAGCCGGTTCAAAAGGGTCTTCTGGTTCTACAGTTTTATCAGACACATCTTTGTCTGAATCCTTAACCTCAGGAAATTCATCATCTATACCATATTCATTTTTTAAATTATCATCATGAAAATCCATAAGACCATTTTTTAAATCATCAAGACGAAAACTTATCAAATTAACTATTTCATTTTTGTTTCTTTCCATTTCCATAGACAAAAACTCCAAATAATTAACTAGATCCAAAATCACTTCATAACCATTTTGATCAATATTTCATTCTTCTAGAACATCTTTTAAATCATTTCTAAAATCTTCGACATCATCACCATTTGTAAAATCCAAATTACGAAACTTTTCTGAATCCAATCATATATTATCAAATATTATATCTATCTGAGAATCTATATATTCTGTAGTTTCTTTGGATTCTGGATTGTCACTTTTTTCAACATTTTCGAACATCTCTGATAAACTTTGTGCTTTTTCTTGTTCTGTCATTCTTATTTTGATTTATTTATATAAATAATATTATAAATTATAACAAATTTTTTATTTATGTCAAATTTTGGAGAAGATTTTTAAGGAGAACAAATTAATACTATCCAAGCAAGAATTTTTCATTATTATGTAAGTTAGTTTATACAATATAGAAAATGTTAAAAAAATAATAATTTCTAAATATCGTTTCATTTTTAAATTAAGAATAATTTTGCATTCCTTAGATGAAAACCATAAAATTGTATTTTTAATTTATTAAATGTATCAAAATATTGTGAAAATAAAGAATTACATTATAAAATTTTAATTTTTTTTAACTCACAAAAAATATTGTCCAAAGAAAAACAAAAGGGATAAAAAACACTAGCTTTGCAAGATCAAGTAAAGAAATTTTTTATATTTCACATTATTTACACTATGAAATTCCTCAGAACAAGAATATACAAATTTTATTTCAAAGTATAAATTTTTTTTATCAAAATTAGAAAGGAATTTCAGACATTTTTTAAATACTCTCAAATTATTTTCTGAAAAATTTATGTTAATATAAATTTTTAATATTTTCTTATAGTTCCAAAAATACTACAAAACTACCAATTATCACCAAAATCTTCAGGAGATCATTCAAACTGTTCAAATAATCTTTCTATATACTCTCTTGGAGTATAATCAGGCTGTCACCTTAATTCATACATTTCCTCAATCCATTCAGCTCACTGTTGCCTCATTCTTTCTCTCATTTCCTCCTGCATACCTTCTTCAAGTTCTTGATGGTGCTGTTCGTCAGAATGAGGCCTATACTCATCTTCTGGTTCAAACAAATCTTGTCAGTCTTGATCAAAATAAGGATCTTGATGCTGTCTATCCGGTTCTTGCATATAATCTTCAACACCATCTGGATCAAACATTTCATCTAATTCTTGTAGTCAATCTTCCATTTGTTGATCGGCTTCATCCATACCCTCTTGAATTTCATCAGCATGCTCACAAAAATATCTCAAAGTTTCTTTGTCTCTACTTGCAATAAGATTATCCAATACTTGATATGTTTCGGTATAAGATTGCATAGCACTAATTATATTTTCATAAGCTGAATTAAACTTATCCTTAATATTTGAAGATTCTACTGCACAGGAATATGGATCTTGCTGGATGTATTCTTCTAACATGTCTAATGCTCAAGTTCTATATCTTTCTAGCAAATCATTTATATGCAAAAGATTATTATAAGAGTGCTGATTTGATTCAATCAAAGAATCTATACAATCCAAAAGGTATTGATCATTTAACTCATCCTTCCAATCCTGTAAATCCTCGTTTTGCTGCAAGATTCTTTCCATTAAATTATTTACATAATCAAAAAGATCTTCAAATTTTGAAATTATGTTATCAAAAATTTCTCAACAATATTTTGCAGCAACAATAAGTCTAAGTCAGTAAGCTACTACCCTATTATTTATAATTTTAGTAGCGTTTTCGTCATCAGGATCTCACAGAACTTGCGCAGAATCATTATAATATTGAATAGCAACAGATAAATTTTCAAAAGACTTTTGTAGATCATCTCACTCCAAAAGTTCAAGGTATCATTCAAAAAAATATGTATTCGCCAGATTGAAATAATATTCCCAGTTTTGGAAAGCAAAATGCTGTCTTGCAGAATCAAAATCAGCAATCAAGACATAAATATTTGCTATATAATTTGAAAGTTTATCACTCAAAGAACTATCTTCCAAAACATCTACTTGTTTCAATTCTCAAATGTATTCTTTTAGCTGTTCTTCATTTATATGGGAAGGTGGATAATCATTTAGATACAAATCTTTATTTATGTTTTGATATTTTGACAGCACATTTCAAGTTTCCTGAAAACTAATCACATTATCTACATAAAGATAAGTAAAAAAACAAAAAGATCCCAATGATATTACAAAAAGAATAAAATATTTTTTGATCTGTTTTTTAATGTCTTTTAAAATATACATTTAATATTAACTTCCTTTAATAAAAAGAACCAAGCAAACAAATTTATAATTATCAATCTTTTTTTTTCAATACATTATATTCATTTTTTGAAAATGTTTCTTATTTTTTGCATTTTCAAAAAAAATTGTTATAATTAATCAAAGTTTATATATATAAATAAATAAAAATGATTTTGAAACTTAAGTTGTGGTTTAGGAATATCAAGAAAGAAAAACGAAAGTATTT
>CAYMVT010000069.1:0-4426 GCA_964394325.1 uncultured Candidatus Peribacteria bacterium | reverse complement strand
GTAGTTATTTGTTGTATTTTTGTTTTCTTTAAAGGCTGCTTTTCGCAAAGCAAAATATCAAAAAGATTAAAGTTCTACAATATGGTTCTTTTTGCTTATTTCTGAGAAAAGCGAAAAGGTCTCTATATTTGTTTTTTGTTTCTTTTTTTTCCGCAAAGGCGGAACATTAAAAGATTGAGTTCATATGATGTGTTATTTTTTGTTTCTTTTTTTAAAAAGAAAATGACATATGGAAACAACTACTTTTTGATATCTTAATTGAAAAATAAATTTTTATATTGGTAATTTGAAGTTGATTTAGTATAGATATTTTTTTATTATGCAAACAAATCAAGATCCTACAAATATGCTAAAAAGTTTTCTAAAAAACATTCAAGGAAACAGGCAAAAAAGTTGAATGAATTTTTTTATTTTGGATTGACCTGAAGAAATTTGAAAGTCTTTTATGGCATATGAAATATCAAAAGAGATGTTAAAAGATAACTTTGAAAATGATTTTTGGTGTATTAAAGATTATTCTTGGTACTTATGAAAAAATCACTCAATCAAAATAGATAATAAAAATCAAAAGAATATTAATATTCCTGAAATTTGAGAAGTAGAAGAATATTGAGCAAGACAGATTATAAACTGGATATGGAAGACACCTGTAGGTAATTTAAAGATTTTATTAATAGAAAATATTGAAAGGATGACTAGAGAATCAGCAAATGCTTTTTTGAAGACTTTTGAAGAAACACCTAATAATGTCGCAATAATAACAACCACCTCTAATGTTTTCAAAATTATTCCTACTGTATTATCTAGAGGTACTATTATTAAGTTTGATTCACCAGATTCAAAAACAGCATATGATTTATTAAAAAACAATTATCCAAAAGTATCAGATGAGAGTATAAATTTTATTGTACAATTTACGTGATGAAAAGTAGAGCTTGCCAAAAGAATATTAAAAAAAGAGGAGTCTGATAATATTGATTTGAATCAGATTAAAAAAAGTTTTGATGATTTTATAAACATAATTGAACTAAATGGCAAATATCATGAAAAACTATCAATATTAGAAAAAATATACAAGGAGTGATTCTTTGATTTATTTTTGGAATTTTTGTGAACTCATTTTTCAGAAAAATATAATTATTCACTTGTATCAGAAATAGTAAAGACAAAGCAAATTTTAAATACAAATGTTGCTCATGATAAGGTGCTTTTTTATTTTATACTAAAAATAGAGGATTTGCATGTTAAATAAAAAGTATAAACTAACAGGTAAAGATATTAATTTTTTATTCAAACAACAAAAAATCATACCAGGTAAATATTTTTCATTTTTCTTTTATCCACAATATCCAAACAAAAACTATAATCAATTTGCCTTGCAGGTTCCACTAAAGTTGTCAAAAAAAGCTACTCATAGAAACAGGATAAAAAGACTAATATTCAATTGGATTAAAGATAATCAGCTTCAAAAACAAAGAATATGACAAAATTATTACAAAATATTCATTATATTCAATAAAAAATCTATTCCTTTATTCAAAGAAACTATTGAAACAAAACAAAAAAAACTTATAAAGGAAAAAATTATAAATAATTTTGATTTTAGTTTAAATTCATTAATAAAAAAGCTATGAAAATAAGAAATCCTATAAGTTCAATATTTAATATGCTGAAGAAAAAAACTGAAAGGATAAAAACCGAAAAGCAAAAAGAATTTGAAGAGATTGAAAAATTAGATCAAAAAATCCAACAAAAAAAAGAAAAAATCCCTGAGCTTAATAAGCTAAAACTAGAAAAGTATAATTTAAAAGATATGCTTAGTTTTTGGTTAATTTGAATTTTTGCTTTGTATTTATGATATGTGCTTTTTAATACCTTGGAACTTTTATATTTAATAATAGCTGCTTATATAATATCTATTGCTATGGAAGTTTTAATTGATGGTTTTCAAAAAATACTTCCTAGAATATGATCTATAATCGTTTCATACGTATTGTTATTATTGTTGCTTATAAGTGGTTTTGTAGTTGTAATACCATTTGTGATTGCTCAAAGTGCAGATATAGTTCAGTCTTTGGTTGATGTTGTATATTCTTTTCAAGATGATCTTAAAAAATACTGATTAGAACATGTAATCACTAATACTCCTTTGATTCCTGCATTTATGGAGGGCTTTATAATAGAACAAATGCAAGATACAGAGATTCTGTTTACGATTCAGATGGCAATACAACAAAATATCAACGAAATAGCAAGTTGGTGAAGCTGATTTATAAATAATGTTGGTTCTATAGTTGTAAGCATTGTTTCCTGATTTTTTTCAGCTCTTTTTCAGATATTATTAGTTTTTGTCTTAGCAATATTCTTTTCTACTCAAAAAGACTGAGTTATAAACTTGATAGGATCATTATGAGGCAAAAAAGATTATATAGTTGCCAAGATGCATAAATTATATAGAAAACTTTGATTTTGGCTTAAATGACAGTTTTTGCTTGCAATATTCATATTTGTAACTGTTTTCTTGTTATTGAACACAGTTGCCTTATTTTGAATTGATTTGCCTAACAAGTTTACTCTTGCCCTGATAGCATGACTTACTGAATTTATACCTATGGTCTGACCTGTTTTGTGAGCAATTCCTGCATTATTAATTGCTGTGCATGAATATTGATTTGTGTGATTTTTGATAATAGGTTTGATATATTTGCTTATTCAGTGATTTGAAAATTATGTTTTGGTTCCAATAGTTATGAATCAAGCTCTTTGAATAAATCCTTTACTTATAATAGTTGCTATGCTGATATGAGGTTCTTTGATGTGATTTGTATGAATCGTTTTATCAGTCCCAATAGCAGTTATAGTTAGTTTGATTTTTGAAGATATTATAAAAAGTTCAGATGTTAATGAAAAGGAAAAATAATATCTTTAGCAAGTTTTTAGTGTGCACTGAAAAAATATTAAAAATACACACTAAATCATAAAATGTAAAAATTCCTTATTTTTAAAATATACAATTATTTCTTGTGTTTTACTTTTTTAGTGGCTGCTGGTACTATATAAAAAAATGGGAATTATGACTTTTTCAGCAGACACTACTTTAAATTGAATTATTAAAATTTTATATCAAAATGAATATAGAAAAATTTTTGGGGAGTAAAGCAAGAGCATGAATTATAAAATATTTATTGTTTAAAAGGCAATGAATATCCATTAGAGCTTTGGAATCAGACTTGAATTGGTCATTTACTGCTGTAAAAAAACAAGTTGATAGTTTGCTGGAAGCAGATATAGTAAAAATTGACAAAGAAGAGAATAAATGGTCTATTTATTTGAATGAAGAGGTAGATTCATTAGTTAGAAAAATATTTCTTTATAGTTTGGAATTTGAGATAAAAAAAACTTTTCAAGCATATCATGGTATAATAGAAAAGTACTATCTATGAAAAGTCTTTTGAAATAAAATAGATTTTGATATTATAATAATTTATAAGCAATGAGATAATTGAATTTTGAACGAGATAAAAAAAGAAATTTCCAATATTTTCCATAATTACTATGTAGATAGTGTTTCCGTTGTTTTTATGGATTTTCAAGATTTTCAAAAAAGATATCGTTTGGCAGATAAATTTGTATTGAATTTAATCACTAATTGTAAGTAGATTTATGTATTACCCTCAATCTCCGCAAATTGTTCATGAGATGGTGATAAGTTTTTTGATTCATACAAAAGAAATTGTTTGAAATAATTCCAACAAAAAAAATTTTAATATAATGCTTGTACCATCTGATTATTATATATTTGCTTGAAGTGTAATTTCTAGTGGATACAATTTTTTTATGAAAAACAAAAGATTGAAAAAAATCATAATTGTTTGATCCGATCCTAAAGTAAAATGATTTAATGTTCCTAATTATTCATATATAAATAATATACTTGGTAGGACAAAAATTTGCTCATGATTATCCAAATATTTTGATACTGATTTTTTTAAAAGATCTGAAGAATCAGAATTGAATATAGAAAATATAAATTGTCAAATTCCTTTTATTTTGACTAGTATGAAAATTGACTGTATTTTTCCTATAATAGTTGGGGAAACTCAAAAATATATAAAACTTGTAAACACTTTGAAAGAAATTTTGACTTTGGATGACTCTGTATGAGTTATATTTAGCTGAAATTTAAGCAACAATAACAAAAAGAATAAAGACAACCTTATTTCTGAAAGTATTATTAACTACGATATAAAAAACTTAAAAAAAATTAATACAGATAACTATATTATCTTAAAATCTTTTTCTTTGTTGTCAAAAAAAATGAAGAAAGATATAAACCCTATTTTATATTCAAATTCTCAAGATTTGTGAGCGGATTTTAATAGGAGTTACTTTAGTATGATAAGTTAAAAACAATGCCTGTGGTGAT
>CAYMVT010000068.1:0-4431 GCA_964394325.1 uncultured Candidatus Peribacteria bacterium | reverse complement strand
GAATGTTAGCTTTCATAACAAGATGATTAGAAGCAGGAGAAGTTGATGAAATACCTGGTATTTCATATAGCGAAATAAGAAGAATAAACAATAGGTTCCAAGAATATCTACCTACTGAACCTTTAATTAGAAGAAGAGCTTGATTTTCAGCCTTCTTAATTGAGTATGAGTTACAATGAATCAAGATAATTTCTATATTAGATGTTTCAAGAAATTATAGATTAAGTAGGTTTATAATAAGTGCTGACAATAGAAACTACAATATAAGTTGAATAAATATTGATATGGTAAGTAGTAATAGATCTTCCTTTAATAGATTTAAAAATGATCCATTAGAATTCTTTGAAGAACACGACCCTGATAGTATTGAACAATACAGGAATGAACAGCAAACAGATAGTTAAGAAATACTTTAAAGTAATAAAACCTATCTATAATTTTATCAAGAAGAAATTTTTTTACCCTACGGAACAAACAAATATCCTTAATACAGCCCCCCCTTAAAAAATCTGAGAATAAGCTTTACTAAATTTCCAAATTTTTAGTAATTGCTAATATACTATTAAAATAGTAACACATTTTTTCCATTATGCCAAAAATTATTATACCAAAATTTATTTTATAGGATAAAAGTTCTTCCTTTTGATGAAATTAGATATTAATTTTATCACTTTAAAAATTGGTATTAAATAATAGTCTGCCAATCTAATAACAGCTTTTCTCATGTGCTTCTTTTAATTAATTCTACAGTATTAGTTCAATTTTCAAGAGTTTTTTCGGAAACAACAATTTTATAAGGATAGCCCACTAGATCAGCGTCTTTTAGTTTGTATCCAGGAGATTGCTTTCTATCATCCAAAACAACTTCTTTTCAATCTTTCGACATTTTATCGTATATTTGTTTTGCTTTGTTTTCTCATTCTTGTCATATCGGTATTATTGCATATTTATATGGAGCTATGTTTTCAGGCCATATTATTCAATCCTCATCATTGAAAACTTCTACTAACACAGCCATCAAGCGAGAGATTCCTATTCAGTAACATCACATTTGCACTAATTTTTGTTGTCAGTCCTGATCTGTAAAATAAAAATTAAATGCTTTACTGAATTTATCATACAATTTAAAAATATTTCATACTTCTGCGCTTCTTTCTTGTTGTAAATTTTGTCAGGTCTTTTTGTCTTTAACCTCAACAATCTTTCAGTTATCTGTTTTTGTATCAAAGTTTTGTGGATTTATCTGTATTATTTCTTCGTTTATTACTAAATCTTTGTCGTTACTATACCATATAATATCTTCCCCTCATTGCATAATTGTTTGAAACTCCAAAGATGGTTCTGTAGTAAAATCTCATCCGGGAGCTTGTACTACAAAAGTTTTTTCGCCAAGTCATAATCTTTCATATATGTTTTTGTATGTTTGTGCAACCTTATTAAAATATTCATTCAAATCTTTTTCATCTTTATGGAAACTGTATAGATCTTTCATCAAAAACTCTCTTCATCTTAACAGACCTGATTTTGCTCTTGGCTCATTTCTGAATTTATTTTGTATTTGAAAAATCCCTCTTGGTAAATCTTTGTGAGAATATATATACTTTTGAGCAAGAGGTGTTATTAGTTCTTCGTGAGTCCAATTTAGGGAATATTCGTTTCAACCAGCTCAATCAAGTTTAAATAAGACATCAACATCCCATCTGTTGGTTCTTTCCCATGATTCTTTTGGGCTTAGTGCTGGCATATATACTTCATTTGCTCACAATTTATACATTTCTTCTCTTACAATATTTTCAATTTTTTTTAGTACTTTGAATCAAAACGGTAAGTATGTATAAACTCATGCCATTACCCTTTGAATAAAGCCTCATTTAATTAATAATTTTGAATTTGTATATATTTCTTCTTTTCATACTTGTTTTATGCTTTTGGTAAAGTTTTCAGATAGTTTCATTAGTTAAGCTTTTAATAATTAATTTAAAGTAGTGTTTATTCAATTCTATAAAGTCAAAAAATTTTATGATTAAAGAAAGTAGTATATGTAAAAAATTGAGTGCTCTTTAACTATTATTTTTGTTGTTTTTTAGTGATTCTTCTTTTTCAAGTTTTTTTATTCTTTCTATATAATCTTGTATTCAAAGTAATTTTTGTAGTCAATCATGATTTTTTAGTTTGTACAAAACTTTTTGTTCTATTTGTCTTACTCTTTCTCTGGTAACATTAAATTCTTCTCATACTTGTTCCAATGTGTATTTGGGTCAGTCTATTCAGTATCTCATTTTCACAATTTTTGCCTCTCTATCATCTAACATATTCAAAATCTTATCAAGATTTGTTGATATTGTTTGTTTTTCTACATAATCATCAGGTGTAGCGGTTTTTTCGTCAGCTATCAGGTCTCAGATGCTGTTTTTTCAGTCATCACCAACTTCAGCATCCAAAGATATATTTCCAAATATCACTTCTTCAAGTTTTTTTACTTTTTTGTAAGGAAAATTTAGGTGTTTTGATATTTCCTTGGTGTTTGGTTCTCTTCAGTATTTTTGGAATAGTTCTTGGCAAGCTCTGTTGAATGCATTGATTTCGTCTATTAAGTGTACTGGTATTCTAACATTTTTTGTAATATCAGCAATTGATTTGGTAATAGATTGCTTGATCCACCATGTTGCATATGTGGAAAATTTGAAGTCTTTTGTAGGGTCAAACTTATCTATAGCTTTTATTAGTCATATATTTCATTCTTGTATTAAATCCATAAATGATAATCTTGATCATAGGAATCTTTTGGCAATACTTATTACCAACCTCAAATTTGACTCCATTAATTTTTGTTTGGCCTTATGGTCACCATTTTTTACTCTGTTTGCTAAGTCTTTTTCTTCTTGAGCTGTCAAAAGTGGTATTTTTGATATGTCATTAAAATACAACTTAATAAAATCTTTGTATTGCTGATCATTTACATGATATTTATTGTCATATAATGAAACTTTTCATAATTTTGTTTCTTGTATTTCTGATTGTGCTTCTTTTTCTAGTATTTCTTCAATTGTTTCTATCTTGATGCTAAGTTTGTCGGCTATATCATAAAATTTTTCTACCACATCAATTTGTTCGTCTATATTGCTTAACTTACTGATTATTTCATCTTCTGTAATATATCATTTATCAAGTCATTTGTTTAAGAGGCCCTGTAGTTCTTGTGGAAATTCTTTTATTTCGTCTTGTAGCTTATCCCAAAGTTTTTGTTTTGCCATACAAAAAAATCTATTTAAGAAATAAATATTTTTTTACTAAAAAAACATCAACAAATTTCAAGTATAATATAATTAATTTTATAAAAAAATCAAGTAAAAATTTTTCTTTTTAAGAATTGTTTTTTGTTTGATTTTGTAGGTAAATTCATTATAAAAAGTATGTTTGTATATTTTAATGTTAATTATTTAAATGTCTTCTAGTTTTTATCAAAGTACTCATTGGAAGTATATTAACCAGCATATTTACAAAAAACCTATTTTTTATGTAAAAATTTTTGATAAAGATTATTTTTGAGTTGTTAAAGAAAAATCAAAATTTTGATTAAGTCTCAGATGGTATCAGGTTTTAGGATTAAGTTTGCCTGATGTGACAGATCATACTAAACTCCAAAAACAAATGGAAATCATAAAAAGGGATTTTTACAAGTCTTGGTCTGATATACTTTTTCAGTTTTGATTTAATAGTATTGTTTACAACTGTCATAGTAGTGATCTAAAAAACGAAAAAAATATTTCAAAAGCAAAAGATGCTTTTTATTCTTATCAAAACTTACTGAAGAGTAAATTATGACTTGTTCCTTCTATTAGGGAAAATATGCCTCCTGCAAATGTAATAGTAGACTTACAAAGACCACAAGAAAAACTTTTTCAGGATATTAGTAAGAATACAAAGTCACAAATAAAGAAGTGAATCTCAAAATGACTTTTTTTTGAAAAAGCAAAAAATACAGATTTGGAGGAGTTTTATTGATTATGGTATGCAACTTTACAAAATAAATGACTATCAATTCCTGGCAAAAAAGAATACTATGATTTATATGAATATTTAAAGTGAAATAGTGCTTGAGATATATTTTTGGCCAAACTAGACTGAAAAGTTGTTGCTGGTAGTATATGTATATGGGAAAATGATTTTATATATTATGTTTATTGAGCTTCAAACAGAAATTTTGGTAATATCTGACAACATCAATTTTTAAAATATAAACTTTTTGAATGGGCAAAGCAAAATTGATTTATATGGTTTGACCTTTTGTGAGTTGCTCCTGCATGGGATGACAGGCATAGCTTGTCGAAAATTTCTCAATTTAAAAATTCTATGTGATGACAATATTATCAATTTGTATGAAATTATGACTTAATTTTTAATTCAAAAATTTATTCTATTTACAATAAA
>CAYMVT010000067.1:0-4596 GCA_964394325.1 uncultured Candidatus Peribacteria bacterium | reverse complement strand
ATCTTCTATTTCTTCCTCATATTCTTCATCTTCCAACTCTTCTTTATCATCTGGCTCACTGTATCATGAGCTTGTCGAAGGATCTTCTTCTGTTTCTTCCTCTTCCTCCTGAGCTTCTTCGTCTATGTCTTCCATATATTCTTCTTCAGTAGTTATTTCTTCAAACTGTTTATCATAACTAATATCCTCCTTCTCTTGTCCTGAGGCTGTCGAAGGATCTTCCTCAAAACAGCCAATCAAGCTCAAGCTTGTAATTCATAGGATTAGTAATATTATTTTTTTCATTTTTCAGATAATTTTAGTTGTAAAGTAGTCTTATAAAGGCATATTAAAAAACTATTTTTATTATTCAAACTAATCCCATATTAACTCAATATAATATCGCACCTATAATAATCAGAAACCTTATCAATTAACCTTTAATTTTGCTATCTCATATTCAAGGCTTTCAATTTTAGCTTTTACTTCCTTTATTTTTTCATTTTTTTCATCGACAACCTTTTGTGGAGCTTTTTCAGCAAATCAAGGACTTGAAATCAAATTTCTCAAAGATTGTAAAAACTGATTTTCATCTTCCAACTGTTTTTCAAGGTCTTGTAGTCTTTCTTTTTGGCTTATCTGTCTAATTCACTTCAATCATATCTTTGTCTCGTCGACTAATCATACTGTAAAATCATCATCAATATCATCGTTTGCTCCCAAATAACTAATTTTATTTGCTCATACCAAAGAATAAAGTATATTTTCATACTTTTTGATAAAATCTTCAAGTACTGAAGTTCACTGCACGAAAACATCTACTTTTTCGTGAGGTTTGGTTTCAGTTTTGCTCCTTAGATTCCTAAATTCTCATATTATATTCATCAAAACATCAATCTTTGCATCTTTTTTGTCAAGTTTGATCTTTCCTGGATAGTCTGCAATTATTAAATATCATTCAAATCCTACAAGTTGCCATAGTTTTTCTGTAACAAAAGGGACAAAAGGATGCAAAAACTTAAGTATTGTTCATATTCAATAAATTAAAACTTTATCAGTATATTCAGAAGATTGTATTTTTGCTATCTCTATATACCAATCACATAGTTCATGCCAAGCAGTATGTATAATTTCTTGTCAAAACTCTCATAACATAAATTTTTTGTGATATTTTTCTCAAATTTCGGCAAGGTTATTTAATCTATAAATTATCCAATTATCAAAATCGTTAAGCTTATCAATATTATCCTGAATATCATTTTTTATAAGTTCATAATCAAATCATACCGAAGAATCTCATCAAGTTGTTTTCATATGAACAAATCTGGAAGCATTCCAAAGTTTGTTTATAAATCTTTTGTTGTAATCTAATTTTTCAAAAGAAAATCTTGCATCATTTCCAGGTGTTGTTCACAACAGCAAAGCCAACCTAAGACTATCTGCTCAATATTTTTCTACAACATCCAACGGATCCACATTATTTCATAAAGATTTTGAGATTTTTTGTCATTTCCCGTCTCTTACAATACCATGTAAATAAATATTATCAAAAGGCTTTTGTCATAATATCTCGCTTCACATAATAGTCATCCTTGCTACTCGAAAAAATATTATATCATAACCGGTTTCCAAGACAGTATTTGGATAGTATTTTTGAAAATCATCAGTGTTTTCAGGCCATCATAGAATACTAAAAGGCCACAGCGCTGAACTAAACCAAGTATCCAAAACATCCTCTTCTTGTTTTGTTTTTTCGCTACTGCACTTTTTACAAGCAAATACAAATTCATACATCTCTCACTTTTTCTTAACATTACATGACTCCTCTATCATATCAATTATTTTATCTCAATTTTTAACTATGTCTTTTGAAAGTTTATTCAAACTATCAAATATATTTTCCAGCTCATCAATCTCTGATAAAATATGTTTGTCGTTTTTGTGCTTTTTTTTGTATATATTAAAATAAACCTGATAAATTTGACCTTCTACAGGAATCAGGCTATCTTCCAATAATACATTTATCAAAGATTCAATGTTAAAGGGGTTTTCAAGTTTGTTATCACAAATTAGATTGAATATAATCTTTGATAATATTACTTTTTTGTTTTCTAACTCTCAGCTTCAGTTAGTAATTACCTCATCTTCATCAAAGAAGTTAATATCTCAGCAGTCTTGGCAATACCAAACAGGTATTCTATGTCACCACCATAATTGCCTAGATATACACCATGGTTTTATGTTTTCCAGCCAGTCAAAAAATATCTTTTTGAATCTATTAGGATACATCTCCACTTGTCAATCTGTAATCATGTTTATAGATTCTTGAGCTCATTGGTTCACATCCAAAAACCATTGTTTGGAAAGCATTGGTTGTATTTTTGTCTTGTACCTTTCAGAATAAGGAATCTTGGTTTCATGTTCTTCTATTTTTTCCAAGTTTCATATTTCATCCAATGTCTGAACAAAATTGTCAAAAACCTCCTCATAGTTATATCCTGCAAACTCTCCAGCCCAGTCAGTAAAATATCCCTTTTCATCCAAAGCGAATCTATCCATAGGCAAATTATGTCTTTTTCATATTTCAAAATCGTTTGGATCGTGTGTAGGTGTAATTTTCAAAGCTCAAGAACCAAATGTCATATCCACATATTCATCTGCTATTACAGGTATTTTTCTGTTAACTACAGGAATCAAAACATATTTTCAAATGAATTTTTTGTATCTTCTATCTCTAGGATTTACAGCTATTGCAACATCGGCAAAAATAGTTTCTGGTCTGATTGTTGCTATAGTGATACTATCACCCTTTGATTCGATAAAATATTTTATATGGTACATACTAGCTTTTTCATCTTCGTAGTCTACTTCTACATCTGCAATAACCGTCTGAGATTTTGGACACCAATTCACGATACGATCTCACCTGTATATTTTTCATTCATTAGCAAGTTGTACAAAAGCTTTTCTTACAGCTCTGGATAAACTTTCAGATAATGTAAACTTTTCTCTTGATCGATCACAAGATGTTCACATTCTTTCAATTTGAGAAATTATTGTACTTCTAGAGGATTTGGACCAATCCCAAACTTTTGACAAAAACTTTTCTCTTCATAAATCATGTTTGGAAAGTCAATCCTGTTGAATATGTTTTTCTACTACTGCTTGAGTTGCTATTCATGCATGATCAGTTCAGGGAATATATAATGTTTCGTATCAACACATCCTGGCATGTCTTACCATCACATCCTGGACAGCAAGCATAAAAGCATGTCACAAATGCAATATCCCTGTAACATTAGGAGGAGGCATTGGTATTGAAAATTTTTCTCAATTGGAAGTTTTCAAAGTTTTGATAGTCTCAGGAGAAAAAAGATCATTTTTTATCCACATTTTGTTTATCTCATCCTCTATTGTATTATCATATTTTTTTGGAAATTCTGTCATAGCTGTTTAGTTTTTATAAAATAAATAATTATGTTTAATCATTTTTTGGATTTTTTCAAGCTTCTACAAAATAAATATACTAAGGCTCAAATGTTTCTGGATCTTTGTCTTCTTGAATTTGTCATCCTTTGTATACATTGTTTCTATCTCTTGCATATCAATAATCTCTTGATCATAGTACTTCAAAACTATCAGAATTCGCTCAATCTATTTTATCTCATTCATAATAAACATTATTTTTATCTCTTGCATACCATAATTTTATATGTTCAAAAGTGTTATGATCTGTTCAGTCTATCTTTTGTCATCTTCGATAAACAGTTTCTTTATCTTTTGCATATCTGTAATCTTCCTTAAAAACTTCAAAAGTTTCACGATCTGCTCATTTTATTTTATTACATTCAAAATAAACACTATCATTAATTTTCAGATAAAAAAGACCTTTTCGTAAATTTGTTAAATCAATATTTTCTTCTTCTATAATATACTTATCTCAATTACAATATAAATAATTTTGATTTGTAAAAACAAAATTTCATGAATATCAATCATCTAATAATATTTTAAAAGTATTAGGATCTTTATCATTTTTAATATTTCAATTTTTATATACATTATTTTTGTCTCTTGCATATCTCCAGCTTTTCTCATATACTTCAAAACTTTCAACATCTACTCACTCTACTTTTTCTCACCCATAATAAACATTACCATTTTCTATATAATAATTACTTCCCAATTCTTTATACAATATAGAAACTTTTTCTGAACTTATATTTTCTATCTCATCTCATTCAACTCTTGAAACTACCTCATACTTATTTTTTGTATCATCTTCATATTCTAGTATTACATTAAAATTATAACCTTCATCAATTTCTATTATATCTTTTATATCAACATTTTCTAAATCCTCATACCAACCTATGTAAGTCTCAATATCTACATCTGGAGATTTTCTCATTTCATAGGCTTCTTCTAATTCTCACTCTCCCATAAGATTATAATATTCTTTTATTAATACCTTTTCTTCATTATCTTCAGATTTTTCTTCTTCTGTGTCTTCTATATTTCTACCTTCAATATCTTCCTTATCTTCTTCATCTTTATCTTCTTCATCTTCATCTTTTTCTGAACTATCATCCTCTAATTTATCTTCTGAAATCTTAT
>CAYMVT010000066.1:0-4688 GCA_964394325.1 uncultured Candidatus Peribacteria bacterium | reverse complement strand
GCTAGTATGCTTGAAATTATAATTTTTTTCTTATTAGTCATTTTTTGTTATACCTTATAAAAATACTTAATTTCCTTGTTTTTTAAGGATTTTTAATTTTTATTTATAATTATTTTTGTTCTTTGAAAAGCTCTTCTAGTTCTGTCTTTTTTGCTTTTATTTCCTGTAAATAAGAAAATATTAATCTTTTTTCTAGATTGTCTTTTTCTTTATGCAGTCTATCTTTGAGTTGTAATTCTTGTCTTTGCAGATTTTGAATGTCTTGTATACTTGCTGTGTTGCTTCTTGCTTGCATAAGTTTTTTGTAGAATATAAATCATTAAAAACTATTCAAAAAATGAATAATGATTTTTCATAACATTTCAACCAAAATTTTTTGAATAAAAAAAAGCTTGATAAACAAAAAAAAATAATTATAAATACTTTGTTCTCAAAAAAAACTTTTAAAGGAGGTACTTTTATGTACAATTTCTCAGTCCCATCTCACTTTTCAGAATCTATCGATGAACAGGTTGTGGTAACATCGAAGGATTTACCCCATCCTGAGCTTCCCTTGGAAGAATTGGTACATTTCATTGAAAAAAATGTTTCTTCAGGGGCCACATTTTCCTCTTTGGCCGAAAAAATTATTTCGAAAAGAGGAGTTGACTTAATTAAAAGTGATGATGAAGTGATAATTTATTATTAAATTAAATTTATATTATTTATTGAGCCCGGTCGGTATTTCCCCGGGCTTTTCTTTTTGATTTCAAAATTTAGGAATTTTTGAAAAAATCTATTGAAATATAACAATTATTGTGTATAAATTAATTGTTTTAGTAAATAACATTATAAAAAATGAAAAAAGTTAAATTTTTGGTATGAGCATTTTTGGCTTGACAAATTGCAACTATTTTTTATAAAGATGAATCTTTCAGAGAAAAATTTAAAAATGCAGAATGACTGGATAAAGCAAAAGTTTTGTTTGATAGTGTATTGGATCTAAACAAAAAGATTTTTTTTGATATAAAAGATTATGACTATGAGACCAAAATACAAGATATCAAGGAGTATTTTGAACATGAAAGACAAAAACTTGAAGAAAAATTTGAGTATATAAAATGACAAGCTGATAAAATCAATCAAGAAAAGCTTAAACCAATGATCAAACAATTAGAATCGGATGCAAATTATCTAAAAGACAAATTAGTAGAAAATGCAGAATATATAGATGACAAATATGAAATAACAGACAAAGTTGATAAAACTATCAAAAAAATAAAAGAATATCAAAGATAAAAATTTATATATTAATAATATGACATGCTTTTTGATTTTCAATCTTTTGTAGAAGACCTGAGGCAAAATCCAGAGAAAAAGTCAGTGGTAGACAAATATGAACAAATAGTAGAAAGTCTTGCTTGAGATCTAAAAGAAAAAGCTTGGTACAAAGAATATGTATCTGAATTTAAGCCAATCGAATACAAAGTTCCTGAAGAAATAAAGGATGATTTTGACTGGGATCTATTGATTCAATTAATAGCTGCTTCGTTTAGTAGCGAGTGAACATTAGATATTCAAGACTGACAAATAGAATTGATTGTATCTGTTCAAAGTGGCGATCAAGTAGTTGTCAAAAAAATGTCAGATCTGTGGTGATTTCAGGTTCTCAGGCTTTTTGAAATATATGTAGAAGAGCAGATTAATCTTCATTTACTTACTGTAGAAGACGAAAAAGAAAAAGAATCCATTTTGGCTCAAAGAGACTCTAGGAAAAAAAGATGGGACATAGTTTTGGAAAACTTGGAAACTGAAAAAATAAAAAAAGAAGAAGAGGACGAAAAACAAGAAAAACTGAAAAGTTTGAAAGATAAGTTGTAATTTTTTTTTATGTTTTTTTATTAAAATAATAATTTCTATTGTGAAAAAAACAAATATATTATTGGTATTTATTTTTTTATTATCTCTAGCTGGTTGCAATCAAGAAACTGCTGAAGATTTTAATGAAGAAGAAAAAACAAAACCAGTAGAAACCTTGCAAATGCAGTGATGGGAGCTAGAAGTTCCCAGAGAGTATGAATGTGAATGATGATTCACTATGTGATACAGGTATGATGATGCTGAATGTCTCCCTAATTATACAGATAATTACAAAATAATTGCTGATTTTGGGTTGGCTGCAAGTGCAGTGGATGAATCATATATGCCTGCAGTAGATTCTAGAGCTTATCTTAGATCAGGTGATTTGGATGCTGATTGTATTCTACTAAACCAGATGTCAAAAGAAATTCCAATGTACTTGGATGCTGAACATTATGTCTGTAATCATTTTAAGGACTGAAATGAAAACGTAACACTTGGTATTGTAAAAAGTTTTGGTGAATATTCCAGAGATTTTGAAGTTAGATTAGTAATTTTGGATGATAAGTATGAAAATATTGATTATTTAGAAATTTTGACAGACTTTGCAAATCAAGCTATAAGTATTGATTGGAACGATTTTACCGATAATTAATTTTTTTTCGAATTTATTTTTATGATTCTATAATAGAATATATCAAATATTCTGGTAATTTTACATTTTTTGTAAATGATAATCAGACATATGTATTATGATATTTTCAAGTAGTATTTATGTTTATGTAACTTGTTGGAATAGGCTCATTAGATGATAGACAGAAATTTTGTGTACTTAGTCATGTAATGTTTGCTATTATAAAATAAGTGTTTTTGCTACTGTCATAGTTTAATAGAGAGACTTGTCAGACATCATCAACCCTGTCAATGTTCAAGTCTGTATCTACTATTCAAATTATATAATCATCTACTGTAGAAGTCTCTACATCTATGTCATTAATGCTTGATAGTCTTTGTATATTATTTCAATCAACTTCTCATTCTCAAGAATTTTGATCCCAAAATAGTGGGATAATAATAGCTTGTCAGTATGATAAACTATAAAAATTTGAATCATCTCAACTACAATCAGTAGGGTAGTGGTCTATTTGAGTTTTATCAACCAAAACATCACTTCTTGATTGCAAATTTCAATGAAAAAAGCATTTTTCACAGTTCAAATTGTTCTTTACCGTATTAGATCATGATAAAATTTCATCTTCAAACCCAAAATCACGGTTTTGCTGTTTGACAAGCTGTAATTGTAAAGGGGCATTTGCTAGATAATATGCTTGATAATAATTATGGAAAGCTGATGTATATTGTATCATATTACCCACATACCTTGTAATAAGCAATCCAAATAAGCTAGAAATTATCATTATAAATATTATAATCACTAGCATACTTCACTTTTTATCTTTCATTATTTGAAAATAATAAATTTTAAAATATAAGCTGAAAAAATCTTTGTTTAATATTGTCTAATATTATAAAATGTTTGATCAGCAGATTTTACATCAAATGGCCATCTGTGTCTGTTGTACCTTGAATTATATGTATCCATAAAAATCCAAAATCAATAATTATATATGTCATCATAATCCATTCAACGATCTACTTGCCAATCTTTGTATGGTATTATTTTGAAATATAAATTCTTTACAAAAACTTTGTTTGGGTCAGTAAGTTTGATAGTTGTTCAATCTTTTTGCATCTCTATCCAAGAGTTATTATCTTTGATTTCCTTGGTATCACTTACACTATCTCAAGTAAGATATATCTGAACATCGTTTTGTCATGTAAAATATAAACTACCTGTAAATCAATCAGTACTATCCAAATTATCATGTTTGGAGTAATTGATTTTGAGCTTGTCAGCTAAGTTTTGGAGGTTTTGAGACACGAACAAAATTTCACTTGAAAGGTTTCTTTCATTTTCTATTTTGATAGCCAAGTTTCATATTTGATTATATGTTGCAAATATTATACCAAAAAGTATTCACATTATAATAACAGAAATTAATATTTCTACCAAAGTGAAACATTTTTTCATTTTTTTTGATTTTTTTGTAAAAGTTAGTATTGTATATAATTTTTTTTATAAAAAATGCAAATGAAAATAAAAATAAAAAAAGATGAAATCTTTAATATAGAAATCATCTTTTAAAAGGGAATTTTTAATATTTTGATGTTCTATAATACAGTTGCTATTTAACAAATAATTTAAAGCACTAAGAGCCCAGGATCTATTGTTTGCTTATTAAGTAACACTTATTGCTTGCTTGATAATTAAATAATAATGACTAGTTAAGTTCATTCTATTTGTAAGATACAAAACTCACATATTTAAAATCACATTATGTCCGGCATTTGTTGTCCTTCCAGGTATCTTCTAAAATCAAAATCTCCATATCTTTCAAAATCGGATTGCATTTTTCTGTATTGTTCAACTCTTTCTTTAATATTTTCACACTCTTTGACTTGTGAGGAATTTCACAAAATGCTACAATCATTTGCTTTATTTATCGCATATCATATCTTACAAGTCTTGATTTCCTCTTGCATTCTTGCTTGTTTATCAACTTCAGGTCTTTCTGTTCGATTTTCCATCATTTCCTCAACTATATCTTCACAATCAGACATTGTAAGATTTTTTACTTTTTCCTCGTATTCTTGGTTAATAGTAGTTGGTTGTTCTTCTAATTCCTGTTTTGCTTGGGCGACTATTTCGTAGCATTCCTCTCTTTTTTGTTCTATTATTTCTAATTCTTCCTCATGCTCCCATTGTTTCATCCATTTTCACTCATATG
>CAYMVT010000065.1:0-4688 GCA_964394325.1 uncultured Candidatus Peribacteria bacterium | reverse complement strand
CCTCTTCAACTTTGTTACAATCTTTTGGAGGGGTAGACATTTTCAATTACTTATTAAATTTTTGGAGAATCAAAAAAACCAGCTCCTGTTCATAGAAGCTGGTCTTGATTAACAAAAAATATCTTAATATTTGCTGTTAATATTGATTAAAAAGTTTGAATCCATCACATTCTTTTTGCTACTTTTCTACATTTCATATTTTTATTCCATTTAGTTTTGTGAAGTTTATTTTTTTCATCAATCTGAGCATCACTTAACATAGCCCATTGATATTGTTGTTCAATACCATGTTCTGTTCTTCAAAGTAATTTTGCTAATTTTTTTGCATTTTCTTTGGTTGGTGGCAAAGAAAATATTAGTTCAAGTTCTTCTTCTGAATAAGGTTTGTATTTGTTTTCTGCTTCTTTGGCACTATTGTCTTTTTTATTTTCTCAAGTGTTTTCTAAATTTATATCAAGTCAATAAGAAGTTAAATTAAAAACACCTTTATTAACTTTATTGAAATAAGATTTTTTTCAATTATTTTTTATATCTATATATATTCTGGAACTCATACTTTCTTGAGGAGTTTTTCAATCTGATTCCAAATATCATTTATCTATAGCAATTTCTGTTATTTCTTTTACTTTCATTGGCTTATTATCATTTTCTTGCAATACTTTGATAGCTGATTTTGTAAATTTATCCATTTTAGAATTAAGCTAATAAATAAATCATTTTTTAGTTTTTAGACATTTCAATAATTTTTTATCACTTTAATTAAAAACATAAAAATCTAAAACCTCTCATACTCCTCCCTACTCAAATCAAACTCAGGATCAACTATCAGGACTTCATCATAAGTAAGTTCATACAACTTATAAACCATTATATCAATTTGTTTTTCGTATTCTTTGATTTTTTTATTATCTTGAGAGTTTGGGTCATCAGGATTATAGACACAGTTTTTAAGCATAACAAACTTTATATTTAAACTACTACTAATCAGGGGAGTTCGGGTTCTTAATCCATTTTCAATCAATCAAACTTACTACTTTCTCAAAGCCTTCCCCATTATTCGTCAAACAATTCCTCATTTTTTTGAAAGTTTTTTTACATCATTTTCAATTTCTTCATATGCTTGTTTTCTTCATTTTTCAGCACTTTGGGCAATTTCTTCTTCTGACATTTCATAAGGAGTTTTTGCTTTTACCGTTTTTTTGAGGCTTTCCAGTCCTTGTGAAAAATTGTCTATGTTGCTTGAAAGTTCTATGTTTTCTTTTTTGGTAAGTTCTTCCAATGATCTAAAAAGCTCTTTTTGGTCTTTTTTTTCTATAGCATCTATTATCTCTCAAAACAACTCCAATAGCTCATCTTTATTTTCTTGTAGCTCATCTGCCTTTTCTATACTGTCTTTCATATTGTTTATGTCTTCCTTGAGAGATTCTAGTTGCTGCCTTGTTTCAGGGTCTTCAAAATCTATTTTTTCCCTTATATCTTCGTTTTCATGATTTTTTTTGTTTTCTATATCCATAGTTATTTATTATAAACTTTTAAAAATTTTTTTAGAATTGACATGTTTTTTTTGTAATTTATTCTAACAGGTCATATCACAGTTACTATTCAATCGTACCCATCAACATTTATTTTTATATACATGCTTGATAAAATTTTTCAATAAGATTTTATGAAACTGTATTTTATTTGATTTTCTTTTATCATTTTTGTGTTGAGATGTTTGATTATGTCTTTGTTTTCTATGAATCCTACGATTTGTTTGATGCTTTGATAGTCTTTGATAGCATTGTTTGACAACAAATTATTTATTCACAAAAAATAATACTCATCGTTTCTCAAAAATCCTACTACAGCTCAATCTACATTTCATCATAGGCTTTCCACAATGAATCTTAATGAATTCCTTGCTAATTTTGTCTCAAAGTTTAAGTCTATATTTATATCTTCTTTTTTTGTTAATAACTCATCCAAATAAGAGGAAAATCCTTTGATGGTTGGCAATCTCCCTGCACTGTGATACGGTTGATATAAAAATCATTCTCATTCAAGATTGTGTAGATATTTTCTCAGAGTAGAAGGTGCATAATCCATATTTTCCAAAGAATGCAAAAATTTTGAACCTATTGGTTCACCTCTTGATATATAATTTTCTACTACTATATTCAAAAGCTCTAATAGCTTTTTATCCATTTTTAGTTTTGATAGTTATTTAAATATTCAAATTGGAAAGGTAATTTTTTGTACTATTGTTTCAAATATTGATTGCTTTTTTAAATTGAAAATTTGACTTAAAATTGTTTTCATAAATATTTTTTGTTATTATAATATTTTATATTTCATTATTTATAACTTTTTAAGTTGATTTTTCAAGTATTTTTGATATAACAGGCATAGTATTTGTTAAACTTGTTTTAGATTTTTTAATTATCCAAATGGAGATCAAAAAAATTTCCAAAAATAACAAATCAATGAATTCTTCTGAAAATGATAGGCTAAAATGTTTTGAGGAATTTATTTGACAAAAAGAATTAAAAAAAATACTTATCACAGCAATCAATAGTGCCAAAAAAAGAAATAGTTCATTGTGACATATGTTGTTTTCATGACAAAGCTGATATTGAAAAACAACTCTAGCAAGGATTGTAGCAAACAATTTTGGTGTTAATATTAAGATAGTTACCTGATATGCTATTACAAAACCTTCTGAATTGATATCAATATTAAACAATCTTGACAAGAATGATATACTTTTTATTGATGAGATTCATAGAATCAAACCTAATGTGGAAGAAGTTTTGTATACTGCTATGGAGGACTTTTGTATAGACATGGTAATGCCTGAAGGTGGCAATGTGAGAGTGTCATTAAATCCTTTTACATTAATATGAGCAACTACAAAATTAGAAAGCATAACCCAGCCTTTGAAAAATAGGTTTGTATACAACTTTCATTTAAAAAACTATTCAGAAGAAGAAAAAATTCAAATCATCAAAAAGTACACCCAAAATTTATGAATTTCAGTTGATAGCAAAACTATCCAAAAAGTTTCAACAAAAGTAGAAAACACTCCAAGAAACATAAAAAATTTTTGTATAAAACTAAGAGATTATCTTGTTTGTTGTAATAACAATTTGGAAAATGTATTAACAGAGAAATGATGGGAAGATTTTATAAAATGGTGAGATTTGCAAGATTGAGGTATACAGGAAATACACAGGCAGTATTTACAAATTTTAAGGCAGTACTGAAATCAGCCTGTTGGTCTAAAAACAATTTCAGTAAAAATGTGATTAAACGAAAAGGCTGTAGAGCAAGACATAGAGCCATTACTACTCAAACTTGGTAAAGTAGACAAAACGAATAGATGAAGAGTATTGACTGATGATTGATAGTTGGAATTTGAACTTATTTTTAAAACAAAATTATTCATAAATGGAAGTATATTTTCTTTGATACAACAAATTAAAAATTAATTCTGAAGATTGATTTTGTTTTGATTACTTAGACAATAATATTCGTTTTTTTGATTTGAATGACAATAAATTGGATGACTTGTCAAATTATAATTTTGATTGTAAAGCTTTGTCTGATTGAGATTTTGTCTTGCAAATAAAATGAAAAAAAATTCTTTTTTCTCCCAAAAACTATATCAAATTGTCTTTTGATGAGCAGTTTGATTGTCTCTTTTTAAATATATTTGATATTTATTTTCAAAACATTATTATTGAACAGAATATTTTCAAAAAAGTTGTTCCTATAGGTTTTGAAAATCATCTTGAAAATATTGATTATTTAAATAAATTTGCCAAGAATATACTTGTCAAAAATCTATCAATCCCCAAGATCATTAGAAAATGACAGTATGTTTTGATTTAGTTTAATCTTAATTTTAATTTTAGTGTATACCAAAACAATGTAAAAGATGTACACTAAAATTAAAAATTTGAAAAGTTCTTTGTTTTTTAGGTGCCGTTGTTTGCTATGCTATAGCCTTTTAGTGGCTGCTGGCACCGTACAAAAAATTGGAAATGAGAACTTTTTCAACAGACACTATTTTATAAATTTGTAAAAATACTATGTCAAAAAATATAAGCAAGAAATTTAAATCTGCTCTGGTCCAATTTGTAATATGACTTTTGTTGTTGTTGTTTGTTTTCATTTATTTACAGAGCGACAAAGCAGAAAAACAGTCTATTGTTAGTTGACCTCAAATACTTATGCAAAATATTCATGTTATGTTTTATAATATTTTTACTGATAAGTGAGGATTTTTGCAAGAAAAGTATTCTATCCAAAGGACATACGATGAACTTTTGACAACATCCAAAAAGCTTTGATGTCAAAAGGAATATGAAGAAATAAAAGAAATGTACAATACACTTTCAAATATGAGTGTAAATGAGTATATACAAAATTCAATTCATTTCCGCCAATCTGCATCTAATTTTTCACAAAAAATAAATGATTGATGTGATTGATAATATTTATATCAAAGATTTATTAAAAAACCTTTTCAAGGAACAAAAAAACATATTTTTGTGAATTTCTTGATGACCTGACAGTATGTTTTTGTTTTTTTTATTAAAACAATTTTGTGTAGATTATTGATATGATTTCAATGTTAATATCTTGCATTATAATCATAAATTTAGACAAGAATCTGATTATGAAGTTGATTTTTTGAAAAATTT
>CAYMVT010000064.1:0-4781 GCA_964394325.1 uncultured Candidatus Peribacteria bacterium | reverse complement strand
TGTCTCAGTTATGCTGTCCCACAGATTTATTAAACTCATTTTTTGGTACAATTTCTAATAATTGATTGAAAATTGTTCTAATATGATTATCCATAGTTCAAATCCTTATATAGGTAAATGTTGTTGCTCTTACATTGCCTAGTATAAGGATTTTTTTGCTGTCCCAAGATTTTTTTATGGGACACTAGTGATTGAACTGATAAAAATTTTGCAAGTTGAATTTTTATAATTAAATTTGAAAAAAGATATAATTTATATATACTGCTATTTAATATTTAATTTTGAAGTCCTTGTTTGCATGTTTTTTTATAGTTTAAGTAATATCTAGGAAACTATAAAGTATTTTACAATAAATGTTTTTCTTGGTTTTTGACAGGCTTTATATTTTTATTGATAAATTTTTTAAATCATGGAATATATTATTCAGTTTGTTAAATATACTGTAAGTTGAAAAATTATTTTACTAAATTTTTGTATTTTTGTTTTTATAAATTTATATATTAATATAAACGAAAATCTTGTTTATTTCTTGTTTTTTCATATTCCTGGATTAATTACTCCTTGAATTATACTTTCTAATTTTGCTCATGTCCAGATATTTCACTTCTTACTGAATGCATATTGACTTTATTTAATAGGAAGCATAATAGAAAAAATTTCTTGACCAAGGATTCTTATTAAACTTATGGTTTTTTCAATGATTTTCACTATTATATGAATATCTCTTTCTCCATTCATTTATTTAATCTTTCCTTGACAGGCATCTGCTGTTCTTTGATTTTCATGAATATTAATGGGAATGTTGGCATTTGTGTTTTTTAAGTACAAATATGAAATTGGATATTTGAGGTGACAGATATGAATATTATTAACTATAAACATATTAATTTGATTTATTCCTGGGATATCTTTGGTGTGACATCTTTTCTGAGCAATCGGTGGTTTTATTTATGCTAAATTGTTACAAAAAATTGGTTGATAGGTTTTATTTTTAATAAACTTTAAAACTGACTACTAAGAATTATAATTCTTTTTATTTTTAAAATGGTTTTGTTTGTTTAAGTAAACGTAGTTCTTAGTTTACTATAATGGTATCGTAGATAGTTCTTTTTGCAAGTAGAATATAAAAAAGACAAAAAGAATTATCGACAAAATAGCAAGTATTTGCTATTTTATTAAAAGAATAAGTTCATAGTTTTTGTTCCCGCCCTGTGGAATTGATTGAATACTGTTCTTATATTCCACGGGGTCAATTTTTTTAAAAAGAAATGTATACGTACAAAAAAATTTGAGTTATGTTTTTTTATTGTGAAACAACTCTACTGTCTAATTAGCTATTCTTTTAAAAAATGGAATAAAAGAGGATGCTTTTAATGTATCTGAAAAAATTATCAATACATTACATTGATTTATAAAACCAAAAAAATATATTAAGGATAATTTTATATTTATTAATCTAAAATAATGCCAGATAATACTTACAATACATGAACATTATCACCATTAATGAATCAAAGAGATTATAGTGAAGACGAAAAGACCGTCTTGTTACATTTTTTTACAAATATAGATAAAAATGTCTATTGTGCCAGAGATGCTTTGAGCAATCAGCTACGAGCTTTTTTGATTTGACAGTATAGTAGAAGTCATCTTTGTCTTAGAGATAGATTTTTAAAATTATTTTATGATGCTCAAGAAGCTTACGAACAATGAAACATTAAATCAGACGAATTTGTATGAATTGAAGATCTTGCAGATAGTATTAGAAAAGGTCAATATCAACATATAGAATATTTTAATCAAAGAGCATCTAATTTTTTAAAAAAACGATGAGTTGAATATGGACACAATTCTTTGAAAGATGCTGATAGAGTAAGATTTGCATTAGAGTGAGTTTCGCAAGTTTTTACAAAAGTTGTAGAATCTCCTTTCCCATCTCTTGGAGATTTCCAAGAAAAATCTACTAGGTATGTATATTTTGGGAAAGAAAGTATAATATATTCAGATTCTATCAAAAATAGTAAATATTACGATCAAATAAAAAAATTCAACGAAAAACTTTTGAAAATTTATGATGATAATCAGGAAAAAATAAAAAATGCAATAGCACAAAATTTAATAATTAAAGAAAATGATTTTGAGTCTCCTCAGGCTTTCCAAAGAACATTGAATGCAAAAGTATTTGACATATTAAGATATCTTCTGCCAAGTTCAGTTAGTACAAGCCTATGAGCAAGTTTTCCTACAAGAATTGCAGAAACTCATATATCAGAAATGTTGTCTCACCCTTTAGAGGAAGTAAGACTGATTGCCAAACATATGAAAGAAGAATGACAAAAAGTTTCACCTTGATTGTTAAGCAGAATTTCAGAAAATGAATTTTTGAAGGATAGGAAACAAAGGTGATTACATGTTGCTAATGAACTATTCAAAAACAGAAAATATCCCGAACTAAAAAAATGAATTTGAAATGAACAAAGAGTTGAGCTGATCTCAAGTGATAATATTGATAATATAGTAACTGCAAGCATATTATTTGAACATTCAAGAATTCATTGAGTAAGTTATAATGAATGTTTATGAAAAGTTGAAAATATGGACGAACAAAGCAAAGAAAGTATAATTGATGCAGAAATTTGAGATAGGGGAGTCTTTGATAGAATGCCAAGAAGTATACAGCATTGAACAGTGCAATTTCAATTTACATGTGACTTTGGAGCATATAGAGACATACAAAGACATAGAGCATCACCTCAGATTCGACAGTGATCTACTGCAATACATTGATATGATTATCCTGAATTTATTGATCTACCTGAATTGAAAGATTTTAAATCAGAATATGATGAAATTATGTGAAATATTTCAGAATTTGCAAGAGATTTGATCCAAGAAATGCCTTTTGAGTCAGAATATATTTCAGCTTTTGGGCATTTGACAAAAACTACATTTGAAATGAATCCAGGTCAGATTGCTTACGTGTGTGAATTGAGAACCACACCACAATGACACCATTCATATAGAAAATTATTTCAACAAGTGTACAAAATTATCAAACAAAAAGCACCAATTTTTGCTAAGCACATAAGAGTTAATCAAGATTTGGAATGAAGTAGAAAAAAACAAGAAGAGAGAGCAGAGCAGAAAAAGAAAAATCTAAAATAAACTTACTTTTTTTCCAAAAAATTGTATATGGAAATGAGGATTTTTTAGTAAGCATTGATTTTAGTTTTTAGATTTATTAGGAAATAAATGAAGATAATTGAATTAATTTCAGATTCCACTTTCAAAAATAAAAAAGTTTTAAAAGAATTGATTTGTCATAATTTATCATTAACAAAATCTCAATTGTTCCAAAATTATGATACAAATATGACAATTAAGCAATACGAAAAAATAAAGAAACAGTACTTTCAATATGAAAACGAAAAAAAACCGTTGGAATATATTTTATGATTCGTAGAATTTGGGTGACTGAAATTCCAAGTAAATCAAAAAACACTAATTCCTCGTCCTGAAACAGAATATATGATAGAAGCGATAAATGAATATTTATCAATCGTAGACTTGAGATGAACAAAAAAATTTAATATAATAGATGTGTGAACAGGTTGTGGAGTTTTGTGAATTAGTGTTGCTTATCATAATTTGTCAAAAATTAATAAGATTTTGTTGATGGATATAAGTGAAGAGGCTTTACAGGTAACAGAAAAAAATACTTCCAAAATCCTTGCTGATTATTCAAATATTGAAATTTTGCAAAGCAATTTGCTTGAATATTTTTTCAAAAATATACAAAACTACAAAAATTCTTTTAATATAATAATATGAAATTTACCATATATTCCTAACGATACATTTGAAAATGAAGTAGAAGATAATGTTAAAGAGCGAGAACCCAAAATTGCATTTGTAGGAGGTGATGATTGATTAGATTTGTATAGGAAGATGTTGGAGCAAATAATAAATTATTGAATTAATAAGTTTCAATTTTGTATATTTTTGGAGATGATGACAAGTCAAGTTGAAATATTAAAAAATCAGTATTGAAATTTTTTTGAATTTGAAATTATGAAAACTTTTCACTTTAATATTAAAATAGTAAAAGTTTCCCCAAAATTTTAGATATTTTTTTGATGTTGGTAATGTTTTTAGCCTAGTGTAAGCTGAAAAAATATTAAAAATATGTGCTAAATAATAAAATATGCTTTTTTATGACACTATAATGAGACTTATATTGAATATCAAGTTATTGAGTTTTTATTATCTCTAGGTCATATACTTAAAATTCAACTTTTTTACTCTATCTTTCTAAACAAAACTATCTTTTCTTGATTTTCCAAAGACTCTCTTGCCTTTTCACAAGAAAGCGGAATTACAGGTTCGTACAAATCTATCAAGACAGAAATTAAGTATGATAAGTTATTTAAACAAATTTCTACTTGTTTTGGGTCTTTATCTTTTTCCCATGGAGCTTGTTCATTTATATATTTATTGCCCAAAATAGCCAATGAATGGACTTCGTTGAAAGCATTTGAAAGTTCAAACTCATCCATTAATTCAATAGCTTTAGCTCTAATGCTGTCTACTTTTTCTTTGAAGTCTTTTTCTACATTTTCAAAGTTATTTACTCTTGCTCCTTTTTTGTTTGCTAAATTTACAACTCTACTTAGCAAGTTACCAAAATTGTCTGCCAACCTTGCGTTTATTACATCTTTTAATTCGTTTTCTTGATAATTACCATCACCAAAAGTATTCAAATATGCTCATAGATAAAATCT
>CAYMVT010000063.1:0-4833 GCA_964394325.1 uncultured Candidatus Peribacteria bacterium | reverse complement strand
TTTAATTTGCAAACAGGGAATAAAAATCCTTTATTAAGACAAAAAAGCATTTCAATAACAAGATATGATGATGAGTTAAAAATTTTTTGTGATAATTTGTGTTCTTTGATGGAACAGTATGACTGAATAGGTCTTGCAGCACCTCAAGTTTGATACAACCGAAAAGTAATATGTGTATCTCAATGATATTATAAATGACAAGAATGGAATATTTATGATAAAATTATAATGATAAACCCTGTGGTTGTATACTCTTCAAAACAAAAAGAAGTTGATTTTGAGTGATGCCTGTCTTTGCCTGGGATAGAAATGGAAGTGCCAAGAAGCAAAAAAATTACTGTCTCTTATTTTGATGTAAGCTGAAAAAAAAGACAAATCAATGCAACTTGACTAAATGCGAGAATAATTTTACATGAAATAGATCATATAAAATGAATTTTATTCCCAGACAGAGCCATAAATTCTAATCCAAAGATAGATATAAATAAGCTAGTTAATACTTAACAACTAACTTTAAAGCAGGAGTCCTTATATATTGGGATTTACAGTTATTTTCTTTACTTAAGTTTTTTTATAGACTTACTTGCATTTTACAAGAATATGTGAATAGAGGCTTTAAGCAATTTTTTATTTAGGTATATTTTTTAAAAAACTTTTTCTGTGTAATTTAATTATTCAAAAATTTTTAATTGCTTCAAGATGCTTAGCTGTTCAATATCATTTATTGTTTGAAAAATCATAGTTTGGATAATGTTTTGCTTGAATTTTCATATATCTGTCTCTTAGGACTTTGGCCACAATGCTTGCCATTGAAATTTGAAGAACTTTTATATCTCATTTTTTAACTGTTTTAACTTTTTTTCATATTTTTTTTCAAACTCAAAAATCTGTGTTTCAATCAAAAACAATTTCATTTATATCTTTTAGCTTTTTTCAGGATTTTTTTAATATATTTCTTATTCAAGAAATTAAAAGTTTTTGTATGCTATATGACAATCATAATTTGTCTATTTCATAATTACTTATATAAGAATAAGAATAATATAAAACTCATTCCCTTTCAAGTTGTCTGATTTTTTTGTACATTTTTTCTCTTTTGTTTGCAGTTAATTTTTTTGAATCAATAAATCACATCTGTCTAATTTCTTTTGAAAAAACAACAGGGAAAATTAATCAACAATATATAGGTCAAGCCAAGGGACCTCTTCATGCTTCATCTATATAAACTTTCATTTTTAAGCAAAATTTAATAAAATCCTATACCTTCATAATTTCGTCTGCTTTGTTTTTTACATGTTTTTCTATTTTGGCTGTATATTCTTTGATTATATCATCCAAATTATCTTCTTTAGCATCTTTTTCATCTTCCGATATTTCTTTATCTTCAAACATTGTTTTTATTTTTTTTAAAGCATCATGCCTTATATTTCTCAATGACTTCTTTGACTCTTCTCATGTTTTTCATACATACTTAGACAGTTCTTGTCTCCTTTCTCAAGTAAGTGGTGGTACATTTATAATAATATAATCTCATTGATTGATTGGATTTAATCATAATCAACTTTCATTTATTGATTTTTCTATATCAGATAAAATGCTTTTGTCCCAAGGCTGTATTTTGATACTTTGCGAATCCAAAATAGTTGTGCTAGACAATTGATTTAATTTTTGTTCCATTCACCAATTAGAAACATAAACATTAATATTGTCTACCAAGTTTGTGCTGGCTCTTCAGATCTGCAGCTGGCTAAGTTCTGCTTCCAAGTGTTTGACAACTTTGTCCATTTGAGACTTAACATCATCCATTTCCATTTAATTTAATTTTAAAATATAAATATTTATAACTTAATAATAATATTATTTTTTTAATAATCAAGAAATTTTGAATTGTTTCCATAAATATAAAACAAAAAACATAAGCAGAACCATTAAAAATGATGCGATATAAACTATTCAAAAAAACAAAAAATATAGATAAAAATAACTAGATAAAACAACAAAAATCATAAATATAACAAAATTAATCAAGCTACCAAACAAGCTTTCTAAAATACTAAATCATCTGTAAAATACAAAATTTGAAATATCTTGCCAAGAAAGTATAAATCATTGAAACATAAAGATTCAAAAAATTAAAAGGATAAAGATATTCAACAAAGACAATTCAGAAAATTGATACTGCGACAAATCATAATTTATGCTAAATAAAGGCATTCCAAAGCTATAATTTATCAACAACAAACTAATAAATATTCCCAAAATCATTGGTCATATACTTGTCAAAAAAACTCATATTCTGTTGAAAATTAATCATATTATAAAAAAAATCGGATTGCCTTTAAAATACCCAATAGCAGAAATATAATCCTTGTTTAGTATTTTCACTTTTCATCATTTGGGAGAAAAAAACTGAACATCCTTTATCTCTTGTCATGAAACAAAAGCAAAAAAAATATGAGACATTTCATGTAAGATAACTCATATCCTTATCAGAATTCTTGAAATGATTTGCCAAAATTTTCAAGCCATCTTTCAAATTTTAAATAAAAGAATGTAATGATGTTTTTGCAAAAAAGTTGTAAGCAATACAACTGTACAAACAACCAAAATATTCAACCTTCTTTCTATTAAAACCTCAAAAAAGAAACCTTCTAAAAATCCCATTCTTAATATGTTTAGTATTTTTGTAAATTATATTGCATTATATTATTTTTTAGAAAGTTTTCAAATCTTTTCAAAGATAGCAAATTTTTTTAATTTTGTATAGAGACCACCTAAAAAGTTGCAAATTTAGACTCTGATTTGCTTAAAAGTATTTTTTTTACCATGTGGAATATTAAAATGTTCTTCATGCAATTATACAAAACAGATTCTTTGAATTTAACTGTTCAGTGTGTTTTCGATATTCTTAGAAACTCCTGACACTGCGAAAAATATACTAATACAGACTTTTTTTCATCATATAGTATATATATTTTTATTATGTAATCCAGCATATCAACCAAAAACTTCTAATTTTTTCACCTATTTTTAGTTGATAATTAGCTTTAAATCTTTATAAAATATCTTAGTTAGATTTATTTTTAATTAAAATTTTTTTTAAATGCAATATTGTAATGAGTCTTTGGACAGAATAGAAAAAATAAAAAAGCTTCAAAAAGCCTGAGTAATAGTATATGCTGATAAGTTTAATAAAAAACACGATATTGAACAACTCACTCAGACTGAAGAAAATAAAATAAAAGACTCTTGAACTCTTATGGAAAATTGAGCTTCAAATGATTTTAAAACAGCAGGTAGGCTTATATCTTTTCAAAGTCATGGCAAACTATCTTTTGGTAAAATACAAGATCATTCTTGAGATATACAAGTATGTTTTGTTAAAAATAAACTTAAATTTTATACATGAAATGAATTTGCAGAAGAAGTTGAAATACAATGACAAGCAAAAACATCTTACAAAATAATAGAAAAATTTGTAGATATAGGAGATTTTGTTTGAGTAGAATGAGACTTGTTTTATACCAAACACGGACAACTAACACTGTTTGTAAATAATTTTCAAATACTATCCAAAGCAATCAGACCACTTCCTGAAAAATGGCACTGACTTAAAGATGAAGAGTTGATATACAGACAAAGATATCTTGATCTAATAACAAATGAAGAAAGTTATAAAAGGATGCTTTTAAGATCAGAATTTGTTAAAAAGATCAGAAAGTTTTATCACAAAAAGTGATTTATAGAATTAGAAACTCCTATATTATGAAGTGCAGCAAGCGGAGCCGCAGCAAAACCATTTACTACTTATCATGAAGATTTTGACCAAGAGTTTTACCTTAGAATTTCTCCAGAAACAGCCCTAAAAAAAGCAACAGTAGGTAGGTTTGAAAGAGTTTTTGAAGTTTCAAAAAATTTTAGAAATGAATGATCAGACCCAAGTCATATTCAAGAATTTACATCTTTGGAGCATTATGCAGCCTGGTGGAATTTTGAGGACAATATGAAATTTACTGAAGAGATGTTTGATTATTTGCTCAAAAAGATGGGATTTGCATCAAAAATAAACATTGAATGAAAAGACTGAAACACCAAAGAAATCAATTGGCAGACCCCCTGGGAAAGAATTGATTATATACAATGAGTTAAAAATGCTTGTTGAATTGATCTAACAAAGTATGGTGTTTGAGATGAAAAACAACTCTTAGAAGACATCAAAAAAGCTTGAGTAGAGTTTGAAGGAATGAATGGTATGTGATTAACAACTCTTATTGATAATTTGTATAAAAAAGTATTAAGACCAAGCATTGTTTGACCTGCATTTGTGTATAATTATCCCAAAACTATGCAACCACTTTCCAGAACTTGTGATGAAAATCCTGAGATAGTAGAACAATTTCAGTTAGTAGTTAACTGATGGGAAATAGTAAAAGCCTATTCAGAGTTAGTAGATCCTATTGAGCAAAGACAAAACTTTGAATTACAAAAAGAAGCTTTGGAAAGGTGAGACGAAGAGGCTACCAGTGAGGATTATGAATTTGTGCTTGCAATGGAATATGGAATGCCTCCACAATCAGGATGGGGTATGTGAATTGATAGAATTTTGGCATTACTAACAGGGCAAAGCAATATCAGAGATGTCGTTCTTTTCCCAACAATGAAGCCAAGTTTTGATAATTAATAAATGTGCAAATATTGAAATCTAACAATATAGGTCTGTAATAAGTTAGAATTTACCAAATAAAATGAAAGTATCTTGCAATAATCATTTCGATTATACTTCTCGTATAATAGAATTGCAAAAAAAATGTAATAGAATATAATACATAAGCT
>CAYMVT010000062.1:0-4858 GCA_964394325.1 uncultured Candidatus Peribacteria bacterium | reverse complement strand
GATAGTAAAAATGCTGAAAAATAAAATTTTTGTAAGTCTATTAGTTATTATTTTTTTTAATGTGTTGGTATTGATTTCTATTTTTCTGTATTTTCAACATCAAATAGAGCAGGAGAGAAAGCAAATAATATCTAAATTTCAAACTATTCAATCTCAAGAAGATATAGATTCAAACCAATCAAGCAGGGAAGATTTTCCAAGATATTTTTTTGATGAAGATGAATTTTTTGGCCAGCTAAGACCCCCGGATTTTTTTGATATGGATGCTTCAGATTTTGATAAATACAGTTCTTATAGACAGCAGTCGGGTAGTAGGAATATCAATTCAGATAGACTTAGATATACACTAAAGTCTCAAAATTGAAATTTGTTTGGAGAAGTTGAAAGCAATAATCAAGAAATCTTACAAAAGATCAAAGATGGCCTTGAAGATGAATGATTGGAGGTTTCTATTGATAACGATTTGCTGGAATTTGAATGAGATATAGTTTTGTGGGAGGAGGTCTTGAATATAATTGTTCAAACTGAGTTAGGAGAACCCACAAAAGATCCATACAGAGATGAAACAACATTTTAAATATTTTTGTTTTAGCCAATTAGTCGTTGATTTTTATCGGAAAAAATTTATTATGTTGGTATGTTTTTTGATTGGTGGAGTGGCTGAGTGGTCGAAAGCACTTCGTTGGAAACGAAGCGTTCCCTACTGGGAACCGTGGGTTCAAATCCCACCTCCACCGAATTTATTTTTAGTTAGATAAATATGTTTTTAAATGCTTTATAATTGGAATTTACTAAAAAAATTTATTAATATTTCTGATGATATAAGTAATATACAGCAGAACCTTACTTTGAGATCTTGTGAAGTAGAAGAGATTATATCCAGAAAAATCCCTAAAGATGTAGTTATTTGAAAAGCAATTGAAGTTCAAAGACATCCTGAGGCTGATAGGCTTTTTGTATGTCAGGTTGATTGTTGAGATAAAGGTAAATATCAGATAGTTACATGAGGCGAAAATTTGTATGAGTTTTGAAAAAAAACAGATAATGATTCTGAGAAACAACTTAATATAAAAACTGAAGAGAATCCTTTGTACTTACCAATAGCTTTGCCTGGTTGTTATTTGCCTGAAATTGATATGACTATCGAAAAAAGAAAAATGAGATGAATTGATTCTGCGGGTATGATTTGTTCCAAGTCAGAACTGGGTATAAAATTGGACACAGAAAAACATCGGATATGGATATTAAATGAAGATTTCAAAGATCTTTCTGACAAAGATTTGTCAGTTCCCTTGGTAGAAAAGTATAGCTTTTTGGATAACTTTGTAATAGATGTGGACAACAAAACTTTGACACATAGACCAGATATGACATGACATTTTGGTTTGGCAGTAGAACTTGCTTGAATATATTCAGACACTGACAAGATAAAGTATAGCAAACTTAATCAAATAATTCAATCTTGGCAAAATACTGACATTTTCCAAACATTAAACTTATCCAACAAAGCCCAAAGAAACTTAAAAATAAAATCTGATAATGTAAGAAGTTATATTATGCTTGAAATTAATTGAGTTCAAATAAAAGAGTCAGATTTTTTTCTTGGTTCGTATGTTTCTGATTTGCAACAAGGTCTTGTAAATAACTGGGTGGATTTTAGCAATTTGTTCATGAATTATTCATGAAATCCTATACATTTTTTTGATTCTGACAAAATAAAATGAGACCTTGTTGTTAGAAATGCAGAATCATGAGAGCTATTTACTGATTTGAACAAAAAAGAGCACATATTACAATCTACTGACCTTGTAATTGCAGACAATGAAAAAGTGCTTGCTTTGGCAGGGGTAATATGATGATTTGAAAGTCAAATAGATAAAAACACAAAAAATATTACTGTAGAGATAGCTAATTTTGATCCTGTTTGTGTGAGAAAAACATGAACAGCCCTGGGTCTTAGAACAGATGCAGAGCTTAGATTTGAAAAAAATATTTCCCCGGTGTTTACTTTGTATTCATTATTGTTATTCTTGGATGAATTAGAAATTTTTGAGCAATCTTTGTGAGATTTTACTATTGGAGGGTTGCAATATTATATTGGTTCAGATATCCAAGAATTGATGAACAAACAGGTAGAAGTTGATTTATCTGAAATTCAAAAATTTACTTTTGGAGAAAGAAGACATTGATTTACTGAGCAAGCCAAAAAGATACTAGAAAGTATATGATTTAAGTTTATAGATGATAATAGAATAAAAGTTCCATTACGAAGATCTCCTTCAGATATAAATATTGCACAAGATATTTATGAAGAAGTTGTAAGAATATATGGTTATGAAAACATACAAGAAAAACCTTTAAGGTGGGATATACAAGACAATGGTCGGTGAGATGAGACTTTTTTGCAAAGGAGTTTGGAAAATGTCTTGGTAAATCTTGGATTTGTACATGTAGAAACTTATCCATGGATAGACATATCTGTTATAGAAAAATTTGAAAAAAGCACCAAAAAATTAGTAAAACTTAAAAATCCTGTTGCAAGTGAGTATGAAAATTTAAGGGATAGTATTTTTTATAATATGCTTGATGTTTTGCAAAAGAATTTTAGATCTTTTGATGATATAAGTATATTTGATATATGAAAAACTTGGCATTTGGATAATTGATTTCCTCAGGAGGTTAAAAAATTAAATATTACTAAATATACTAACAGTCCTGGATATTGGCAGCAAGATGGAATTTTACTTTTAAAATGAGTTTTGAGTCAAATCTTGGATGAATTAAAAATTTCTGGAAAGCTGGATTTCCAGCCTACCGAAGATAACAGGTTCCATCCTCAAAAACAATGACAAATAATTTTGGATGGCACTAATATATGAAACATAGCTGAATTGCATCCTATCTATTATGATTTTTATAAATTTCCTGAAAAGGCACAAATTTGCTATGTAGAAATTGATTTGGATTATTTATTAAAAAACTATATCTTATCAGATAAAAGTTCTGAAATCGTTGATTATGAAACGGTTAATGATAATTTTGTATGGAAAGATCTAAGTTTTTTGATACAAAAGAAAGATTTATTTGGTAAGGTAGAAGATGCATTGTTAAAAACTGAAAATGTTATTGATTTGAAAGTGTTTGATATATATGAATGAGAAAATATTCCCGAAAACAAGAAAAGCATCTCTGTTTCAATAAAAATAGATTGAAGATGACTTGATTCTCAGCAAGTAGATAAAATAATGCGAAATGCTATAAAAAGTGTTGAAAGTGTATGATGAGAGTTGAGAGGGTAGGTAATTTTTATTTTTTTAAATTTAATAGTTTATTATGTTTAAGCTAGATACGATTGTTTCTTGGGCAAAAAGAAAAGGTTTTGTTTATCCAGGTAGTGAAATATATTGATGATTATCAAATGCTTGGGATTTTGGTCCTTATTGAATTCAATTAAAAAACAATATTAAAGATTTGTGGCGAAAAGAATTTGTTCAAAAAAGATTGGACGTTGTCTGATTGGATTGACAAATACTTATGAATCCCGAGGTCTGGAAGGCTAGTTGACATGTAGAGGGCTTTAACGATCCTTTGATGGATTGCAAAGATTGTAAAAACAGATTTAGAGCAGATAAATTGATAGAAGAATACTTGGAAAAAACTGGTGATACAGAATATCCTAATGATTGGGCCTGAGAATGAACCCCTGTGGAAGATTTACAAAGTTATATATCCCAAAAAAATATAAAATGTCCTCAATGTGGATCAATGAATTATACAGATATAAGAAAGTTTAATCTGATGTTCAAAACTCATCAGTGAGTTGTAGAATCTGATGAAAATATAGTTTACCTGAGGCCTGAAACATGTCAGTGAATATTTGTTAATTTCAAAAGCGTCCTTGATACAACAAGAGTAAGAATCCCTTTTTGAATTGCTCAAATAGGTAAAGCATTTAGAAATGAGATAACTCCGGGTCAATTTATATACAGACAAAGAGAGTTTGAACAACTGGAAGTGGAATATTTTGTCCATCCTGATGAAGCAGAGGATTATTATCAGTATTGGATGGATTTTTCTTATAAATGGTGGTGCGATATTCTTGGAATACATAGAGAAAAAATACAAGCAAGAAAGCTACCTGATGAAGAAGCTGCTCACTATGCGGATTCTACTCATGATTTTGAATATCAGTTTCCTTGGTGACGATGAGAAATCCAAGCACTTAATAATAGAACTAATTATGATTTGAAAAACCACCAAGAACATACAGGGGTAGATTTGCAGTACTCTGATCCCAAAACAGGACAAAGATACATACCATATGTAATAGAAGCAAGTTTTGGAGTTGGAAGAACAGTTTTTGTAGTGATGGCAAACTATTATGATGAGGAAACTTATAATGATCCAAAATGAAATCAACAAAGCAGAGTAGTTGTAAGATTCCCTTTTGATATAGCTCCTGTTAAATATGCAGTATTACCTTTAATGGAAAAAAATGAAGATATGATCAACAAATGAAGAGAGGTTTTTGATATTCTCTCAGAAAAATATTTCTGTGAATTTGATGTTAAATGAAATATCTGAAAAAGATATCGCAGACAGGATGAGATAGGTACTCCTTATTGTGTTACTATTGATCATCAAACTTTACAGGATTGAACAGTAACAATTAGAAACAGAGATGATATGTCTCAGGAAAGAATAAGTATAGAGAATTTAGCAAAAAATTGTTGTTGTTAGTTCCTTATTCTTTTAATATCTATGTATATCTTACAAAACTTTTTCCTAAATTTTTCGAGTAGAGTAGGTAACAAAAAGCAATATACTTTTTCCGAAAAATTTATGCATGCGAACGAAG
>CAYMVT010000061.1:0-4919 GCA_964394325.1 uncultured Candidatus Peribacteria bacterium | reverse complement strand
AATGAATTTGAAAATTCAGCATCATCATCTCCAGGATAATGGTCTTGACTATCCAATTTCATTCAGCCTATCAAATCAAATCAAGGATAATTTTCACTTCAATCCCAATCATCATTAGTTGTATAACTAACTCTACCATATACACTATAATTATCTATATCTGAATCTGTACTAGAACATTTGGTATAAAATCAACTTCATTCTTTGATATCTATTCATTCCAAAAAATCTTCATCCAAGTCCTCTCTCCACATATCCATAGTTAACTCATCAAGTGGGAACAAATTATTTCAATGTATAGGATTATAGTAATATCATCTCAGTTTCCTTTCACATGACGCTTCTACAGAAATTGCATAAGTACTGTCCTCCCATCCTGTCACCATAAATAATCATCAAAAATCATGCTTACCACCAAAAAAATGAATCTCACTAATTCATGGTGATCTGTGCTCTTGCAAGTCAGAATCATCAGAATAACCAGTAAATGAATATGTTCACCAAGTAGTGTCTTCCTCTTCTCATTCAGCATGAGTAAAACACAGTCAAAAAGCAAACAACACTAATACTAAATAATATATTTTTATTTTCATTTCTGTGATTTTTGATTTTTATTTAAAATGCAGTTTATGTAATTATAATACTTTTATATGTTATGTCAACACTTTTTTTCATCAAATACATTAGTACAATCAAAATAATTGTTAGAATAAAACATTTACTAATTTGATCCTATTGGGAATTAATCATATAACAATTTCAGTCCTTTTTAAGGACTTTCTAATTAGAGCCTGCTTAAAAATTCTTCATTTCCATACACAATCTTCTTTTTAGCAAAAAGAAGCAAAAAAAGACTACATTATGGAACTTTAATCTTTTTGATGTTTCGCTTTGCGAAAAGCAGTCTCTAAAAAACTAAAGTATAGTAAACAAGTGCTTCCAAAAACAATGAACTTTTTCTTTTGATTAAATTAGAGACCAAATTTACCACTTTTTAAGTGGTCTCTAATTAATAATTATAAGCAAAAAATTTTTTAAGTCAAATTTTTTTGAAAAAAAAGAAATCCTATTGTTTATCTCTACTATCTTTTTAATCTAACCCTACCTTGAAATCAATCAATTTCAAATTCTTTTTCAATATCAAAATCATCTAATTCAGGTAGTATATGAGATAGTGTCTCATTTTGAATATAATCCTTAAAATTTTCAATTTCCAATTCTCAATTTTCAATTACCAGTTGAAGTTTTATTCTATCATCTACATTGTAATCAGCTTCTTTTCTAGCTTCTTGGACAATTCTAATAATGTCTCTTACATATCATTCTTGTTGTAGGTCTTGTGTAATATTCAAATCCATTCACACAACTACACCTTTATCACCATGTACATCCAATCATCATTCTTTTTTATCATAAACAATTTCAAATTCTTCAGGCTCTAGAACAAAATCAAGCACTTGAACTTTACCATCATCAAGTTCTTGAAAATTACCTTCTTTTGCATTTTTTATAATTTCTTGTACTGCTTTTCAGTATTTTGGTCAAAGAAGTTTTGCATTTGGTTTGCATACTTTGGTAGCTATTGTTCCCATATCATCCAGTATTTCTACATTTTTTACATTTAATTCTTCTTTTATTATTTGTATATAATATTCATCTAAATTTTCTCATATACTAATAGAGGATAAAGGCTGTCTCACTCTAATATTATTTTTGGATCTTAGAGAAAGACCAAGTCATACAATATTTTTCACCTTTCTCATATCATCGATTAATTTTTGATCAATCATATTGTTCTGTACTTTTGGATAATATTCCAAATGAACTGATTCTTTTCAAGTAAGTTGTTTATAAATTTTTTCTGATATAAAAGGACAAAACGGAGCCAAGACTTTCATAAATTCAGTAAGTATAAAATACAAAGTATTATATGCTTGAATTTTGTCATTATCATTTTCTGATTTCCAAAATCTTCTCCTAGATCTACGAATATACCAATTTGTAAGATCATCTATAAAATCAAGTATTGGTTTGGTAGAATTAAGGGTTTTATTTTCATTGAATCACTCCTCTACTTTTTCAAGCATTTGATAAAATTCTCAAATAACCCATTTATCCAAAGGATTTTCTACTTGGAAATCATTTGAAGGGGAGAAATTATCTATATTAGCATAAGTTGTAAAAAAATAATATGTATTCCATATAGGCAGAAGTAAGTTTTTAACTACATCATCAACTCATTTTTCAGCAAAATTGAGACTTTGAGCTTCTACCACCGGAGAATTTATCATATAAAACCTCATTGCATCTGCTCAGTACTCATTCAACATTCTAGATGGTTCAGGATAATTTTGTAGTCTTTTACTCATTTTTTTACCATCTTGTGCAAGTATTGTACCTGTAGTTATTACATTCAAAAATGGAGCATTATCAAAAAGCGCCGTAGAAAGCACCAACAAAGTATAGAACCATCATCTTGTTTGATCAATTCATTCTGCTATAAAATCAGCCGGGAAACGGAAATTATCCTTGTTTTCAAATGGATAATGAATAGATGCATAAGGCATAGACCCTGATTCAAACCAACAATCAAGCACTTCTGGTATTCTATACAAAGTTTTTCATGTGTTTGGTGACTTTAGATATATATCATCTACGAAATGTTTGTGCAGATCTATCTCATCTCATGTTTTTGCATAATAATAGTTTCAATCTTTGTATTCTATTTGTCAAAAATCTTTATTTAGCTCATAAAGCTCTTGTATACTTCATATTACAATAGTTTCTTCTTTTTCTTCATCTTGCCATACTGGTAAGGCAACTCACCAAAATCTATTTCTAGAAATATTCCAGTCTTGTGCGTTTTCAAGCCACTTTCCAAATCTTCAGTGTTTTAAGTGTTCTGGTATCCAGTTGATTTTTTCATTGTTTTTTAGTAATCTATCTTTAAATTCAGATACAGATACATACCAAGCACTAATAGCCTTGTATATCAAAGGAACATCAGTTCTCCAACAAAAAGGGTAATTATGAACTATAGTTTCTACTTTTACTATTTTTCATTCTTTTTTAAGTTTTTGGTAAGCGTGTTCATTATAATCAAAAACCCACATATTATTATCTTCAAGAAGATTTTGAGTGTATCATTCATCATCTATATGATAAACAAATCAAATATTTTGTTGTTTTCATATTTGGTAGTCATCTTCTCAGTATGAAGGAGCTATATGTACTATTCAAGTTCAAGATTCTACACTAACATGGTGTCATGCTACTACTTTGTAGCTGTTTTCTGTTAGATAAGCTCAGCTAGCAAGATTTTCTTTTTGTTCCCAAAAATCATAAAAAACAGGTTTGTATGAAATTCAAATCAAATCTTTTCATTTAAACTCTTCTACTATCTCATACTCCTCTTCTGATTTGTAATAATTTGATATTGTATATTTTGCTAAAATATAATTTTCGTTTGTTGATTTGTCTTTTAATTTTACATATTCTATATTTTCACCTACTGCCAATGCAAGATTGGATACTATGGTCCAAGGTGTAGTAGTCCATGCAAGGAAGTAAGTATTTTCTTCATCATTGCTTTGAAATTTTACTGTAATTGCTTTATCTTGTTTTTCAGCATATCATTGATTAACTTCAAAATTGGATAAAGGTGTACCCATTCATACACTATAAGGCACTACTCTATATCATTCATATATAAGTCATTTATCATAAAGTGTTTTGAAAACCCACCATACAGATTCCATAAAATCTTTGTTCAAAGTTTTGTAATCATTGTCCATATCTACCCATCTTCATATTCTTTCTACAAATTTTCTTCGTTCATCTGCATACAAGAATACATTTTTTCTACACTCTTCGTTGAATTCATAAACTCATATTTTTTCTTCAATTTCTTTTTTGTTTTTTACTCAAAGTTTTTCTTCAACTATTCATTCAATAGGAAGACCATGACAATCCCAACCAAAATTTCTTGGAACATATTTTCATTTCATTGTTTGATATCTTGGTATAATATCTTTTACCACTCATTGAAGCATATGTCAGTAATGAGGAAGACCTGTAGCAAATGGAGGTCAATCATAAAATTTGAATTCTTCAGCTCATTTCCTGTTTTCCAAGGATTTTTCAAAAATATTGTTTTCTTTCCAAAATTTTAGTATTTCTTCTTCTATATTTGGAAAACTTTGTTTGGGATTCACCTCAGGGAAATTTCACATTAGAGTTTGATTATTAAAATTTAAAAAACAACTCTAATATAGAGAAAATCTAAGTTTTTTCAAGTAGATTTAATTAGTAGCGGCTTTTTTGAAGTAATACAATTTTTTTAACAATGTTACACTTTCTTGCACTTTCCCTTTTAACTAGATAGTAATTTTGACACTTTACCTTACAAACTCAATAAACTTACCAGCACTTCTACCAAAAACTTCTTCATTTTCAAACTCAAATGCTATACTAGGTCTAATATTAAACTCTCATTCATGAGTTACTCTAATCACATAAAAACCTTTATGTACTCATGGGTAAAGAGTATCTTTATAACCAAAGAATCTTTCGGATCTAAATTCTTTTATATCAAACAAATTTGTTTCCAAGTCTGCATATGCTCATTTTTGAGTTTCTAAATTTGGATTTAATAACTGTGCACCAGATGGAATAAATGAATCAAAAGCCACTTCATCCCTTGTTTCATTATTTATTATACTATATTTTGTAATCAATAAATCACCAACATTTGCATTATCTACTGGATCAATATATTCAAATACAGATCTAGGATATTCTAAGTCATCATATGAAATATCTCAATCTTGATATTTTGCATATTCTTGATCTTTCTTAGTTTTTATGAAATTCAGTCTGGTGCTATAATTAAGCTTGCTACTGAAAAATCACACAACAAA
>CAYMVT010000060.1:0-5128 GCA_964394325.1 uncultured Candidatus Peribacteria bacterium | reverse complement strand
ATTTTGTCTTGAGAATATCTTTTGTGTTGTATTACTTCTTTACCAGATTTATCAAGCACTTTGTTCAAATCATCAGTTTTGTCTCTAAAAAACACTTCTGCACCACCAGAAAGTTTGATAGTTAAGTTTTCTAAATTTTTTGGATCAAATAAAAGTTTAAAATATTTGGTATGAATATTTTCTTTACTTCAAGCTTTTTTACCAGGGGCAAAATCTTTATTGTATATTTGGAAAAGATATAATTCTCAAGATTGCACTTTTTCATCAATAAAGTTTGAACCAATTTTGCTAAAATTTAGAGAATACATTTTTTCTTCAATGTCTTGATAAAATGTAGCTAAATCATCATATTCTTTTGACTCTATGGCAGATAAATCATACACATCACCATACAAAAACAATAATCAATTTTTGTAATAATTGATAAGTTTTTTTAATTTTTTAGGATCAAATTTTTCTCATTGTTCTTTGCTTGCTTGAAATTCATCAAATTCTTTTTTGATATCAGCAATTTCTTGATTGTAGCCAAAATTTTCAATATATTTTGATAAATATTTATCCAACTCTTTTCAAGAAAGAGAGCCCAACTTTTTTTGTAATGGGAAAAGCAATCTTGGCAATTGCCTATAAACATTATTAAGTTGTTTATAATTCATTTTTTCATAAAAATCTCATCACTCATATTTATAATCTTTAAATAACTTATTATTTTTCAAAATTCAAAGATAATAATTTCAATCTTTTTTCAGAATTATTCATAGTCTTTCCTTTTCTTTGTCCTTATCCCAACCAGTAAGGAATTGAGAATTATTAAAATTTAATTTAAATTTATCAGTTTTAATTTTTTTCTTGGTCAAATAATTTCTAACCAAATTGTAATCCTTCCAAATTTCATAATCTGTATAATAATCATTTAGTTCATTGTAAAAATTATTATCAGTTTCTTTGTCTTCTACTTTTTTCCTATTTTTTTCCAATACAAAATATTTCATCATACTATAAACTGACAATACTGCATCAAAGTAATTTTTGATAATTCATATATTTTCCTTGTTTTTTTCAAAGTTTGATAAAATAGGATTCAAAGATTGTTCGCATTGGATTAATTCATCAATATTTTTATTGAATTCATAGTAAAACACATTCAAAAAATTTTGATACAAAGTTTTATTTTCAAAAACAATATTTTCTTTTGTATAAATATGTTTGAATACATCTTCAAGCTTTTCATAGGGAATACTTTCCAAAACTTCTTTCAAATCTTCAAAACTCACAAAATCTGCAATTTCTCATTTACCAAAATATCATCTAATATAATCCCAAGCAGAAAAATATTTGCTAGATAAGGTATTTATAGCTTGTTTACTTAAATATATTTTATCTAATTCATAAGTTTTATTTTTGAAAATAAAAGATTCTATAAGCTTTTTGGCTTGATTTGATTTCTCTTTATTTCTGTAGACACTTTCTTTTATAAATTCAATCATTTTATTGTCATCCTCTAGCTCTTCTACAAAAGATTGTTTAGCTTTTTCTGAAAGTATTTGTTTGTATAGTAATTTAAATTTAGGAAATTTTATGTCTTTCTTATTGGAATGAGTTTGTTTTTGTTTGAATAAATTTATTTTTTCATTTATTCACTGTATTTTTTCTCAATTTTCTAATGAACAACCTCACAAAATCTTATTGTAATTATCAATTCAATCTTGCAAAAGACAGTTATTATAAAAATCTAATTCAAAAATTGCTTGTTCACCTTGTGAGAGTTCATTTTTTACAAATTCAGGAAACTTATTTTTGAAATTTTGAAAGTCCTGTATATTTTTGATAAAAGTAATTAGATTTTCATCAATAGCTCTAGTAGCAATAGCTCCTGCTCTACCATCATCAGCATAAAAATTTTTTCTTGATTCATTAAAATTTGCAAAATAAGTAAAGAAGCTATCAAATTTAGCAAATAAATCTTTTTGTTCTGGATAGAATTCTCACATAAGTTTCAAAACTTCTTTTTCGTTCAATACGGCAACTCATCATCTTTTTAGGAAAGAATAGTTATTCTTCCATTTATCTCACTGAGCTTCAAAAGATTTCACTAGTTCTTTTCTTATATCTTTGGATGCTTTATCAAATTTTTTCTGTAATTGTTTATTTTTCTTATTTTCAGGAGATTCATTTAATTCAATATAAGAATTATAAAAATCTTCTAACTGATTCAAATATATATTTTGCAAAGCTTGTTTTACAAATTCACGATGTAAATCATCAAAATAATCTTTTATCTTTGTATAATTTTCTTGTACTTGTCTATCTTTTTGGATAATTCAATCTTTTTTTAGATTATCTAATGTATTTCAGATTGGTTTCAATTCAAATCTTAAAGTTTTGGAGATTTCATAAAGTTTTGTAAAATTTTGAAAGTTTGTCATTTTATTTTTAATTTAGTTTATAAAAAAACAATAGCCATAAAAACTCTTGTTTGAAACAAGTCTGGTTAAGCGAAATACACAAACTCAGTGAATAAACATAATTAATCAAATTAAATAAGTTAAACTTATAAGCTTAATTATACAGATCAAATTACAACATTCAATAAAACATCATATCAAACAACACCACCCAACATATCCCAAGGTTTTATAATTATATAGTACAAAACAAAAACTAATAAATCAACAAGAAGTTAACCAACAAATATCCTCATCAGATTATCAAAGCTCAGATAAACACATAAGCAAAGTTCCTTTTAAGTTTTTTGGCAAGTTCTTCGTCATCAGGTTTTGTTACAAGGAGATATGATTGATATATTATAATTATCAAAATAGCAAGTGCCACAAATCACAATGCCCAATTGATAATGTTTGTAATAAACAATATATTACTTTCACTTTCTAAAATTTGCCCTCATATGTCTCATACCTGTCAGGCCTCATCTATAGATTCTGCACCACTTCAATATATCAATTCTACTATTTGAGTAGCAAACAGTATTATCAATATTCAAATTGTATTTCGTATAAGTATTGTTTTTGCATTTTTGGGTACTTCGTCTTTGTCTCAAGCTGCAAGCATTTTTAATCATTGTATCAAAAGCATTACAAACAAAACTCCTACTATCAAATATGCAAATATTTTCAAAAAAGGTAAAACTATTTGCTCATAAACTTGTCTGGCTAATGTGGCTCATTCTGGGGATTCCAGGCCAATTCAATCCTGTCATACAATAACTCATACGATAAAAGATGCAGAAACCATCAATACAACACCTACAACTCATCGTATCAAAAAATTTGTTCATTTTTTTTGTTCTTCATCACTTTTAGAAAACATCATCTTGTAAAAACCTACTATTGCAATAATTATTCAAACCAGAATAATTATCGGGATGATAATGTTGCTCCCTATGTAAAACAAGAATTGCTGAACTCAATCAGCTCTCTCACTAAATTGTCATCATCAATCAAGGACTCACTGAAGAGAGTCTGTGGCTCCAGTAAGTTGATCTGAGAACCTACCTTGAGAAAATCAAAAGGAACTGAAAAGCAAACCTATTACCAAAAATAGTATCAAAATTATTCTTTTCATTTTTTTGATTTATTTTGTAAAAATCCTAATAACATGCTTACCAAAGCAACCAATTCATTTATCAAAGGTATTTTTAAAAGTTTTTTTATATACAGCATATAAATATATCTTAAAAACAAAAACAACAAAGCAAGCAAAAATATATTTCAGTACAAAGAATATCTCATAGCTACCAATAAGTATTGAAACAAAAATACAGCCAACAATATAAACAAAATATATTGGATCATAATATTTTTGTTCTGCAAAAAGTTTTGTTTGTCATAAGATTGTATATTTGTAATATAACCATACTCTTGTTTTCAATCCTGTATATTATTATAAAATACAGATTGTCATATTTTGTTGTTTTTTATTTTTTGTGCCACGAACAAAAGTGTTCATTTAATATAAGCAAATATTTCTTCAGGATTTGTTTCAAACAGACCGTCTATGCTTTCTTTTCGTTTATCTGGAATAAAATCTACTCCCGCTCACAAAGATGTAACTCTTAATATTATTATAGCAAATATAAAAAAAGATAAAAACGGATTTAAAGTAATTAATGATAATGCAGACCAAAAAGTCCATAATAATATACTTTCTTTTACCCATCGGGAAAGTCTCGTTTCAAGATTATCGCTATACCACAAATGAATATTATAAATAGGGATATAACAAAAAACTATATCAATGGTAGAAGTGTTGATTTTTTTGTATTTTACATCTATATTACCCTGCAAAATAAATTTATCCTGGAATATTAAGAAAAAGCCAACCAAGATCATAATCAAGGCTGCTCATATAGCAAATGATGAAAGTGCTTCAAAAATAAATGGTAAAAAATTAGTGGAAAAGGATATTATAGAAGACACTCATCATAATACTACCAACAAAAGTACTATAATTCAGTATTTAATATATCCACTAATAAACAATTTATCTTTATCAGTAATATCAAAATCTTTGGAATTTACCATAAAATAAACCAAAGGTGCAAGCAATAATATTGAAACAAGTGAATATATATGTCTATCCTGAACATTGAATTCTTTGTTTTCTTTCATCTATTAATAATAAAATATTAAATTATAGTTATTTTACATTTGTTTCTATAAAATCTTTTTCATCAGGAGAAGCTAATACCCTCATTGCTATATGTTGATTTCCAGCAAAAAACAATCACTCTCATATTTTACATGCTACTAATTTTTGTTTTTCTGCTTCTGATAGTCCAAATGTAGAATCTAACGCTTTTATTGAAGATGTAGATTGTCTCAAAAGAAGGTTTACAGCAGAGTTGGCCACGATTGGCTTTCAATAATTACTTCTTGCAAAATCTTCCACATCCTGTGTTATTGTAGTTACTCATAGTCAGTATTTCCTTGCTCTTTTTATCAAACCAAACAAGAAATTAGCAGAAACATCATGCTGCAACATTATCCAAGCCTCATCCACTACCAGCAACCTTTTCTTTTTTTGGGATCTAACTTTGGTCCAAATAAAGTTAAGGACATTAAACATTGCAGGTGTCCTGAGAGTTTCATCCAAGTCTCTAATACTAAAT
>CAYMVT010000059.1:0-5308 GCA_964394325.1 uncultured Candidatus Peribacteria bacterium | reverse complement strand
AACTCGCCCTGTGAAATCCCGCAGAGCGGAAATCGAAGCTTATTTCACAGGGTAAGGAACTTTTCAATCTTACAATATAGTGTGTATTTTTAATATTTTTTCAATGCACACTATATTAAGTTTAAAATTATAACTTTTTAAATTTAGATGTCAAAAAGGTTAATATATTTGCTATCAAGTATAGTAATTGTTGTTTCTACTTGAATTGTTTATTTCTCTCACCTTCAAGAACAAGCTGTACAAAAAGATCTTGAAAGAATACAATCACAAAGAGATGAAATAGATGAATTTTTTTATAGTTCATTAAATGAGCAGGATGATTTAGAAAAAGATTGAGAAGAAGAAAAGATAGAAGAAATAATAGAGGATGATAAAGAAGAACAGCAAAAAAATGAACAAGAGAAAATCCAAGAACCTGAAACGATTGAGCTTGATTTTGATGTGGAAGAATTATGACAAGAAGTTTCGATTGAGGAGTTACAAGATATATATGAGCAGGCAGATGAACATGAAGACAATGTTAGATCAGTATTTATATTAGAAAGAATTTATGAAAAAACTGAAGACAAAGATGTTTTAGTATCATTATTGGATTCTTTGGCTGCAAATTATATGTTTCATGATGCTTTTGATTATTTGGATGAGCTTCATTGACAATGAAAATTACAAGATTTGGATATGGATGCAAATTCAATACTTTATATATTTTTTAATGCTATTCCATATACTCTTTCAAGTTTACAAAGTTTGGAGGCTATTATTGAACAATATCATGAAAACGATGATATTAGTCAAGATGACTATATTTTTTATATGTCATTGCTGAATATAATTTATATGGATTTTGATGATTTTTTGGATAATGTTCAAAATTTATCTGATGACTGAAAATATGCTAATTTCAAAAACGACCTCCAAATAGCTTTGAATCAGTATGAGGCCTTCAAAGATGCTCCTGAATACTACAAAAAATGACTTATTTGATTTGTTATTTTACAAAAATGATATTTTTATGTTGCTGAAAGAGTAGCAATAGAAGTGCTCAAAAGAGATAGTAGATATATTTTACCAAATCAGATAATAGCATATTCTAATTTTGTATTATGAAATTCATTAAAGTCTCAAGAATATCTATCTAAGCTTTTGAATATAGATAATACTAATTCTGATATGTATAGATTTTTTATATGAATAACAGATTTTTGGGAAGAAAATTATGAAAGAGCTATTACATTTCTTTCTCAAATTGATTCAGAAGAATATCAAAAAGATGCTTTAAGATACATAGTTTTGGCATACTACAAAACTTGAAACAAATCATCAATGATGAATGCTTTTGAAAAATTGCTAGAATATAGACCTTTGAACGATTATGATTTGTATACTTTCTTTGATATCGTTTTTTATCAAGACTCATTTTTGGATAGTGATTTTGAATTATTTAATGAAAATATTCGTTTGGTTGCTAGATATATTACAGCTTGTTATCAAGATATTGCTGATTTTGATATTTGAATTTGTAGATATGCAAGGGCTTGATTCCATTTTGCTAGATGAGATGAAGATATTGCATATAGGTATATAAAATTCGTTGCTGATAATTATCCTAGAGATTATCTATTTAAAGTTTTATGAGATTATTATTTTGATAAACAAGAGTACGAATTAGCAAGGCAAAAATATTTAAATGCTATTTTATATTCAACTGATTGAGATTTTAGGAAAAATGCAAGAGACTCTTTGGTCGAAGTGATTATGGCACAATAATTTTTCATAAAAAAGCTTGTAAAATAAAAAAAAATTTATAAAATAATTGAAGACCATTTAGAAAGTTGTAAGCTTGGCATCTAGTTTAATTAAAAGGAAAAAAATTCTTTACTTTGTGAAATACAACTATATGGGAATCAAAACTTATTTTACAGGGCAAGTTTTTTAAGTATAGTTGTTTGCTATACTTTAGTTTTTCTTAGAGACTGTTTTTCGCAAAGCGAAATATTAAAAAGATATAAATTTCCATCAGTAATGTTACCTTTTTTGCTTTTTTTTCCTAAAAAGAAGATGATATATGGAAATAAAAACTTTTTAAGCAGATATTATCTTAATGATGATTTTTTAAAAAATTCCTAAATTTAGATATTAAACATAAATATATGTATAGGCTGTTATTTTTTATTATTATTTTTTTGCTTTGTTCTCTGTGAACTGTGAAATCTTGGTCATATCCTTTGCAAGAAATCAGTAAGCAGGTAGTAGAATGTAAATTTACTCCTTGGAGTGAACATGATCAAGACTGTAAGATACCTTTACCTATAATAGAAGGTGCAAATTATTCTACATACAAGGACAATACTACATATCGTCGTGCATATTCTGTGCTTTGGTGAGCAACTTATCAATGATGATGGGATGTGTGATACTGATGACACTGATGAGTAGATATCGCTACAGCAAAATGAACGCCACTTTATAGTATATGAGATGGATATGTAGAAACCGCAAATTTTTTGCAAGGTTGGTGAAATACTGTAGTAATAAGACATGAATTTCAGGATTGATATATAAGAAGTATTTATGCTCATATGGATAGTATCCGAGTAAATCAAGGACAAAAAGTTGATGAGGGTCAAAGAATCTGAACAGTTTGAAATACTTGAAATAGTTGGTGAAATCATGTGCATTTTCAAATAGATATTAATACTGATGGCAATAATCCTTGGTATTATCAGAATTGTAATGGTACAAATGCTCAAATTGTTGATGAGTGAAGATGTAGAAATCAGTTGCTTGCTAATACGATAGATCCTATTGAATTTTTGGAAACTCAATGAGCTACATTACAATTACCTACTACACAAGAAGAAAAAGAACAACTAGCAGAAGAGACAGAAGAAAGACAAGAAAGAATTGATCCTGATCAGATTGAATCAAGAGAGCAGATAATGTTAACTGAATTGGAATTGTTTTTGGCAAGGTACAATATGGATACCATATCTAACATATCAGGGAACACTTTGAATTTGTGACAAGCCTGAACGATAGATTTATCGGTTGATTATAGAAACAGACCTTTCAACGGTTCTTTGCCTATGCCATTGGAGATTGAGTATGATTCAGATGTAATACATGTCTCACCTGGTAGGTTGATTGCTGTGCAAGATTGAAGCAGATCTATTAATGTAACTGCAGTATGACAATGACAGAGTAGAGTAATAATCAAAGTTTGATGAAAAATTATAGCAAATTATTCTATAAGAGTAGTTGATGATTCAACTGTTTTGAATGCTAATAGGTGAATTATATATAATCTTGGCACAAACTATATATGATCTGATAATGATTGATTGATACTAATGCAAGATGAAAATAATTCTAATATTGTCTCTGTCCCTTATGAATGAACTTTTACTTTGCAGTCAAACGAAAATTTGAAAATTTGTAATCCAGGCATCACAAGTAGAAGAGATGTTTCCAAATTAAATAATTTTGATTGCTGACCAACAAAACGAAAGGATAGTATAAAATTTAATTATAATGATACTTTGGAGTGATTATTTATTTTTACAATTGCACCTGTTGATACCTGACAAGCAAGGTTGGAGCTTTTTCAATGAGATTCAAGAATTGGGACTTCCAGAAACAAAAATATATCTATACCTACTGATATCACACATACTACTCCAAATAGGGAACATATAATTAATTGACTAAAGAAATGATATTTCACTAATTATAGACAATCAAATTTTGCTCCAAATTTTACTATTAGAAAATCTGATGCTATCAATTGGGTTAGCAGAACTTTCCCCATAGCAGACAAACCTGATTCGTGAAGATTCGAACAACTAACAAGATTAGAATTTATGAAATTACTAAATCAGATGCTATGACTGGAAGCTCGCGATACTGAAGGGCCATATTGGGATGTACAATCCGAAGATAGGAAATATACAAATATCTTAGTAGACTATTGAATCCAATTAGATGATAGTTCAGATAGATACTTTCAACCTGACAAAAATATTACAAGATGACAAGTTGCAAAAATATTAAACAGGTTAAGAAGGTAGCGTATGTCTTGATTTTGGTTGTTAGCACTTGGCTTTGGCCTATTAAATTTATTTAATTTAATTTTTTTGTAAAAAAAGTTAAAAAATCTATTGATTTTTGAAAAAAAATGATTATATAGTGTGTACATGATAACAAAAAAACAAGGAGGTAATTAAAAAAGTAGCTTTTTGTTTGGTTTTTGTTAGGAGATCTTTAACTATAATATCTTATCAAGGAGGCATTTATGTCTAAGAGAAACTTTTTTAGTGTGGCCGTAGTCTTTTTCGCAGTATTTTTCATGGTATCTACCGCCAAGGCAGATGGTCCTGGTTCGCCGGCCTTTTCGAACTCCACAGTAGGAGACAGTGAACGGCCCGTGGAAATGATTGGTGAACCTGAAAAAAGGACATCTTATCAGACACCATCAGCTTACACCCTGGCCCAGTGGGAAAAGGACCTCAACCGGTTGATAGATGACATCAATGAGATGTTTCCCCGATTCAACGAGTTGATCGAAAACCAGGAGCTGTTGGTCAGTAAGCCCGACGGTGAGCCGTACCTAAATGTTTCTGCTCAGTTGAACAAACTGGCAGAGATGGTAGAGGACGCTGTAACGGAAGCCGGCACCAACACCATTGCTATGGAGAAGCTCAAGGAATTACAGAAAGAAGTTGATGTTCGCCTGGAACGCCTCGAGAATTACACCTTTGGTCCCCAGAGGGATCAGTTTGTTTTGGCTCTTACAGGCGAAGGAAAGGGGATTTTTGATGTAGACCTCAATAACGGCGAGACCGTGGAAGTCCGCTACGCCGTTGGATCAACTCGCTCTATCACTCCCGGCTATGAAGACCACCCCGTGGTCGCAGTAATGGCCCTTCCTCCGAATGCTACCAATGAAAAGAATACCTATGCATATGCATATGGTATTGCTCTTCGCGGAGAGAACACTGTAATAATGACCTGGGATAGTATCCCCCATAGCTATAAGGGTGCAGAGTGGAAAGCCACTACTGTCCATAATCTCGGGCCAGAGGCTTGGGGATGGATCAGCTGCCGTGAAAGATCCTGCACACCGGCCAGCGCCAACGAACATTATGAGGAAAGGTATGACAAGTAAATTAAGTAACTAACTTTTTAACCCCCATCGGTAGTATTCTACTGATGGGGTTTCTTTTTTTGAAAAAAACATTGACTTTTATGTGTAAATATTTATACATAATAAATTTATTATTTTAAGTAATAAAAAAAATGAAAAAAAACT
>CAYMVT010000058.1:0-5441 GCA_964394325.1 uncultured Candidatus Peribacteria bacterium | reverse complement strand
TGTAGATAATTCTTTTTGTCTTTTTTATATTCTACTTGCAAAAAGAACTATCTACATACTGTTTAAATAACTCGCTAAAGAGCTTAGAGTGTAGTAAATAATTATGTTTTTAAAGCTTGTTCTGCAAATCTTGTAAAGTTTATGAACAAAGATCATTTCACAGGAGAAAGAATTTTTCCTTAGTTTTTTATTACATTTTTTCAAGGTAGTACTCTTCATCGTTGAATCATCTTATATCATTTGTTATTATTGTTGTATCATCATCTAATTCGTTTTTTAGCAAAACTCAGTCAGCCACTATTTCATCAATTTCTACTTCTTTTTGAGCTATTTTTCAATCTTGATAAATATTAATATTTGCAACATTATCCTGAATATTTCTTAGGACATTAACTGGAAGTATAGGAGATCATTTATCAACAAAGACTAATACTTGCACAAAGTCTCCAAGACCAGGTATTTGTTCATCTATTCTTACTCTTGCTGTATAATTAAGATTTTGATCAGCAACATCTGATATTGAATAAATTGTTCATATATAAGAATTTCATCTATGAATCATTTCTACTTGCATTCCTTCTCTTACCCGGTCTAATTCTTTTTGTCTGAATGATATTCTTACCTCTTTTTCTGCATCTCCAGATATTTCAAAAAGAGGAGTTCATTGGGAAACTTCTTGTCATCTGTTGATGTTTATAGAAGAAATTGTGCCAGAAATAGGAGCAGTTACATTCAGTTTTCAAACTTGATCAGCAGCTTCTTGATATTGTACTCTTGCACTTTCAATATTGTTTTCCAAAGACTTCAAAGTAGATTCTTTGTCGTTCTTTGCTTTTTGTAGGTCGTCTTCAGACTTTTGTAGTGCCATGTTTGCTTTTTCTAATGTTTCTTGCTTTTGAATTAAGGTCCTATCATACCCTACTTGTAAGTCTAAATATCACTGTTCAAGTTGTGTTTGTAGCAGATCTTTTTCTCCTTCTAGATTCCTTATTTCTTTTTTAACAACTTCTTCTTCTTTTTCATAATTTTCAATAAATGAATCCAAATCATCTCTAAAACTAACTGCTTGCGATAAGATGTTATTAGCTGAGCTTCTAAATGCTCAAAACTTTTCTTTGTATCAATCTATTTGTGATTGGGGGAATGTAGTAGCAGAAACAGAATCTTTAAGAGTTTTATCAATTTTTCTTAATAATTTTGTTGTATTTCTAAATCATTCTACAAGTTTATTGGTATGGTCTTGTAGATTGTTTTTGTCAAATTCTTCATAATCAACTTTTTGTAAATTTTCATATTTGTTTATATTATCTTTTAATAAGTTTTCTGCTTGTATCCTTGTGCTTCTGCTTCTAGCTCATAAATAAGTATCAAATCTGTTGTTATAATTCCTATTTGCACTAGTAACTCACAACAATTTATCTGCTTCATGATTTACATCTCATATTAAATCAAAATAATCATCATACAAATTTTCCAAGTTTGAGTTAAATGACCTAATTTGTTGTTTATTCCTTCTTTGTAAATTTTCCAATTCAAGTCTTGCAGTTTCTAGATTGTTTTCTATGTTTTGTAGTTCTTGTCTGGCTCTTGATTGTTCATCTTCCAGATCACTTAATAGGATCTCTCTTTCTTGTTGTTCAATTTGTTTTTGGAAATCATCTTTGGCAGTTTCATAATCAATTTCTGCTTGCCTTTTGGCCCTTTCTAAGTCTCTGATTTGCTTTTGGAGATCAGATTTTGTTTGTTCATAATCAATTTGAGCTTGCTCTAGATTTATTTGTCAAGATTGTAATTGAAGATTATAATTTACTATATCATCTTGAATAGTTAGTAATGTTTGTCATTGACTTACTGACTGTCATTCTTTGACAGGCAAAAAACCTACTCTGCCGCTTGCTTGTGCAGTTACTTCCACTTGTTCAGAGGACATAACTCTTCAGTTTTTTCTAAAGTAAGTAACAGAATCAAATTCTTCAAAATTCTTTGTTTGAATATTAAAGGCTCTTTTTTCTTCAGTTTGAGTTTCTTCTTCTTGTCAGCATCAGTTCAGTGCAATCAAGCTCAAAAATAAAAACCATAATGTTAATTTTTTCATTTTTTAATAATCATTTTTTAATATATCTAAAAGGTGTTTATATAAAAGGCCACTCACTACTTTTTGTATTTGTCTACTTTCGATTTGAATTCGTCTATATAGCTATTAACTTCTTCTTTTAAGTTTTCGTTGTTTTGTACTTCTTTCTTTACTCTGGAAGTGTATTCTTCAATATCTTCAGGCTTGAGTAGCCAAATTAGCTTATCATGCTTTGTTCCAACTAATATTATATCTCAAGGAGAAATGCCAAGCTTGTTTCTGATGTCGTTTGGTATTACAACTTGACCTTTTGGTCATACTTTTACACTGCCATATATTTGTGCTCATGCAATTTCTTTGTTGAGTGTTTCTTGCATTTAATTTGTATTATAAGGTATAAAAAGTGATACAAGTATAATTTGTATAACAAAAAAATCAAGTAAAAATTACATTGTATTTGAAAAAAAAATTATTATCAATAAGAAATGTTTTATCATAACTGATTAAATAGAAAAGATGGAAAACAAAAAAACTTCTATAATATATATTCGTTTGTTTAGACCTCTATGTCATATAGTGCTTGTTTTTGTGGCATTTTGGAGCGTGTACAACTTAAGGTTTACACAATTTGTTGAAAACATTTTTTTGGATATACCACAAGTTGTATTTATAGAAACTATTTTATTTACAATTATAGCAGGTTGTCTGTTTTTAGCTATATGATTTTTAATATGAATATATGAACTTTTCAAGCCTATACACTGATATTATAAGATCTTCCTGAAAGTTTGGTTATTATGGATGATTATAATATCTTTTATAGCATATCTTTGACAGTGATTTATATTTGAATATGGTATATCAAGGTTTGTATTGTTATTGTGATGATTGTTTGTGCTTGTATTGACAACTATTTTTGATATATTTTTCAATTATATAAATTCTTATGTAGAAAGAAAAAATCCATATAATGTATTGTTCATATATTCAAATAAAAATTTTTTTGAAAAAATAGTTAAAAATTTCCAAAGTTATGATATATATAAAATAACTTCAATCAAAGATAGCGATTTTGATAAAATAAAAGCATCTTTACAAAAATTTGATGTAATAATAACAGTTTGAAGTTTTGATAAAAATTTTTTGCAAGAAGTGCTTGATATGGTAAGAATTCAAGACAAGCAGTTTTATCATATATCTGAAAACTTTTTTTTGGAAGATCTTGTATATTTCCCATCAAGAGTAGGACCTATACTGGCATTTGAGCAAAAGCCTTCTCCTTTGGATTGATGGTTCAAGGTTGTAAAAAGATTAATGGATATAATAATCTCAATTATTTTTTTTGTTTTGTTTTTTTGGATTTATATTTTTATAATAATTTTTATCTATTTAAAAGATTGAAGGCCTATTTTTTATAAATCCCTCAGAGTGGGCAGAGGATGAAAAGTTTTTGAAATGTATAAATTCAGAAGTATGATAAAAAATGCAGATGACTTGAAGCATGAGTTAATCACAGAAAATGAGAGAAAATGACCATTATTCAAAATTGATAAAGACCCAAGAATACCTAATTGGTGAAAATTTTTGAGAAAGACTTCTTTGGATGAAATTCCTCAATTTATAAACATTTTGAAGTGACAAATGTCTGTAGTATGACCAAGACCACACCTACCACAAGAAGTATGAAACTATGAAAAATGGCAAAAAAGACTTTTGAGTATAAAACCGTGAATAACAGGCTATGCACAAATTTTTGGTAGAGACAGGTTAGATTTTGATGAAGAAGCAAAGCTTGATTTATATTACATTCAAAATTGGTCGTTGTTTTTGGATATGTTTGTGATTTTAAGCACTGTAAAAGTTGTGTTTTCAGGGAAGTAGATAAATTTTATCTATCATTGCATGATTGAATATTCCAAAGTTTGCTATAGTGCCCTCATTTTTGAAGCAAATCCTTATGAGTTCATTGTTGAACTATCTTTCATTGTTCCATAACTATTATTTTATCCATTTTCATAATAGTAGATAATCTGTGAGCTATGGCTATTATTGTTTTTCACTCCATTATTTTATCCAAAGCATCTTGAATATATTTTTCTGATTCTGAATCTAGACTAGAAGTGGCTTCATCCAGTACTAAAATTTTATTCTTGGCTAATATTGCCCTAGCAATAGCAACTCTTTGTTTTTCTCATCAACTTAATTTGATTCATCTCTCTCCAACCAAAGATTCATAACCTTCAGGCAATCTTTTTATGAATTCATGACAATGTGCTAATTTGGCAGCCTGGATAATTTCTTGTTTGTTAGCATCAGGTTTAGCATAGGCTATATTTTCTTGTAATGAGCGATGAAATAAGATAGGTTCTTGAGGCACCATAGAAATCTGACTTCTTAAACTGTCTTGTTTGACTTTGGATATGTCTTGATTATCTATCAATATCCTTCATTTCTGGATGTCATAAAAACGAAACAAAAGTTTTATTAATGTAGATTTACCACTTCAAGAACTTCCTATTATAGCTATTTTTTCTCAAGGATTTATCTTTAAGCTAAAGTTTTCAAATACTTTTTCATTATTATCATAAGAAAAATCAATATTTTCAAATATTACTTGTCATTTTGTGATATTTATAGGTTTTGCTCACTGAATATCTTTTACTTCATGAGGAGTGTTTAATATATCCAACATTTCCATACTATTTCATAGATTTTCTGATATTCTGGACATTATGAAAGAAAGACCAAACAACTGCTGTCAAATCATTTGCTGATAAGTAACTAATAAAACAAAAACTCAAATACTAATCAATCCGTCAAACCAAAGCTGAATTCCAATATATAAAGATGCTATTTGTCACCCAAAAGCTATCAAAGAAACAGCAAAAAATATCGCCATAAACACGAAAATTGATTTTAGATCTTTTTGTCTCCATTTTTCCAAAGCTTGGATAAAAATTCACTTTTCTTTAAAAAAACTTCAAAAAAGTTTAATATTAAAATTGTTGGTGACAGTATCTGAGTAGTGACCAAAAACTCTGGAACTTTCTTCTGCAGCAGATTTTACATAAGGAATCCTATAGGTGTTTAGATAGTATGCTACTAATAGAAATCCTATTATCCATGATGCATAGACTGCTCACAAAAGTGTATGCTGAAAGAAAAATACAGTTATTACAAAAGTGACTGTAATTATACTTCTTAGGATGTCTCAGATTATAATATCATGCATACTACTCAGAGAGTGTCCAAGTCTTGATGTTTTTTTGATCAATGCTCAGGAAAAATTATTTACAAAAAAATTGTACGAATGATGATGCAGATTATTGAAACAGTTTTGAGTAATATTATAAACAAGTCTTGTAGT
>CAYMVT010000057.1:0-5483 GCA_964394325.1 uncultured Candidatus Peribacteria bacterium | reverse complement strand
CTTTTTAAATAATATTTTTTTTTGACTTGAAAAAAAGACACTTATTTGTATAATATTAAATCTATATATTTTTTATGATAAAAAAATGAAAAGGGCAGATGTGAAAGTTTGATTTTCTTGTAACAATTTTTGTCAATTTTGTGTGCAATGAGATAAAAGATTTAAATATCCTCCTCGTAAAATATCTGAGATCAAAAACATAATAAATGAAGAATATAATAAATGATGTAGAGAAGTGGTTTTTACTTGATGAGAACCAACACTTCATCCTAACTTGTTAGAAGTGGTAGAATATGCAAAGAATATATGATACAAAGAGATACAAATTCAATCAAATTGAACAAAATTTGATGATATAAATTACTGTAGAAAATTGATAAATGCTTGAACAACACAATTTGCTCCTTCTATACATTGAGCTTTGCCAAATACCCATGATAAGTTGGTTAATACTAAATGAGCATGGAGGAGAGTAGTTAAATGAATACATAATTTAAAAAAATTAAATCAAACTATAATATTTAATGTTGTTGTCACAAGAAAAAATTATAGGGAATTGCCAAAACTTTCTAAGATATTGTGTGAATTATCAGTCTCTCAGTTTCAATTTGCTTTTGTTCATATATTATGATCTGCCTATAAAAATAAATCAGATATTGTTCCTAAAAAAAGCCATGTTGTACCATATATAAAGAAATGAATAGATATAGGGAATCTATATAATATTCCGGTCTTTAGTGAAGCTATTCCATATTGTTTAATGCAATGATATGAATATGCAATTGCTGAAAATATAATGCCAGAAACTACTATAGTTGATGCAGAATACAAAACAGAAAATTATAAGGATTATAGAATTGTTGAATGAAAATATAAAGTAGAAAAATGTAAGGAATGTAAGTATTTCACTTGTTGTGAATGACCTTGGAGGGAATATCCTGAAATTTATTGATGGAGTGAATTTGTTCCAATTAAATAAATTTATTTATCTATTATATTTTTAAATGAAAAAGATAGTGATATATTGAAAATGATGAATTTGAAAATCAACCGTTTCAGCTCATTTAAGTGCTTATTATGCAATTAATTGATACAAGGTATTACAAGTTTGATGTGATCCGAAACATGATTCTACAAAAAGATTGCTCCCAAGAGGAGTTAATATAAAGACAGTAATAGATATATCTAAGTACTATGATATAGATGAAATTACAAAAGATATGTTTATATATAGATGAAAATATTGAGTAGATTGTATTGAATCAGGATGACCTTTTGCTGGGATATGATGTGCTTGAAGATGAATTTCTTTGATGTTTGAGATTTTTGAAGAAACAAACTTATTAAATTCTACAAACTATGATGTAGTTATATTTGATGTTCTTGGAGATGTTGTATGTTGATGATTTGCATCTCCTTTGAAGGTTTGATTTGCTGATAGTGTTTTTATAGTAACATCAGAAGAAATTATGTCAGTTTATGCGGCAAACAACATTTCCAGGGCAGTTGTCAATTATTCATCTAATTGAGTTAGATTATGATGATTGATTTTAAATAGAAGAAGCAATAGTTCGGATATTTCTTGAGTGCAAATGTTTGCAGAAAGTATTTGAACAAATATATTGTGAACAATTGAAAGATCTGAGGAACTGCTTGATGCTGAAAAAGAAGGAAAAACTGTTTTTGATCTTGGATATGAATTAAGCTTAAAAGAAAAATATTCTGAATTAGCGGAAAAAATATATAATTCTTCAAAGTGAATTCTTCCTACCCCTTTTGAAGATGAAGAATTTGATAGCTTTGTTTTTTATAATTTTAAAAAATAGTTTTCATGAAAAAAATATATGGAAACAACAACTCAAAGCTATTTTTTGAAAAATTGGTTTGATTAAAAAAATTTAAGATAGAGGTGATTTTTTTAAGCATAGAGGAAATTAGTATATATATTAATATTTATTGAAGTATTAAAAAAATAGTTATAAAAAATAATAATGAATTATGTTTTTTGGATACAGAATTTTTTGGAGTCCAAAAGGAAGATTGAAAATATGTATATAATCTGTTTAAAGAAAAAATTGAAGGAAAAAAATTTGAATCATTAAAAAAAATTATTGAAAAGAATAGGATTTTAAATATAGACTATCAAGAAGTGATTTTAAACAAATATATAGAAGCTTGTTTTCTCATGTGATCATTAAGAAGCTATTATGATGTGCCTTTAAATAAAGTTAATAATTTATTATATTTTACTTTTTTTTCAGATTATGTTTATGAAAGAAAAGCTAGAGATTCTTTAAAATTTGACTTTTCATCTTGTTATATAAATCATAGCGAGCTTGAGTGTCTTTACTGTAATGCAGAGTCGATACTTTGATGAGTAAATAATAAGCCTTTCTTTGATCTTCCGACTTGATGATGAGCAGAAGAAATTTGAAACGAAGAATTTTTTGTGACTAATTTAACAAAATATGATACAATAGCAAAAGGAGGTATGTACAAAATAGAAGAGATTTTGGAAAATTTAGATTATGAAAAATATGATATAATAACTATAAATCAAACTTGTACTCCTTCTATTATATGAGATGAGTTAAAATCAATGATAGCTAAATATCAACAAAAGACCCAAATTCCTATCGTATACAAAGATCAAAATGCTTTTGATTCATACAAGGAGGTTGAAACCCTTATAAACAGCTTTTGAAATTTAAAAGAAGAAGAAAACACTATAGTTTATATATGAAATTCTGATAACTCTTTTTTTGATGAGGCTAAAAATATCTTTGAAAAATTTAATTTAAAATTTAAAGGTTCTATTTTACCTAATATATCAAAAAAAGCAATAAGAAATTATTTAATAAGTGAGTATAAAATATTTTTTGAAAGTGATTTAAATGATGGATTTAAAGAAATTTTTGAAAAAACTTCAGAAAAAGTTTATTACACAGAACATCCTTATTGATTAGAAAAGTCAATTAATTTCTACTTTTCGTTAATAAGCAAAATGGAAGAAATAAAATTTAAAGAATTTTATAATATTTTTCAGGAAGAAATAGAAAACTTTGAAGATTATAAAGATACTGCTAAGGATATCTGAATATGATTTGTAATAACACCTAATAAAGTGGAGGATTTTTTTTCTTCAATTAGGGGTATTAATATTTTAAGTATGTTGAAAGAAATGTGATTTAAGTTGTATGTTATGTTTTATTCAGAAGATATAAATCTTAGTAGTTATATAGACAAGAAAATGGATGAAAATAATCTAAAAAAGTCTTTTTATTTTTATTTTGCCAGTGGAAAGGAAGAATTAGATTTTTTTTTGGGAAATAAATATATAGATCTATACTATTCAGAAATTTTGGATGATGACCGTTTGATAAATAGAGATAAAAATCAGTTTTCTTTTGTAGATATTTCTCCTTGAATAAGAGGTTCAATAAATACCATCAAAAAATTAGTAAAATTATGAAACATATCAAAGAATTTTAGAAAATTATATTATTAATTAGATGACAGACATTGAGTTTAAGTATACAAAGAATTTCAATATCCCATATCTTATAGGAATTATGTTGTGAGTAAATGCTATTAAAGATTCAGCTGTTTTAGTAGATTGACCAGATTGTGTTTTTTTCAAATCCGAGATAATAGATAGGAATCATGATAAATTTTCTAATTTTAGGACTACGGAAAACTTTCAAAAGATTTTTTTTACCAATCTTAATACTAGAAATATTGTAACATGACATGAAAAATACTTAAAAGACAAATTAACAATGTTGGAAGAATATGATAAACTTGATATTGTGTTCTTGTGTGCAATGCCTATGGCAAAATTATTATGAATTCAGTATGACAAAATAATTAGGGACTTAAATTTGAGAAAAAATATAGTAAATATTCCTTTGTATGAAGATAAAGATTGGCTAGAGTGATATGAAAATTTATTGTTTTATCTAGCAAAAAATATAGATTATTCCAGTTCTTACAAAAAAAATTGAACTGTCTGAGTAGTATGAAATCTATTTGATCGTAATGAGTGAGACTGCTTTTGAAATGTAGAAGAAATTAAAAGGTTGATTTCTATGTTATGACTTGAGCTCGAATCAATTTGGTTAAGTTGACAAAACTATAAAGAATTAGAAAAGATAAAGGATTGTCAGTATATAATAAAAATGCCTTATTGAAAAAAGGCGGCGGAATATATCTGAAGTAAGACTTGAGCAAAAATTATAGATGTTCCTCTTCCTTTTTGATTGAATTGAACTAAAAAATTTTTAGAGAATATATATAATAATATTTATGACGAATTTATTTCAAACTCTAATATAAAAGAACCTATAAATATAGAAATAAATAATTTTTTAAGAAAGATTAAACCTTTTTTGAAATCATATTTTTTATGAAAGAAAGTGGTATTTTCTTGAGATCCATTTTTTTTTGAATGAGTGTGTGATATATGTGATTTATTAGGTATGGAAATAGACATCATGATATGATTTGCTAGAAAAGATAGATGATTTTTAAATAAAGAAGATAAAAACTTACAGGGAAAAATCTGTATATGAGAGACCAAAGCAAAAATAGAACATGAATTAGAGAATAAAAGGAATGATTTTTATATATGAAATAGCATTATGTATTGAATTTGAAATACAAATATCGATATAACTTTTCCAAGTATAAAATATCATGCTCTTCAAAATAGACCATATTTTGGATTTAAATGATTGGAAAATTTTATTGAAAGATTAATAAATTGATATTAGATCTTTATATTATTAGTATTTATATTATGAATAATGGGGTTTTGATTGTTTGAACATGAAGACAATGAAAAAAATATTATAATTTTTTTAAAAATGTTCTTAAATATAATGTTTTTCTTTCAAATAGGAGTTGAGAGGATAAAGAAAATTTTTTTGAGGAAAAGATAGAAAGATTTGAGAACATAAGATACAATTCAAATCACTTTTTTGAATGATTTAAATACATTATAATAGCAGTCCTTCCAATACAAGAGCAAACTGATATAGTTTGTAGCTTTCTTAATAAATCATTAAATTCACCTAAAATAATAATAGAAAAGCCTGTGACATATCAAATAGATTTATTGGAAAAACTAGTAAAAAGTGACAACTTTATCTTTTTTGTTGATGAGGCATACGAAGAAAATTTGATAAGTAACTTTTTTGACTGTAAAAGTTTAAATGTTTTAGCTCCAAAAGATAGTGATATCTTACAGCATGCTTTTGGTTGGTTTCTATCAGAAGATTCTTTATCAGTACTATTTAATGTTAGAAGAGTTTCCTTTTTGAATGAAAATGTTGATTATTTATATTATAAAATTTTTGATAAGGATCTAAATAGATTAATTAATATAAAAGGAAATATTATTCTATATTCTATTAAAAATAAAAAATCTTTTTTAATTCAATTTTACAAATAAATTTTAAAATAAATAAATATTGATAAAAAAA
>CAYMVT010000056.1:0-5676 GCA_964394325.1 uncultured Candidatus Peribacteria bacterium | reverse complement strand
TTTTAGCAGTTTCTAATTGCGTTTTCAAAGATTTTTTTGTTTTTTAGTGCAGAAGATTAAGTACTATTAGTACTTGATTTTAAAAACAAAATAAATATTATAATCTAGAATTTAATAATGTTATTTTAATTTAGAAATGAAACGATTTAAATTTTTAACATTTTTTTTGTTTTTTTTTGTATTTAGCATAAATTATGCAAGTTCCAATGAAATTGACATACATTATTTTTGTAGTGAAGACATGTGTAATGATTGCATTTGACAACAGGCAACTCTGGAAAAATTACAAAAAGACTATGATTTTAATGTAAAAAAACACCATCCCTTTTATGAAGATGATAGTCAGCAGCTTTTTAATCAATTTGAAAAAGCTTATAATGGAAATTTTAAGGCAACACCTATAACAATAATATGAAAAGATTATGTCATATGAGACAATAAAGTCAAAACAAAAGAACTAATCCAAAAATATTCTCAAACAGAAGACTATCCAGATCCTTATGAAATTGTAAAAGAACAAAAAGACAAAGAGATTGAATATTGACGATGGTCAAAGAAAGAAATTTTTGGCAGAAGTATAGAAATGGAAAACATAGGTCGAGTAGCCTTTGGTATGATATTATGATTTGTTGACGGCATCAATCCTTGTGTACTAGGAGTATTGGTTTTTCTTCTTACATACTTAATTTCTATTTGATCCAAAAAAAGACTATTAATTGCCTGAACAATTTTTGTAGCAACCACATTCTTGTTTTATTTTTTTGCTATGCTATTGATACATCACACGCTATTTAATGTAACATATATAGCGCCGTATATTAATTATATAAAAATAGGTATATGAGTTCTGTGAGTAATATTATGAATGTTGTCTATCAAGGACTTTCTTTGATATAAGTGGTGACCTTCTCTGGCAATACCCAAAAAAGTAAAACCAACTATAATATATATAGCTCAAAAATGAACTTATTTAAGTGCTTTTGTATTAGCATTTTTTGCTTCATTAGTAGAATTGCCCTGCACAATTTGAATACCACTAATGTATATATCAGCCGTATGAGAGCATACAAATATAATATGGGCAATCCTTCTTTATAATTGATTTTATGTAATCCCTGTATTGATAGTGATTTTAAGTATATATTTTTCATTTGATAAGATCAAAGCCTGACAAAAAGAAGTTGAAATAACAAAAGAAGAAAAAAGAAAATGGATGAAGTTATTATCATGAATTGTTTTGATAATTATATGACTTTTATTTATTCTGTGAATAATTTAAAATAACAATGAATTGGTTTTATAAATTCCTTGATAAGGTATTAGGCTCAAACACATTGTACTACCCTTGATGTCTAACTAAATCAGTATTGCCTGATGTTCAACAAAATTATGAAAAATTGCTAAGTAAACTATGAATTGATTTTATCAAATTATCAGATATAGAATTTTGTTGTGGTAGTCCTGTAGTTAGAGCTTGACTACAAAAAGATTTTGAAGACATCAAAAAACAAAACATTGAAGTGTTTCAAAAACATGCGGTAAATCTAATCATAACAAACTGCCCAGCCTGTTATAATATGCTTAAGTATAATTACGATCTGGAAAAATATTGAATAAAAGTAGAACATATAACACAAACAGTACACAGAAAACAAAACAAATTAAAGCCCAAAACAAAAAAAGAATTTATAACATATCACGACCCTTGTCATTTATGAAGACACTCCTGAGTTTATGAGCAACCAAGACAAACACTTACCAGCAAATGATATCAAGTCAAAGAAATGAAAAACAACAGGGAATTATCTACTTGCTGTGGAGGAGGATGATGATTAATTAACAACAATCCAGAACTTTCTGAAAAGATAGCATCACAAAGTTTATCACAAGCAAACAAAGGAAAAATAGTCAGTCCATGTCCAATGTGCTACTATCAATTCAAAAAGAATACAAAAGATCATGAAGTAAAAGAATATTCAACATTAATGATGGAAGAATAAATTTTATATTTTATTAATACTTTCAAAATGAAAAGAAACACAAGTCTTGCTTGTACAAACTGCTGACTTTGCAAAGAAATATGTCCTGCTTACAAAGTTATAAAAGATGAAACAGTATCACCAAGATCAAAAAATAATATTGCATCAAAGTTTGATAATAACTATAAAGAAATTGATCAAAGCTTTTTTTACAAGTATTGCAATGGGTGTGAGGCTTGTCTTGCTATTTGCCCAATTAATGTTTGATTCGATGTAATTAAAGTAAGACAAAAAATAGTAGACAAATGATTTGTTTCAGAAGAAAACAAGCAAATGATAGAAAACATCAAAAAGTACAGAAATCCGTTTGGTAAAATAGAAAACATAGACTCATCAAAACCACCAGATAAACTTTATTGCTGCTAAATTTATTTTTTGATTTTTGTAAAAATGGAAAAACATAATGATATTTTGCACAAAATTGCTTACAATATAGATGCTTCACATCTTGAAAGCAATGAAGAAACAGAAGTTTTTTTGCCCAAAAACGAAGAAGAAATTCATAAAATTTTGGAAATTGCTATAGAAAAAAATAAAAAAATTATTTTAAGGTGAGCTGGAACCAATCTTGTTGGGAACTGCCTACCTGATAAAGACTGTTTCATAATTGATATGTCAGGATTAAATAAAATCATAGCACATAATAAAGATACAATAACAGTTCAACCTTGAGTAGTTTTGGATAATTTGAATAATCATCTCCAAGAGCATTGAAAATGCTTTCCTGTAAATATTTGAAGTCATCTAGTAGCTCAAATATGAGCAATGATAGCAACAAACGCAGCAGGAATGAAGGCTATCAAGTACGGAAAAATGGAAGACCGAGTGAATTTTTTGGAAGTTATGTATGTAGACAAAAATAAACAAATAAGAACAGAAAAATTACAATGACAGGATGTTAAAGATTTTGTAAATTCTGAATGAATACTTTGAGTGATAATAAAAGCTGAATTAAAAATAATAGACAAACCCTACCAAAAAAGCATTTCATTTTTGCCTTTTGATAGTTTACAAGAATTGATAGAAAAAGTAGAAGAATACAAAGAACAAGAACAAACTGCCGCTATAGAATATATAGACAAAATTGTAGCTTGATTTTTATCTTTGGAAAAAAAATACCATTTATTCGTAGAATTTGAAGATGATAATATGTGAGATATTAACGATCATGAAAAAATTAAAGATGTCTGGTCTATAAGAGATTCTTGCTATTCAGTAATAGTAAGTAATGGTTATGATTGAATAGAAGATCCTCAAATAGATCTCAAAAATGCAGAAGAAATATTGCTGTGGTTTGAAAAAAATGAAATTCCTGTCTTTGGGCATATATGAACTGGAATTTTACACCCTCATTTCAAAAAAGACCAAGAACAATTAATAAAACAAATGTATCAAAAAGTAGAAAATATGAAATGAAATGTCTCAGGAGAACACTGAATATGACTAAAAAAGAAAGAATTTATAAGTAATGAAGAAAGAAAAAAAATTGAAAAATTAAAAGAAAAATACGATCCAAACAAAATATTCGGCTGACAAAACATCCTATAAAAAATACCATAAAATTTGAAAATGATCAACCAAGGCTAGCCTTGCAAAAATATTAATTCAAAATTTATAACTAGCACATTAATTAATGAAATTTCACATAATAGTTTATGGATGTCAAATGAATTATTCTGATAGCGCAAGAATCAAGGCAGTACTAACCAACTGCTGATTTTTTTATACATCACAAATTCAAGATGCTGACATCATCATAATAGATACTTGTTCAGTAAGACAAAAAGCAGAAGACAAGGTTTTTGGAAAACTTAAGGAAATCCCCAAAGATAAAAAAATTTGGATTACAGGTTGTATGATTCAACACAATCTCAAATTCAAAAAACTTACCAAACTTGAAGAAACAGTAAATGATCAGTTCAATATATGAAATTTTCAATGAAATCTACAAACAAAGGATCCCTTTATAGTTTGATTAGAAGGCGAAGATATTCAAGACATCATATATAAACTTAATAAACAAAATAAGCTAATACAAGCAAAACAAAATACTTTACTAGTAAATAGCGCATTCAATCCTTTGTACAAAAAAATCAAAAACAGATTCAAAAATTTGGAACTAATATTTAGAATAGATGATTTAGGTTATATTCCAATAGTACTTAAAAACTTGTGATACAAAATAAGCACAAAGAAAAAAAACCAAATAATTAATGAATACACTTGAATTTTTCCAACCTGATCAAATCAATCATTAAATGAAAATCTAAAAAGTGCTTATATACCGATACAGACTGGATGTTCACAGTTTTGTGCATATTGTATAGTTCCTTATGCAAGATGACTAGAAAAAAACAGAAAGAAAGAAGACATAATAAATGAGGTCGAATATCAAATTCAGAAATGAATAAAAGAAATAATACTTGTAGGTCAAATAGTAAACAAGCACCCTCAGTTTGCTGAAATCCTAAAAAAAATTCTAAAGTTTAAAGAAATAAAATGGTTAAGATATACCTCTCCATACCCTAATTTTTATAATGATGAACTGTTCCAACTTCATCAAGACGAACCAAAACTATGTCCTCACATACACATTCCTGCCCAATCAGGTTCTAATAAGATTTTGAAAAAAATGTTCAGGTGATATTCTTCCCAGCAATTCAAAGAATTCATAGATAAAATTAAATCCCTAAACAGAGATATTAGTATCACTACAGACATGATAATATGATTCCCCTGAGAAACAGAAAACGATTTCCAAAAATCTTTGGATTTAGTGAAATATAGTAATTTTGATATGATATTTATGTGAATATACTCACCAAGACCTGGCACAATATGAGCCAGAAAATATAGCGATGATATACCTTATAAAACCAAAAAACAAAGATGGCACGAGATGAATGAATTATTAAAAAAAATCTCTTATGAAAATAATCAAAGAGAGGTTTGAAAGACATATAATATAATAATAGATGATGTATGAGAATCTGCAATATGACATAACAAACAAATGAAAAACATTATATTGCACTCAAAAAAAGATGTCAAAAAATTAAAAATAGGAGATATAGCAAGCATACAAATAAAAAAATGAGACAGTTTTAATTTATATGGAAGCTTAATATCAAGTTATAAAGTGTAAGAAAAATAATTTTAAAATATTTTCAAAGACAAAAAATTATAAATCACAAGAAAAGTTCATTGTATCAAAGAATTTATGACCATTAATATATAAAACATAAAAAAACAATTATGTAAATATGCTTTTTCTCATAAATATTCTTAAAGTTATACTATATATTTCAAAACACAGTTTCCCTTGGTGTTTATAAAAAATTTTAAAAAAAACAAGCATTTATGAAAAAGTTGAAAAAAATTTGCATTATAAATAATTTTGTATAATATTGAAAATATAAATTTATATAATTAAAAAAAAACTAAAAAATGGTTATTAAGAAGATATTTGTATATTTATCAATTATATTATTAGCTTTTGTTCCTGGACTTATTAATGCGGAGGACTTAGAGGAAATAGATAATGATTTAGCATTTGAGGAAGACTCATTTTGAGAAGGTGAAGATTTAGATGATGATTGGGATGATGATTGGGATGATGATTGGGATGATGATTGGG
>CAYMVT010000055.1:0-6059 GCA_964394325.1 uncultured Candidatus Peribacteria bacterium | reverse complement strand
ATTTGAGCTTGTGCATTTTTGTCTGTAGTTAAATTTAATACTTCGCTTCAAACTTGTAGTTTCACATCACTGTTTTGAAAACTTTTTTCAAAAGACAAAACTATTATTTTCTTTTTTCACTTTGTAATAATTTCATAATCAACTTGTTTTGGTTCTATATCCAAGCTGTCAGTAGACTTATCTTCATCTTGTGTAGTCCTTACTGAAATACTAACTCATAAATATTTTTCAAGTTCTGCAATTTTAGCTCATTGCTTTCATATAATTCATCATTTATTTCTTTCTGGCACCAATATTTTAATACTATTCGGTCATTCCGGCAAAACTTTAACATCAAAATTATATTTGTTTGCCAATTTATCTTGTAAATATTTGGCTCAATAATTAAACAATCATTGAAGCTGATTTTTTTTGTGCTCTTGTTGCTTGTAAATTTCTTCCATAGGCATCACTACAACCTGTTCTCAATAACTATACAATTCATATTCTATAGTTTTTGTAAAAAAATCATAAACTTGAATGACTGGTCTTGCCAGATCAGCTGATTCCATTCACTCAGGCACTTTTACGGTATGTTCCAAATTCAGTAATTTTTGAAGTTTTCATCATTTGATAAAAATTATAGTATCTATAACTTGTGGTATGACTCACATTTCTATATTACCCAAAAATCTTTGTATACTATCTACTGCTTTGGTAGCATGTATCACACCCACAAGTCAAATTCAAGCAAGCCTAAGATCTTTATACAAATTGAAATCATCCGCATTTCTAACTTCATCATAAATTGTAAAATCTGGTCTTGAAAGTAATAATATATCTCTTATTTCACTATACGGAGCATAAGAAAAACTATATTGTGTAACATCATCTGGAACCATAAGATCTCTTGGGGATTCTATTGTTTTTACTATTTTTTTATCCTGTGTATACATCTCCACCAAACCTTGAGCGAAAGTAGTTTTTCATTCTCCAGGAGAACCACTAATCAAAATTCATTGAGATTGATTCTTTAGTATGTCAATTACAGAACTATCCAAATTATAATCAGAAATAGTTAACTTTTTGATAGGTTTAACTGCTGTAATTTCTATTAAATCAGAAAGAGGAGGAATTACAATTACAACTCTATAAGGTCATATTTGCAAAACTTTTGATAACTTCCTATCTATTTCTAAAAAGTTTTCATCATATTTATCCAATTCCAAAAAAAGTTTTTCAATAATCTTATTCATATCTTCTTTTGAAAATTTTTTATCAAGCACTTTGGATTTCCATCATCAAGGAGTTCATTTTTTCACAGAAATGCTTACATTCTCTTTGAAATGAACGGACATTGTAGTATCATCAAAAAATTCATCTAAGACAGAGGGATTATTCACTATAACATTATCCATAATTATTTGATTTTTTTTAAAAAATGTTTAAAATAGATTTTATATAGTACACATTTTTTAGCATTTTTCAACAAAAAGTCATAAAATGCAATATTTTCATGTATCTTGAGTAAAGCAAATACAAGAAAAACAAGAAAAAGTAGATTTGTTAATATACTCAGATTGACAAGAAGAAATAAAAGAAGTTTTGAATCAATATTGAGTTGTGATACTTTCAATAAAGGAATTTACAGACACTCCTGAAAATTTCTGATCAGTAGAGTTTGATTTTGAGCATGAATGAAAAACTATTTATTGAATAATAAACAAAGATAAGGTTAGAGACTGATACTGAATATTAATAAACTATTGATTAGATGTCACCTACATAAACAGTTTAAAATCACCAATAGCAAGTGATAAAGTAAAATTAGTACTAAAAAAATTACAAAAAGAATTTCGAGATGTACATGCACAAAAATGACAAGATAAATACTCAAAATACAAAAAAGATACAACAAAGAAAAAATACTCAAAAAAGGATGAACAAAAAATAAAGGCAATAATTGATGATACAATACAAGAATATGAAATATTAAAAGAAAATGTAAAATGACATGCATCATGAACCTATATAAAAAATGCAGAAGATACTGTCTGAGAACTAAAAAAATTAAAAATGTGAAGCAATATAGAAAAAATGTCAAGAATATTGGAAACTCTTTTTAAACAGATGCAGACAATAGAACTTAACTACATAAGCTACTGTAAAAAACAAGAAATAAATGAATGATCAGAAAACATAATATCTGAACTAGAATTTTTATTTGAATATGACAAATATGAAAAAACAAAAAAAATAAAAAAAATGTCATCTTTAACAAAGACAGCTCGAGAAGCAGATGATTATTACTATTCCACTTTATGAAAAGCTTGAATTTATATTAAATTTTTATTTAAAGAAGCAAAAAACAGGCTTTCAAATTACAACACTGTATCTGCAAAACTTTTTGAATTATTAGAAATTTTCTTAATATTTGTATTAATTGAATTTACCCTATATTATATATATATTACAAAAATGACTGCTGATTGAGTATCTGGGATATATTTTTATATTTTAAACATATGACTTTTGGGATTCTTATTTTTTATGATAAAATTCTTGAAAAGAGAAAATATTTTCATAAATATAAGTCTGCTTATTATTTGCTTTGTTGTCTTTTCAATATTACAAAATCTAATATCTAACACATTAGCCCTATAAAACAATTTAATTTTAGAACAAAATTTAATGATTTTTGTACTAATTTTTTTTAATATAATTTTTGCTGTGCTTTTTTATTTAGTATGAACATGGTATTTTTCTTTCATACCTATAATTTTTTCGGTATTTTTAATTACAAATTTATGATCAATATTCCAAGATATTTGAGAAAAAAAAATAGATTACAAAAAATTATTAATAAAAAATGTTTTTTTTCTGTCTTATGCACTAATCATTCTTGGTATTTACTGAGTATTTCAACAAACACAAATACTAAATATAAATGATATACAATTTTTGATAATATTAGTTGGTACAAACATATTGCTTACAAGCATTTCATATGTTATACAATATAATGACTGAAAAAGTATATTTCATTTTGGTTATTACTTTTGTTTTGGTATAATATTTTATGAACTAATTAAGCACTCCCCTCAGATAGACTATATATTCAATTTAACTTTGCTTTTTATCGTATTAACATTTGCTTTTTATAGTTTTATAGTTTTTGTTGTCTGAGCTATAATAAAAGACAAATTAAACAGTATCAAGCAATTGAATTTTTTGTTTTTCATATTCTTTGTAGTAGTGTTAATATATTCAAAAATGTATTCTGTGCCATACTTATCAGTTCTGATAAGTCAGTTATTTTTAACTTTTACATTTTGATTCATATATTATATAAACACATATTCAAGATGAATTCAATGATCATACAGAACAGAAGCAGATTTGATAGACAAAATTTTGTCAGGTAAAAACATTTTACAAAAAAAAGAGAATTTCAAAGATGAAATGTTTTTAAAATTAAATGATTTTTTTGTATCAATCCCAACACACATAAAATTTTTCCTGGCCTTACTAAATATATTTTTAATATTTGCACAAATATATTTGTTTGTTTTGAATATTTGAGGGACAGACATTTTGTATTATGAAATCATTTATTGGATGGCAATTTTGATTTTTTTTATCAATTTTATCTTAGTTAAAAGAATTAACTACTACTATTACCTTCAGAGAATATTTGCCTTCTTTATATTAAATTTTTGAATATACTTAACAATTATTAACATATTTTGAGAAAGCTATACTTATATGGCAATATTTGGTATATGATGGAGCTTATTAAGTAGCCTAATACTATTTTTTACGAAATTTTTAATGTACAAAAAATTCTTTTTCAAAGAAGACTATTATTTTTGGATACTTGCCAATTTTATTACAATATTTGTAAATGCTTATTTCATATATTATATTGATATACAATTTGCTCTAAAGACCTCATTAATCCTTTTGTATGTAGGAATATGGATTTTTATAACATTTTATAATATCAAATACATCCAAAAAGAAATACATTAGAAGTTACTTACCTATAAACAAAGAATCAATGTTCTTATTTGGAGTCTCATCAAAAATGAATAATTTTTTCTTGAAAAGGCAAAGTTTTTGAATATAAGTTTATTGGCTATTCTCTGAAAAAGATAATATATGCCAATAAATATTTTTCAGCAGAAGCTATATATTTATTAAATTAAACTAAAAATTATGAACTTATACAAAGATCTACCAACTTGGGCAGAAGAATACAAAACAATTAATTGTATAGTAGAAATTAACAAAAATAGCATGGTAAAATATGAATTTGATAAAGAAAACAATGCTATTAATGTAGACAGATTTTTTACCTGCCCTATGCCAATACCTTATAACTATTGATTGATACCAAATACATATAATCAAGATGACAAAGATCCTTTGGATGTAATTATTCTATCAGAATATGAACTAATGCCATGATGCACTTGTCAGTGAAAAGTAGTTGGGATATTGCATATGATAGACTGATGAGAAAAAGACGACAAAATAATTGCAGTGCCTGAAAAAGAACCATTTTTTGATTATATACAAGATATAAACGAAATGCCGAAATTCTTGCAAAAACAATTTGAATTTTTCCTCAACAACTACAAAAAAATAGATTGAAAAAAAACTGAAGTTGCTTGATGGTCTAATAAAGAAAAAGCTATTCAAGAAGTTAAAAATTGTCAAATATAATATTTAAAATATGTACAATCCTTACGATTATTACTTCAAAAAAGCAAAAAACACTTGATACAAGGCAAGAAGTGTTTTTAAGTTAGAAGAAATTGATAAAAAATTTAATATCTTTAACAAAAATGTTAAAACTGTACTTGATATTGGTTGTAATCCTGGAAGTTGGACACAATATTCACATCAAATTTTAACAAAAAACTGAAAGAAAGACTTCAAGATAATTGGATTTGACATTTCTGTATGTAATTTAAATTTAGAAAATGTACATATATATAAACAAGACATAACAGATTTTCACAAAGCTAGTGAAAACATAAAAAAAACTTGAATAAGAACATTTGATGTTATAATGTCAGATATGGCTCCCAATACAACAGGAATAAAGGATATAGATACCATAAAATGCATTTGACTACTAGAAAGTAGCCTGCCAATATACGAACATTTTTTAGCAGAAAATTGAAAATTTATAATAAAGATTTTTATGTGACCATGATTTGAAGAATTTTTAAAAAATCTAAAAAAAACTTTTTGAGAAAAATCTATAAAGACTTATAAACCATCCTCAACTAGGAAACAAAGCAAAGAAATATACATAATCAAAAAGTAAAATAACCATTAGCTATTCAAGAAAACTTTTTATACATTAACCAAGTAAACATCGTGTTAATAAATTTTTCGAACAATCCAATTGTAATTTTTGACGAAAATGAAAAATATGAAATTGAAAACAAAGATATAGAATTCCAACTTCCCAAAAAATTAAAACAAATCTTTGAATGAAATATACCCAACAAAATATTTGCAATTAATTGACCAGGATCATTCACTGCACTGAGAGTATGTTGCCTTTGCCTGAACACCATTAATCTTATACACAAAAAACAGATTAAAATTTTGGAAACTTCTAAAATCAATATTTACAAATATTCTTATAAGAAATGATTAATACCAAAAACATGATTTATCTTTATATGACAAAAAAAAAATGTACGAAACTATAATTTCGAAGAAGACTTTCATCAAAAATTTCCTCTTGATAAGATAAAAGACTTTGAAAAGGATTATTTTTCTGAAATCAATAAAAACAATCTTGTAAGTTTAGAATATAAAGACAAAATAATAACCCTAAGTTACAAAAAAAAGCTAATAAAAATTCCTGAAAATCTTTTTTCTGTAAGTAAATTTATAAAACCAAACTATATGATGGATGTAAACATTTCATAAATTGTATATATTGTACACTGCAAAAACATCAAAATATTTTTAAACATTCTATAACCAATATCTCAAAAAGGGTATAATGGAAATTTTGTGTTGCTAAAATTAAGGGATTGAGTAGATTAGAACTA
>CAYMVT010000054.1:0-6361 GCA_964394325.1 uncultured Candidatus Peribacteria bacterium | reverse complement strand
TTACATTTTATAATATAGTGTGCATTTTTGATATTTTTTCAGTGCACACTAAATAGAAATCAAGTATCTTATTAGACATAAGAAAAAAATAATCTCGGAAAATTTATAATAACTTATTTCTGCTTGAAAAGTAATAAATCTTTATTATATAGTATATTGTCAAAAATAGTATATTTCATATATGAAATTATCTAAAATCGTGTTTGAATTTTTCTTAATATAAAAAGAAAGTTGTTATAACCTAACACAGACTTTTTAAGCAAATTTTATACAAAAATATATCTATTATAGAACAGCCAACTTTTTAAAATTATATACTAAAAATGAAAAAAGAAAAAATTGAAACAATCCTTCTCAAAATTGAAGAATTAAATCCAAATCTCAAAACTGAGCTATATTATGAAACACCATTTCAATTATTGATAGCTGTTTTATTAAGTGCACAAAGCACCGATGTACAAGTAAACAAAGCAACAAAAACAAACTGATTTTTCAAAAAAGTAAAATCTCCACAAGATGTAATAGATCTTTGACACAATCAAATCAAAAGTTACATAAACTCAATAGGTCTTTCAAACTCCAAAACAAAAAATATATTTAACCTGTCTTGTAAAATACTTGAATTAAAAAAGCCATCCAACAACAAAGAAAAAAAGATTTTGGAAAGATACTGATATATAATACCAAGCAACCTACAAGGTTTAACTGCCCTACCTTGAGTTGGAGTCAAAACTGCCAAAGTAGTTTTATCAGTACTGTATGAAATACCTTGTGTTCCCGTAGATACACATATACACAGGGTTTCCAACAGGTTATGAATAGTAGAAACCAAGACTGAATTGCAAACTTCCAATAATCTAGAAAAAATAATTCCCCAAAAGCTAAAAAATAAAGCCCACCATTTGTTGATTTTTTTTGGAAGATATTTTTGTAAAGCAAAAAAACCTGAATGTCAAAGTTGTCCTTTTAACTCAGGTTGTTTTTATTTCCATAATAATGAAAAAGATGAAAAAACAGATAGATAAACAAATAGTATCATGTTTAAATTCTCATAATATGTCTAATGAGAATTTAGTGAAAAATATTAAACAAGAATTAGCTAAAAAACTTCAATTAACAACTTCCCCAAACATAAGATTTTTTTCTAATTCATGAGTTATACTAAAACATGAAAACAAATTTTTATTTGTAAATAGATTTGAATGAAAAATTTTTGTATTGAATTATAATTATATTGGAGAGGAAATTAATTGAATTGCTAGAGTAAGAGATTACAAAAAGAATTGGTGATATGTTGATAGTAGTATGAAAGAAATAATAACTCCCAAATACCAGTTCGTAGGTCCTTTTATAAAAGGTCTATGAAGAGTAAAAAACTGAAAATATGGATTTATTGATATTAATGAAAATATTATAATACCATTTGAATATGAGGATGCAAGTGATTTTACTATGCATGAAGATTCCTTTGCAAAACTAACAAAACACTGAATACAAAAAACAATTTACAAGGCAAACTTATTATAAATAACAAATTATCTTTAAACTAATTTAACAAAGAAAATTAATCAAATGCTTATATAGATAATACTAAAAAGCCTTTTTTAACTCATACCGTAGATAGTTCTTTTTGCAAGTAGAATATAAAAAAGACAAAAAGAATTATCTACAAAATAGCAAGTATTTGCTATTTTATTAAAAGAATAAGTTCATAGTTTTTGTTCCCGCCCTGTGGAATTTGGTTAAGATTATTTTTTTATTCCACGGGGTCAATTTTTTTAAAAAGAAATGTCTACGTGCAAATTTACAAAAATTTTAATTTTCCAATTCAGAATAGTCAGTATCATCTTCTTGATCAATATTTATTTCCTCATCTTCACTAGATTCCAAATCAATATCTTCGTCATACTCACCAAAATCCACATTCTCATCTTCCAAATCCAAATCTTCCTGATCTAATTGTATTTGTCAATCCTCATCCAAATCAACCTCATCATCTTGCATTCAATCCATATCAATATCAAATTGTGGTTCTTGTGTTTCTTCATATGATTCAAAATCAAATTCTTGTTGAGGTGCAGCTTGAGGCTGTTGCAAAAAGTGAATAAATACAGTTCATATCATAGATAAAAAGAATGCTACAATTACAAATATTACAAATCACTTCATCAATTTACTTCTTTTCCTTGCCATTATTAATTTTTTTATGAAATAAAATATTATAACTGATTTAATTTTTCCTTTGCTAGCTCATTAGTGGGATCTATCTCTAAAACCTTAAAATAGTACTTTTTTGAATTTTCGTTTTCTCATATATCCTCAAACAAACTAGCTGTCGCCAACAAATAATTAAGGTTATATGGTCTTAATTTAACAGCATTTTCCATGTATCATATTGCTTCTTTTGCCTCTTCCATGCTATACATCACTTCAGCCATACTTACATGATATTTGGGATTGTCATTTTTTAAATATATAGCTTTGCTTATTAATAATTTTGCAGTTTCCAAATCTTCCTTTTCCAAATATATTTGTCAAATTTGCCATATAGCCTTGTGATTGTTTGACTCTTTTTCAAGAATTTTTTTTAACAAAGGTAATGCTTTTTTGTGATACCCTGTAGAAAAATAATAGTCTGCCAACATTTTCGTAATATCCATATTGTCCGAATCATAAGAAAGTCATTCTACTAATTTTTGCTCGTACTTGTCAAGTTCTCATTTTTCTTTGAGCGATATTGCTTGATATTTTATTCTTTCTAATTTTTTTGTAAGTAATTCTTTGTTTGAAGTAGCTATTTGCTCATCTTCTTCAGTTATCTTTGTATCCTCGTATGATTCTTGACTAATTTTTTCATCAGATGTTTTTTCAATTAGAGTTTCTTTGATGTTTTTAAGATTTTTTCTGTGTTCAATTTTGTGCCAAATAGTTTTCAATATTTTGAAAAAATTCAAAAAATATCTTTTGAATATATATATTATTGGAACAGTTATTATTATTCATGATAATATCAACCAGATCTTTACCTCCAAGGCAAACATATACCAAATTTACAATATAAAAACTACTATCACTGAAATATAAAAGCCAACATAAAACATAATTAGAATAATAAATTTTAACTTAAAAAGTCTAATATGCTTGATTTTATATTGATTTTTTGTATGAATTCAAGTGGAATAAGAAAAAATCATATTTTAATTGACTTTTGATTACTAATTTATTGTTTAGAAATTAAATGATAGTTTTTCTAAATTTTAACTACAAAAACTTCGTAAATATAGGATATTGTCTTTTATTTTGTTTGTTTGTGTTTATAATAATTCAGTCATTTAAAACATTTTATAGATATTAGATTATGATTGATATTCAAGAAGGATGAATTCGACTTTCATTAATCTTGTTATTAACTTTTATTATCGTTTTTTTTGTAAGTTTGTGGATCAAGCCATATTTTTTGGTTCCGTATAAAAAACTGCATATATTAAGATTCTTGTTTGAAAAAATTATTTTTGTATCTGTTTTATTTTTGATTATCTTGCTTCCTTTGAACATTAGCCTTGAAAAAAAAGAAATCGAACAAAAACAAAAAAACCTCAATATACAAATTTTATTTGATGTAAGTCTATCTATGGTTGTAGATGATATGCAACCTTCTAGAATAAAAGTGGCAAGGAATGCTTTGAAATGACTTGTTCAGAATTTGGAATGAAACAATATATGAATAATAATATACTCATGAATTCCATTTAATTGGATACCTTTCAGCAATCAAACAGATGCTATTATATCAAAGGTTCAAAAAATGAACTTATCAGAATTCCCTCCTACTCGTAATTTTGTATGAACTGCAATTTGAGATAGTATATATCTATGATTAGATAATCTAATAAGATTTTATTGAAATGATAGAAGTAATCAAGCATTAATACTTCTTACTGATTGAGATTCAAACAAATGATCAGATCCTTTTCAAGCAGCAGAGTATGCAAATAGTCTATCAATACCTATTTATTGAGTATGAATATGAAGAACTGATCAAGTTGTTGGTAGAGATAGCTTTAACAACCCTGTAGTAGCTAAATTTAACTTTGAAGTATTACAAAAATTAGTAAAAAAAACTGGCTGAAAAGCTTATCATGTAGTTGATGAAAGTCAATTTGAAAAAGTCTTCCAGCAAATTATATCTGATATCAAAGCAAAAGAAAGCATCAGTATAAAATATAAATCAGTATCACTAAATAGATATCTTTATATGATAATTCCTTTTTTGATTAGTATCCTTTTGTTTATAAGAATATATGTTTTGAGAAGGTAATTAGAAATTTTATATCATTATATTTTCATATAGTGCAAGACAACAAAAAAATTATTTAAATACAATCCCGCAATATAAAAATTTCTATTTTAATAACATTAATAATTAAGGAATAGAAATTTGCAATTTTGTTTTAAAAAAATATAATTACATTAGTAAATATTTATAATACTAAATTATTCAATAACAATATGAACAAAAATATACTTATATATGTAATTATATGAATTTGGATATTAATATCTGTTGTATATATATGATGGGATGTTTATTCTAATTTTAAAACAGACATTATTGAAAATTCATATATTGCAGGTCAAAATGACACTATCAATACTCTCATTCAACAAGGACAAACTTGTCAAATCATAGAAGTTGCTATTGATGATAAAATTGTTAATTTGATTAATGTTGATTGTATACAAACAGAAAATAATCAAACAGATAGTGCTGAAAATGAGATGTGAAGATAAACTTGACAAAGAAAAAATTTTTTTTATAATTGGTTTAATTTATAATATTATATTAAACAAAAATGAAACAAAAATATTTATATTATTTATTTGCTGTAGTATTATTTTTTTTGTTTTTTGTTGGAAATGGTTTGTCCGCAGATCCTAGCTTAAAGCCTTGATCAGAAGATAGAGGGTATGTAGATGGATGGTATTGTAGTTCATCAATCGACAAACAATGAGGCGAAGGTTCGATCAATATGAATGACTCTCCTTTTGTTCATAATAGAGATTATTTTTGTAACATTGGTTGAGACCCTGAGGCTGGTAGATGTCTTTTTGATGTTGTAGATTGTTATGATTGTTCATCAAGACCAACTCATTTAGAATGATGAAGTGTGAATTATGAACAAAGACAAACTTTGACAGTATTTCAAAGCTGTGTTCATAATGATTATAATGATGTTGATTGATGACATTTCAGTTCTGAAGATACCTCAAGACCAGCATACCATTGAATGTCTAATTTAAATTTTGATTCTAGTAACACTTGATGTTCGCTATCACAACCACCATCTACAGTCAGCTACAATGCAAACTGATGAAGTTGTACTCCAAATAGTAGGACAGTAAATTATGGATGATCGGCGGCAGGACCGAGTTGTAGCAGGAGTGGTTACGATCTAAATGGATATACGATCACCAGTGGAAGCTGTGCAGGAACATTTGATTCAACTACATGAGCATGTAGTAATGTACAGCAGGCTATTACGATTAGAGCTGATTGGGTTGCTGCCTGCTCATACGATCAATCCTTAACAGATGGTTACTATGTGATAAATTCAACGAACGAGACCTGTCCAAATGGTTGTGCAACAGATTGACTGCCAGAGGCAGAAGACAAGTGCATACTTAAAATTGAAGACAGTTGAATATATGTAGCTCCAGGTTCTACGGATACCGCAAAACAACACACCAATTGTGATGACTGTAATACTGGGAAATGAACAGAGATTGATGATCCAGATGAAGCTGCAGGTTATTGTAACACATTAGATATTCCTACACCAGATGGGACTTCTGGTGGCCGATATCTCCCACCAAGGGATGATAACTGACTGTTAGACATATACAATAACAACTCCAAGCTATTAAATATCCAATCGCCACGGTACTGGTCTTCTACATATCTAGGGTGGAGTGACTTATACGCTGTCTGGGGGCTTCGTCAGGTGGGCAGTGAGAAGCAGAGTGGAGGAATTTGGAGCTATTCTTGACGTGTGCGTTGTATTTCAAGTTAACAGTAATCTGATAATCTGATAATCTGATAATCTTGGTGTAGGATGGAATACACTGAGAATAAATGTCATATTATGAAAAACAGAAAATATCAGAAGATATGATACTTTGAGAATATCGGAGAATGATAGTAAGAATTTATGACCAAATTTTGCCCGTGGGCAAAATTTGGTCGCCGATTGGATATTTAAAATAGTAAGTAGTTATTAGTTGCTAGTTAAAAGTTTATAAAGTTATCAAGTTGAGTAAAAAATAATAAATCAAATAATTATTATTACAGTAATTTAAAATT
>CAYMVT010000053.1:0-6581 GCA_964394325.1 uncultured Candidatus Peribacteria bacterium | reverse complement strand
AGGGATTGTTCAATCAAGGGGCTCTTCTGAAGAAAAATCCTCAGATAAAGAGCCAAATCATAAAGATAAAAAAGAAGAAGAGAAGGAAGAAGAGAAAGAAGGAAAAGAGGCTTGAGATAGAGAAGGGATTGTTCAATCAAGGGGCTCTTCTGAAGAAAAATCCTCAGATAAAGAGCCAGATCATAAAGAAGATAATCAAAAACAACCACAAGATCCAAGATTTGTGAGTGCTAGGTCTCCTTTTCCTCAGGAAAGATCACCTAAAACACCAGATAGTAGTGAACATAAAGACTTTAAAGAGATTACTGTACAAAAAGGAGATACATTATGGAAAATAGCAGAGGAGAAACTATGAGATTGAAGTAGATGGAAAGAAATAAGAGATATTAATAATCTTGATTGAAGTCAAATTAATGTATGACAAACACTTATTATTCCTCAAAGATCAAAAGAAACAAAAGAGAAATTTACAGAGTCAAGTATACATGAGGTTATGAAGTGAGAGACTCTATGGTGAATAATAAAAGACAATTATAACTTAACTGATAACGATGAAATTGTAAAATATATCAATGCAGTTGTTGAAAACCAACAAGATTGATGAATGAAGGACAGACTAATGGATAGTAAAGTGAATTGAGTAAAATGAAATAATTTATGGGTTGGTGATAAGATAAAACTGCCTCCAAGAAATGAGCTTAATATATAATAATTTTTTTTACAAATTTTTTATATTATGCTTTATTTTGTTCACTGTTTCTTCTGATATTTCTTGGTCCTTATATATACAATCAAAAATTTCTTTTTCATTTTCTTTGTTGATACCTATTATTTGAAATATTTGTCTAATATTGTTATAAGTTTTTTCGCATTGAAAATTTTCTGTAAAAGATATAAGCTCTTTTATAAATTTTTTTCAATGTAGTTTATTTAATCTTGATTGATAGTACATAACTATGTTTTTTATGAAGTCTTGATTTTTTTGTCTTACCTTATTTAATATCATTTTATATATAAAAATTTTTATCATGAAAAACATTGCAAAAAAAAGCGACAAAAAAACAACAATTATTAAAGCTATTTCAAAGATCTTATTTAGTAGTAAGTGTCTGAAAATTTCGGGCCAGACATTAAAATAAAAATCGTACATTAACTTGATTTTGATTATATAAATATTTGGGTATTATAATTTTCTTTTTGAATTTTTCAATAGTTGTGCTTGAAAATTATTCCTAATTTCTTACTATGTAATATTGTTCACTGAAAAAGTAAAAATATACTTGTTTGCAATACTTTAGTTCTTTATGTCTACTTGTGATTTACAAAGATATAAGGGTATAGACCTTTTAGTAAAAATTATTTAAATTTTTTATAATATCTTTTGGTGTTATGAATATAAACGAAAACTATCTAACAGAAATAAATAAAATACTTAAAAATTCAACTGAAATTGAACAATTTATTGAACATTGTCAAAAGCCTTTGAAAAAAAGCATCAAAATTAATCTAAGTAGAATATTGCCAGAAGATTTCATTAATCTTACAAAGCAGTGGTGATGGAACCTTACAGATCCTTGATTTGTTGGTGATGATAAATTTCCTATAGACAGCTTCTATATTGATAGAGAAAATCTTGATACTCCTCTTGGAAAGACATTTTTGCACTTGAGCTGATTTTTTTATATTCAAGAAATAGCAGCAAGTATGCCTGCTAGATTTTTGGACATCAAAGACTGAGACATTATATTGGATATAAGTGCAGCTCCTGGATGAAAGTCTGCTCAAATATCTGACTATCTTTCTTATTTATGAAAAAATCCTTGATTTTTGGTTTCAAATGAAATTAATGGCAAAAGACTTCAATCTCTAGCTCATAACTTGAATAGAATGTGAGCTTTTAATGCATGAATTACAAAATTTAATTGATTTGTATTTGGTAAAAACTTGTGAGAGGTATTTGATTCAGTCTTGGTAGATGCTCCTTGTTCTTGAGAATGAACTTGATACAAGTCTGATTTTTCTCTTAGGACTTGGAAAAAACAGGAAATTAATAGAATTTGCGGGACTCAATTTCAACTTTTGGTTTCAGCTATCAAATCTGTAAAAGCTGGGTGAAACGTTGTATATAGTACTTGTACAATGAATCCTTATGAAAATGAAGAAAACGTTTCCAAAATATTAGATTTTTTTCAATGAGCCATTGAGTTGGAAGATATAAACATATACTGAAAGTCATCAGGAATAACCTCTATTGAAGAAAATGGAGAAGAAAAACAACTTTTATCTAATTTAGAAGCTAATAAGTTGGCAAGATTTCGACCACATATTCAAAAGACTTGATGATTTTTTGTTGCTAAGTTCAAAAAAATTAAATCATTATCAGATAGGTATCCTGTCAAACAAAGTCGCATATATCCTCAAAATCCTTTCAAAATGGATATGTCCAAATCTTTCCAAAATTGGGTTGCTTCTTATATAAAAGATAATTTAGGTATTGATATTGATTTTGATAAATATTTTTTTGTAGGCACCAAGAATAAGGTTTATATTACTAGTTGTAAGTTTCTTGAAATAAAAGATATTATACAATTTGAGAAAGTATGAATTCCTATTTTGAAATTTAGCTGACAAAATAAACTTGTACCTTTGCATTGATTATGAGTTGTTTTGGGTGATTTAGCACAAAAAAACTTTGTATGTTTGGATTATGAACAAATGCAAAAATATTCATCGTTAAAAGATATTCCTTTGAGCTGAATAAAAGGAGATTTTACTGATCGTGAATATGTAATTGTTAAGTACAAAAATTGGTGAATGTCGGTCTGAAAAATAATAGACTGATTTTTAAAGAATAAATATATCAAAGTATAAAAATGTAAGAAAATTTAGCTGTCTTAGTGTGAAACAAAGGAATGAGTTTGTCTTTGTTAGTCTATAAAACTTTATAACAACTTTTTCATTTTTTAAGCATTATCTGCCCAAGAAGCTCTTAATTTAAAATGTATTTTATGCACAACAAATCAAATAAGTCAATCTTAATTTTGATTTTAACAAAGAGTAATTACTATGACTTTTGTCTTAAATAACAAGATTTAAAAAGGATAGCAAATAAAAATTTGACAAATTGAGCTCTAAGTATTATAATTAAGATAAGTATTTAAAAATTTAACTAAAAATTAATCATGTATAGACATTGAAATGAATCTTGTGGAGATGAAATAAAAGAATGAATTGAATGTGTAAGGGGGAACTTATGTCCCTATGTAAAGGATGAATTGCAGCATGTTTTAAATTCGTGACACATACTATGTAGATTATTGGATAATTGACTTCACAAGGAAGCTGCGAAAGATATAGCAAAGGCTTTTGATGGTCCAGTTCTTAAAAATTTTTATGATAAAGAAAGTTTGAAAGAAAAAAAAGTAATTGACCGCAAAATATTTATCACAAAGGAAGAGGCTACAATTCTTAAGGAGATTATAAATAAGGAATATTTTAAAAAATTGCTTATAGAAAGGTGTAACTTTGAAAATGATAGGGCAGATTATATAAGCAAAAAAATAATAGATTTACTATTTTCTAACTTTTATTCAAAATAAAAAATAAACCCGAATGTGAAATGATTGTGATGGTAAATGCAATAAATTGGCTTTACAATACTTTGAAGCTATAGAAGCTTGAACGATTGTTTCAAAAACAGATATAAATTGAAATATAACTTATGCTAATGATAAATTTTGTGAAATTTCTTGATATTCAAGGCAGGAACTGATATGAAAGTATCATAATATAATAAGGCATCCTGATATGCCAGATGAAATATTTGCAAGATTATGGGATACCATAAAAAACAAAAAACAACCTTTTTGGTGAACAATCAAGAATAAAAAGAAAGATGGTTCTCACTACTGGGTAAGAGCACTAGTAAAACCTATTTTGGATAATGATTGAAATATATTAGAATTTATTTCGTTGAGAGAAGATATAACAAAAGAAAAAGAATATGAAGAAAAGTTAAAGAAGCAAAATGACTTTATAAAATATGCATTTGGAAAGTATTTGTCTGAGAACATAATAAAAAAAATCATAAAGGAGGACAAGCTATCAACTGAATTTGAAAAAAAGAACATTACTGTGATGTTTATAGATATGCAAGATTTTACTTATTTAACTGATGTATATTGAGTTGAAAAAATTGCTGAGATATCTTCAATTTTTTTTAAGCATGTAGTTAGATATGTACAAAAACATGCTTGAAGTGTAGATAAATATATATGAGATAATGTTATGTGTTTGCGAAATTGATTTGAGGACGATTGTAATCATATTCTAAATGCTTCAAAGGCAGCAGTAGATATAATAAAAAATATTTCTGAATTTGATAGTATGGTTTACAAATTAATAAATGAAAAAATAAATATTCGTATATGAATAAGCACAGGAGAGTGTCTTGTATGAAATGTATGAACTGATGTAAAATTTGATTATACTGCAATATGACCAGCAGTTAACTTTGCATCTAGACTTGAGTGAGCTAACAAAAGATTTTGAACAAACATACTTATTGATGAAATTTGTAATGATAATATAAAAAATTATTTTGACACTAAATTTATGTGAAATATATCAATTCGTTGATTTCATAAAAAAGTTAATGTATATTCATTGAATGTATAGTTTTAATTTTTATATATTTGTTATTGAATTTTCATATTAAAAAATTATAATAAAAATTAAGTTTATATAATATAATTTATTAAAATATATGGATTGTATTTTTTGTAAAATAATAAACAAAGATATTTCTGCAAATATTTCTTATGAAGATCAGGAGTATATAGCTTTTGATGATATCCGTCCAAAATTTAATACACATATTTTGATAGTACCCAAAAAACATATTGAAGTCTTTCACTGAGTAACACAACCTCAAGATAAGGATATAGTTAAGTGAATGTTCGATGTAGCTTGGGAATTAATTGATAAGAAAAATTTGTCTGGGTGTAATCTTGTGTTGAATTCTTGATCTGATTATTGACAAGAAATATTTCATATACACCTTCATTTGATGAGTAATGATTAAGTTTTAATTTTTAATAAAATATTAAATTAATGTCCAAAAGTTCAAAAAAAATTAGTGTGATTTTGACAGACAATGTAGCATTATTGGGTAATAAATGAAGTTTAGTTGAGGTGAAGCCTGCTTATGCTAACAACTTTTTGATTCCTAAATGATTAGCGAAGGTAGCTAATAAAGATACTATTAACAAAATTAGGGAAAAGGAAAACAAAAAAGAACAACAAAAGATATCTAATGTTGACAAACTAAAAGACATGATAGACAGTACAAAAAGTGAATGATTTATTATCAAAAAATCTACAACTCCTGAAGGGAAATTGTACGAAAAGGTTGATAGTGCTACAATATCTAAGGAAATATTAGCTCAATTTGACCTTAATATTCCAAAAAATAATATAAAACTTGATTGAAAGATAGATGCAATTTGAAACTATGAAGTAAGTTTGTCTTTTGAAGGTAACGAGTATGAACTAAAAATGTCAGTTGTGGCAAATGAGTAACATACTTTTTTAATTTATTGGTTTATTCAGTCAACTGTTTTTGATGTTTGTTTAGATTTTGTAAACTATCTGCTTGTGTATATTGTTAAAAAATTACTTGCAATATACTTGTTATTTTATATAATATTATTACATATTTTATATATTTAATATTAAATTAAGATGATTAGGAAGTTGTTTGTGTTAATATTAACATCTGTTTTGTTTTTGGGTGGTTTTACTTTTGCTCAATTTTGAGCAGATGAAAGGACTGATATAAACCCTGATGTTCCTGGTTCTTGAGAAGATCAGCAAGAAAACTTTCTTAATGTGGTTCAATGAGGTATAAATTGGGTTTTATGAATATTGGCTTTTATATCTTTGATAATACTTCTTTGGTGAGGTTTTCAAATGGTTACTGCTGCAGGTAATGAAGATAGGTACGGTAAATGATTTACTATCTTGAAACAGGCAGGTATATGATTGGTACTTATATGAGTTGCATGGTTTATAGTAAGTATAATATTTGCTGTTATAGGTGTTGCAACTGGCGTCTAATTGTTTTAGTATTTTTTAATAAAAAAACCCTAAAATTGTAATCTGAATTAGGGTTTTTTTGTTAAGAATTCCTTTCAAAAAATCTGTATTTAGTCGTGTGCAATTTTCTTTATTTGTAAAAAAAATTGATATACATGAAATCTTACTTCACTTTGGTAAATATTTTGCAGGACGGCAACAAGAAATATATTTTTGAAAAGTCTTTTTTGAGATGTTTTTGTGAATTTCCAATTTCCAGTAGCTGATAAAAAACTATGCTACTGTAAATAAGTATTTTTAAATAATAATTTTTTCTATTTGATCAATTAGAGAGTGGTTTTATTTTTTTTAAAGTGTAAACTAATTATAGCAACTTTTCTAATTCACTTATAAGTGTGTCAAATTGTAGTGATTTTACTCTTCAAATATCGTTTTCTTGTTTATCATTTACTGCTTGATACTTATTCTTTTCATTTTTACTATCT
>CAYMVT010000052.1:0-6594 GCA_964394325.1 uncultured Candidatus Peribacteria bacterium | reverse complement strand
AAAATAATTTTCAACTATCTTTTGTGCTTTTTAGCTCCAATTGTGTATCTTTAAATCAATATAACTTTTTTTTATATTTAACATATTTATTTATATAACTGGTATTATGCTTTGTAATAAATCAAGCAATTACTATTTTTCATTCTAATAATTTTTTGCTTTCATCTAGGTAGATAATCATATTTTGTGATATTTACCATACTAAAAACAACAAAAACTGTTGTACATATTTTACATCAGATTTCAATTTCAAAAACCCTCCACCGTAAGCGGTCCCCCTCCCTTGTCAGGGAGGATATAAATCCAACCCCGGGCTTTCCCTTTTTCACTTTTAAACTCTTATACTTTTTGACTTTTCTACTTTCATCTTTAATTTTTAGTTTTTCATCTTAGTCTTTTTTTGTTGATTTTTATTATAAAATTGTTATAATGTTTGTGTATCAATATAAAAAAGTACCCCAAACGGTGTTGGTGCCTAAGGGGCTTTTTTTATTGTCTTTTTTTGTATTCAAATTTTTTCTTATTATCAACATTATCCAAAAAAGTAAAATATTTTGGATCTAGATGTTTTTTGTGTTTAAATAAGCTTGAAGCAAAATATTTATTTGGAGCTATTACTTTCAAAAATCTATTTTTAGAAACTAAATAATCCACCATTACTTTATAATCTCAATCTCAAGATACTAAAACTATCTTATCAAAATTATTTGATTCATCTACTAATTTCTTCATAGTATAAAATGTAAGATGGACATCTATATTTCATTTTTTATCACTTTTTAGATATTCAGGCTTTAAATTAAAAACCAAAATAAATCAAGCTTCTTGTAATTTTTCATACAAAGCATTTTCATTTTCTTTAAATCATAAAAAATAATAAGCTTTTTTTATTTTGTACTTATCTTTTAAGTAAATTCTAAATTTATTATAATCAATTGACCAATCTAGTCATTGATACAAATTTTGTCAATCTATAAATGCTATATTATTCATATCTTTATTATATACCATACTAAAAACAACAAAAACTGTTATACATATTTTACATCAGATTTCAATTTCAAAAACCCTCCACCCCGACTTGTCAGGGTCCCCCTCCTTTATCAGGGAGGATATAAACCCAACCCCGGGTTTTAAAAAGGGTTTGAAGAAAAGCCAAGCCCAGGGTTTGTGCTTCAATCTTTCAGTTTAATTAATTTTTCTTGATTTTTTGTTAATATGTAGTATAACCAGTTCATTATTTATTTGTATCTTAATATCATGTCAAAAAACATATTTTTCATATTACTATTAACTTTTTTTGCTTGGTGAGTTTTTTTGAGAAGTTATGATCTATGATGAGCTTCTTTTTGGATGGATGAATGATACAGTAGCATCACTTCTTATTATGCTGTATCAAACAATTTCGCACCAATTTTGGAAACTTGAAGTTATACTTTTAGTAGATATTTTTTTACTTTTTTTCAATGATTGTCTTTTGATATTTTTGGAATTAGTGATTTGACAGCCAGACTCCCCTCTCTAATTTTTGGTGTTTTGATTATGGTTGTGAGTGTGTTGTTTGCTTATGAGTTACTCCAAAAACATAAATACAGACTCATCTGAACTATTTGAATTTCATTTTTATCATTTTTTTCTACTTGGCAAATTATCTGGTCTAGACAAGCAAGATTTTATGAACTTTTGTCTTTATTGTTATTGCTATGAATTTATTTGTTATACAAGTTTGAAACTTCCAAAAAAATAATTTATTTTGTACTTTTTTCATTAACTGCTTGAATATGAAGTATATATCATCCTTTTTTGTTTTCGCTTTTTGCTGTTGGATGAATATATATTGCATACTATTTTGTAATAGAATTACTTTCAAAAAAAGACTTCAAAACAACCTTATTCAAAAACATAAAATATGCTATTGTATTGCTAGGTTGATACTTATTGTATTATTTGGTAGATTTGTGGTTCAAGTATATAGAAACTTGATGAGTACAAGCTCATAGTTGAATACCTGGTACTTATGATCTGCCCCAGCATTTCATAGAAAGTTATATAAATTTTTATACTCAGATACTGGTCAGTGAGCTTGGAATTTTGTACTTGGCTTTCATATTATGATTTTTTTATTTGGTTTATATCAAAAAATATGCTTATTTGATAATATTTGCATGAATATTTTTGATAAATTTTTATGTTATCACTCAAAAATGAGTTATGGTGCATAGTAGATATATGTATCACTTATTTAGCATAATAACTATCTTTTGAGGGTATTTGTTATTTTTGTTTTTGGCTTACTTTTACGACAAGTGAATTAGCACAAAGAATATTTTTTATAAACTTTTATTACGGGGAGTTTGATGAGCCACACTTTTTATGATAATTTTTAGTTTTAATATGAATTTTTTGCCAAAAACTACTTATTATATGGACCACACCTCTCCTCAGCCAGATTTTGAATCTGCTTATGAGTTTGTCAACGAAAATTATCCTGAAAAGAGAATAATTTCTTGAATGCCTCATATTTGTGTATGGTACAATTTGGACAACCAAGATAAATGTCAGTATGCTCTGAGAGTAAATATAACATGAAGACAATCCAGCGAAGAAAGAATATTAGATAAGCAAGAACACAACTACACTGCAACTCCATATATAGATGATCTATCAAAAATCAACAATCAAATATTTGTACTGGAAAATTTAAGTCTGACAATGAGTATAAACAAAGATATAATAGATTATGTAATAAACAATTGCGATAAGATTTTTGAAGATTTTTGAAACTGACAGAGGTATAATTATATATGAGCTTGGAAATGTAGCAATTAAAGTTTAATTTTGTATTGTTTAAAAAAGTATTCAAAAAAAATATCAAATTTTAGTTAATAGATTATCACCAAGAATCCTTGGATAAAAAGTCATTTTTGCCTTGAAAGTTGAATTAATCTATATATAAATAGGTTTGTTTCCAAAAAATACAGGTAAATTACAAACTAATATTAAAAAATGTGAATAACTACACAACACCCCAACTTGAAAGATTTTTTGCAAGTATCAAATTTTGAAAAATGAAAAGGTCATCCTGAATTTATAGATCACCTTTTTTCAAAAATAAATCAAAATATACAAAAAGAAGGTAGGATATTAATTTTGACTTTGACAAAAAAGTCTGCTGAAGAAATTACAAATTTTTTTGTTTCTAGATGATACAAGGCTTATTATCTACATAGCGAAGTAGATACAATGGATCGCTGGGATATAATAAAAAAACTCAAATCCTGACAAATAGACATTTTGATTTGAGTAAATCTTTTGAGAGAATGAATTGATCTACCTGAAGTTACATTTATATGAATTTTGGATGCTGATAAAGAAGGGTTTTTGAGATCTACTACATCTTTGATACAAATTATATGAAGAGCTGCAAGAAATCCAGACTCTGAGGTGTGTCTTTATATAGACCGTTTTACTGGATCTATTGTAAAAGCATTATATGAAACTTATCGTAGGAGAAATATACAAATGGAGCACAATCAAAAACACTGAATAACACCATCCAAAGCTATCTCTAATATAAAATCACTTGATGTTGTCAAAACTGATGAAAATTTGCAAAACTACCAGGCTACCAACAAATGAAAAGTAAAAAGACTAAAGAGAATGACCAAAAAAGAAAAAGAAATCATTGCCAAAGATCTAAAAAGTCAGCTTGACGATGCTATCAAAAATCGAGAATTTGAAAAAGCCTCTGTACTAAGAGATCAATTAAAAGAAATTGACTGAGATTAAATATTTTTAACAAATCTAAGATTATATAATAAAATGTTGATCTTGAAAATTTTGCTTTTTGGATATATTGTATTATTATCAGCCATTATTTTGAATTATTCTGCTGGTTTAATTTGACTGATGACTTGGTATGAATTTTTGAATTTGATTGATAATGATTTTTCTTTTTCATCTTTTGTCAAAAACAACCTTTTGTCATTTATTTTTTTGTTTTTATTTTATCCTATTTTGCTGTGAATTGTTGTTTATCTAATAATTTTTTACTTGAATTAGAAACCGATCGAAAAGATGCTACTTTATTGAAAACCAATTGCCAACTCTATCAAAAAATCTTTAAAAGAAGAGCTTGCAAATTATGATCTAAAAAACAAATATATTTGAATTTTTTTACTTTCTGATGACAAGCCTTCTGAGACTTATGTTAATTTAAAAAAACAATTTTGAAAAGACTTAGGACTTGATGCAAAAATTTTTTCAAAAGACAATGGAAATATTGATGATATGAATTTTAAAGATGTCATATCAAAAATTTCTGATTGCAACAATGATAGTAACTGTTTATGAATTATAGTACAACTACCATTAAACGACTATTTGAAAAAATATCAGCCTGATATACTATCCTCAATTTCCAAAAAAAAAGATATAGACTGATTGTGATGACAGCTCTTTGGTGATAATTTGGTGGGTGTTTTTGACTTTGTACCTGCCACTCCTATGGCCGTATTGGAATTGTTAAAATACTATGAATTAGATAATTACAAATGAAAAAATGTTGTTATTATATGACAAAGCAATTTGCTGTGAAAACCACTTGCCTTGGAATTAATGAAAAGAAATGCAGAAATAATAAGTTTAAACGAATTTGTTGACAAAGATTTTATGAAAAAATGTTGCCTATCTTGTGATATTATAATATCTGCAGCTGGCAAAGCTCATCTGATAAACTGAAATTTTGTAAGAGATGACAATTCTCAAGTTTTGATAGATGTTGGATTTAGCAAAGCAAATGGTAAGGTCTATGGTGATATTGATTTAAAATCAGTTGAAAACAAGGTCAAAGCTGTTACTCCAACTCCAGGAGGTGTATGACCTACGACAATAGCATGCTTGTTCAAAAACATCCAAAAATTATTACATATCTTTGGAGGCAAGTAAAATTAACTCAAAAGAGAAAACATATATTTTTTGTTATCATTTATCAAGATTTTTTTAGCACTTTTTTTGGAAATTGAAACTAAAATAAAATCGCATTTCAAATCAAAAAGTTGGGAACCAAATTTAGTTCTTTATCTTTAATAGTTTTTCTTTCTTTTATATTGCTTGTTGTTTTGATATATTTATAAATCTTATCAGCAAAATCTTTTTCAAAACTATAAAAAATTTTTGGAATGGCATTAGATTTTCATGATTTTACTTCCACAGGGATTATTTGTCATTTCCAATTTTGTATTATCAAATCTATTTCTGTTCCATTTTTCTTTTTGTAAAAATTGATATACACATTCGGATTATTTTTGAGTATTTCCAAAAATGTATAATTTTCTATAACTTTACCATCTTGAAGTTTTCAGCCATAGTTTTTTCACATAAATGAAAAAATACCCAAATCAGATAAATATATTTTTCAGTGAGAAAATATCTCTTTTGATTTGTCTTGGAAAAATGGTTTTATTTCAAAAATAACTAAACTTCTTTTCAAAAAATTTAAATATTTGACAAGTTTTTTGTTCCCCACTCAAGTAATATTTGATAAATTATCTATTTTTAATAAATTTCATATATTTTGATAAATATAATAATATATTTTTTCAAACTCAATCATTTCATCTTTGTTGAACCAAAATATCACATCTTTTTCAAAAAATCTTTTTACTATTTTTTTTAGCTCATTTTGTTTTTGTTCTTGAGTGTTTGCTTTTATCACCTCAGGGTATCATCACCATATTAGATATTCTTCATATAATTTCAAAACTATATCATATCTTACTTTATTATAATTTTGATAATCAAGAATACTGATATCTTTTCATTTTAGTCACAAAAATTCTTCAAAAGAAAATGGATAAATAAACAATTCTTCTCATCTTCAAACCAAACTACTACCTGCTTTGTTTGGTATATTCCACATTCATGATCCAGTAGCAATTATTTTGGCTTTAATAGATTTATCATCATAAATAGATTTGAGTATGGATACTATGTTTTCTACATATTGAACTTCATCCAAAAATATATAATCATTATTATAAAAATCTATATCAAATTCAAATTGCAAATAATCCAAAAAATCTTGTTTTGTAACAAAATTTCTTTTTTGAGTATCCTCAAATGAAAAAATCTTTTTAGTTCCTTTCAAATTATCATCTTCTATCAGCATTTTCATCAAAGTAGTTTTTCATACTTGTCTTTGTCAATACAGCAATACCAGCTTTTCTTTTTTTAAAGCTTTCTTTATTCTATCAATATACTTTGTTCTGTGATAATTATTCATACTGGAAGAATTATAATACAATAAATTATCCATGATAATATATATTTTTAAAATTTTTTCAAGTTTTTTTGTTTGATTTTGATGCTGGAAATAGATGAGATATTTAGTGTGCGCTAAAAAAATATCAAAAATGCACACTAAATTATAAAATGAGGAAGTGCCTTATCATTAAAACCCACTTGTTTACAAGACTTTAGTTTTTTTTAGAGTCTGCTGGCACTGTTCAAAAATATGAAAATACGGACTTTTTCAGCAGACTCTATTTGCAAAAAATTAAACCAAAAAAATCCCCAACACTTGTATAAAGTATA
>CAYMVT010000051.1:0-6733 GCA_964394325.1 uncultured Candidatus Peribacteria bacterium | reverse complement strand
ACTTTTTCAAAAAAGACTTAGATCAAAATGATATGATTTGGATGAATGACAAATTTCTTCTATTATGGACTATATTTACAATCATGACTATATGACAGAAAGGCTTGATTGAACAAAGCTAAAAGAGCCAGATTCCTTGGAATGACAGATAGTAAGACTTGCTGATAGAATTAGTACAGATGTTAGAGAAGAAATTAGAAGATATTGGGAGACTGGGAAAAAAAGGAATACTCCTTTGATAAAAGATAATGTATCTTTGCAGGATAGAGTAGAGTTTAGTTTTGATAAAATATGAGAATATATAAAAGCTTGAAAACTTGATCAGATGATGTTTTTTTTTGCTTTGATAAGTATATCTCCTGATGATTTTTCTCATCCTCAACTAGCTAAAATATATGATAAGTGGTCTAGAGAAAAGAAAGATTGTATAGATGAAATTATTATGATCGCTGAAGAAGAGGGTTATGACAAAGAAAAAGTTAGAAATGTGATAGATCAATATTTGGATTATTTTAAAATTAACCTATAAAAAACAATGAAAATAGCAATATGTTGAGCTCATTGAGTATGAAAGACCACTATTTCCAAGGAAATTTCAAAAGAATACAATTTAGAAATACTACCAGATATCGTTGTTCAAGCTCACAATATGGGTTTGCAAATAAATGAATCAACTCCATTAGAAACGCAAGTTTGGTTGATATGACAACAGATGGCTAACGAGAAAACAACTACAAAATTTATAGCAGATAAATGTATTTTTGATTATTATATATATGCTAAAGCTTTGTGCATGGATGATGATTTAGTAAATGTGGCTTACAAGATGGCCTCAAAGACTGGTAAGTATGATTATATCTTTTATATTCCTCCAGAATTCCCAATAGAAGATGATGGGGTTAGAAGTACTGATAAAGCTTTTCAGTCTAGTGTTGACAAGACTTACAAAGAATTTTTGGACAAAGAAAAATTAGATTATTGCACAATAACATGATCTGTAAATGAAAGGGTATCTATGATCAGGGAATATTTAAACAATTAGACTTGCTATAAGTTATATCACAGTTTTTTTCTTTGTTTTCAGTTGTTATTTAATAAAATTGCTAATTTCTTTTTCTAAATTAAGCATTCTTATCTTTGCTAATTTTACAATTCCAGTAAATTCAGAATTGTTGGTATATCTTTCCAAAATATCATTGAACCTTTCATCTATGTTTACCCTTCTTTGATTTTGATAACAATACATGTCCGCCAAACATAGTGTTTTTTGTTCTAAACTTTTTGGCAAAAAACTTTTATCTTCTTTTCATTTTAGTTTAAAGTGTTCATAAACAAATCAATGCAATACAATTTCAGAAAGCTCTTTTAAACCTTTTTCTTTTAATATATCAACACTATTGAATTCATGTATTCATTCTCTAGCTTTTCAAATTATCATGCAATAATTAAGCAAGATAAACTTTGTTAGCATTAACAAGCTCTTTGCTGGCTTTAGAATTAATTTTTATTGCTATTTCATAAACTATTTGAGAAACTCAAATACTGTGATTTATTATAGTTTCACCTAATCAGTACTTTTCCAATAATCTTACTCAAAAACTTTTTGTTGTCATAATTTTATAGTCCCCAAAGTTAAAGTTATCCTATCTTTGGATAAAATACTTTTCAATCTTTGTATCAATACTCATTTTACCTCATATTGGAAATGTTTGAATAGGACTAATATGTCCAAACTGTGCATTCATTAGCACAGGTGCATTTATATCTTTGCTAAAATCTTGCACAGTTTCTTCCCAAGTAATATCATAATCTTTTAGACATTCTTGATTTATTCTGCCAAAAACTACTCCAGCTATTTTATCAAATTTTTTTTGTTGTTTCAATCACATTAGTTGTCTTCTAATAGTTCAAATACTACTTTCTCCACATTCTTCCAAAAATAAAACCTTATTTTCCAAATCTGGCATAAACTCTGTGCCAAATAAAAGTGCAAAAGTTGAAATATTTCCTCATATTATTATTCATTCTCATTTTCATCTTTTTACTACTTGCAAACCTCCATCATCAATTATCTGATCTGGATATATTTCTTTGTCAGCTGTATAGTCAAAATATTGTGAATTTGATACGAGTTCTACATCTTCATTGTCTATTATCATTTTTTTGAAATACAAAAAATTTTCCAAATTTGCAAATCTAGATGGAGAAAAAGATCCAGGAGTAGGACCAGAAAAACTTACTATTCAAGTTTTTGCATAAATAGCATTATTTAATGCTGTAATATCTGAATAACCACAAATTATTTTTGGATTGTTTTTCAAAGTTTCCCAGTCTATAAATGGTAAAATTTCATTGGTAAAAGCTCATCATCCTATAGGCCAAATCATTTTGATGCTATCATCTTTTAAAAAATTATTGAAGTCTTGAGCTCTTTTTTGGGGATTTGTTCATTGTATTGGTAGCAAAATATTTTTACCAAAAATTAGCTCAAAACCAAGATGATCTTGCATAATTCTTTTGAAACTTTGTATCCCATAGGATTCTAATTTTTCTGGGTCTAGATTGTTTGCTACAGATATTATTCATATTTTGTCTCATTTTTCCAGTTTTAACATGGTTGATTTTTTGTTATAAAAGTAAATATTCTATCCAATAATGTAATAAAGTTTTTACATATTAATTACCTACATACACAGTAAACTTATTATGATTTTCAGAAATACTTTAGATTGCAATATAAAGCAAATCAATTATTTCCTGTCCCAAAAATAACATAATCCAAAAAGCTACGATCATAGCAGGCAAAAAAGGTATTGCATTTCCTTGTTTTTCGTTGAGTAAGGAAAAAAACAAATATAGCATTATTCAAAGAATAGAAGATAGCATTACATAGGAAAAAATAAAGTAAAGCAAGCTCATATAATCAAAACTTTCTAATACAAAAGGAACAAGCAATCACACACTAAAAGCCATCATCACATCTCATCAACCTATTCATTCACTATTTTCATATCCAAATCTATATTTGACATAGTACTTGCCAAACATGTAAAATAAATAAAAGAAAACAAACAATCATACTCATCCCAAAAAAGCGAATTCAAAATCCCCTACAATATTAAAAAATTGCCACAAAATTACCCATAGTGTCAAAAAAACCCACAAGTAAGTGTTTACACGATAAAAAAGAAAATCAAAGAAAAAAAACAATACAAGGATCCAATTAACTATAACCATAAAAACAAACAAAATCCAAAAATCAACAACATAAAAAGCCTGTCAAATGCTTACAATCCAAAGATATGACATAACAAATATAATACCTGATATTAATTCTAACCAAAAATAAAAACTACTAACTTTACTACCACAGAAACTGCATTTTCATCTTGTAAACAGCCAACTAAATAAGGGGATTAACTGCAAAAAATTTAAAGTTTTATTACAATGAGGACATTGTGATCTTCAACACACAATTGATAAAACAACTTCTTTATCTATCTCGGACTTCATTCTTCGTATCAGTACAGACCCAAAAGACCCAAAAGCAGTTCAAACAATGAATAAAAATATTATTATCAGCAATTCCATATTTTTTCAAGACCTTACAAATAAATGATTTACTTTTTTCTTATATTTATTTTTTCCCAAAAATCAAATAAAATAGGATATATTAATTTTTTTGGGCACTCATGAAATTGTTTTATGTTTTTTGACTTTTTATAGTATGTTGATTATAATATATACAATTTATTAAATAAAAATAAAAAAATGAATCGTGCCAGATATTATTTGAAACAGCTTAATATAAGATCAATTTTAGGCGAGACCTTGCAGTCAAAAAATTTTACTCAGTTTTCTACAAGCTTGATACAAAATAGAACTACAATATCCAGTTGTTTTGAACATTCTTTTGATTTTTTGCAACAACTTGATATGGAAAATGCTGAAAAGAAAAAAGTCATTAATTGTTTGCATAGCAAAAACACAAATGAAAATAATTTTTGGGGGAAGTTTTGAGATGATTATATTACAAGCAATAAAAATTACAATCAGATAGCATTTGAGACCAAAAATATTGTTGAGGACAATATACAAGAGCAGTATTTTGAAAAACTTAATTATTTGAAAAAGTTAATAGTTTTGTTTGATAAATTTTCTTTTAGATATGCTTGGGAGCCTGTTTTTATAAGTACCTTAGCAAGCAATATCGAAATAGATCCAAATAAAGATGATTGGAAAAAAATTAAATTTTTTATGCTGTTTGGAGTTTGTAAGAACTATAGTGAATACAAAAGCATGTATGATTTTTTTAATAAACTAGAAGTTTTTCTCAAAAAAGACAAGTTATGAAAAATCAAAATATGGTCTTTTTGGCTTTTTACTCTACCTTTTTTTATCATTTTTTTGAGCATATTTTTGCCATTGGGAATGTTTCTTTCCTTACTAATACTTGTTGTATGAATAGTTGTTAAGATTTTTTATAGCATACACTCCAAAACATCTTATAAAATTAGATTCAATATTTGAGCTAATATTGTAATATGATCTACTTTTGTTTGAAGCCTATTTGCTTCTGTTTTTATTGCTGATCTTGATTCTTATAGATCATGATATGAAAGAGTCCATAAAGCCGTTAATTTTTTAAGTGCTATAAGTGCTGCAGATGTATTATCTTATGCGGGCCAAAAAGCAGACATTTCCTCTAAACACAAATCAAGTTCTCAAGATGATTTATTGCATAGGATAAATAAAAATTATTTAGCTGCTAACTTTTATACTGAAGTTGAAAATGTTTCTGACTTTGATAAAATAAATGCCGATGATTCACCTTTGCACAAATGAAAAGAACAACCTCAAAAATACTATTTTTCGTGAAAAAAACAAAAGATAGGTCATGGAGTTTATATTTGGAATATGCTGGAACAAATTTATACAAAATATAATATTGAAGAAGGGATTTATCTTTCAGAAGCTGAAAAGTATTTTGTATATCAATATACTACAAAAAAGTATATCAATTTAAATATTCAACAATTCAGAAGAAGTAGCATATCACCAAATTCTTATAATATGCAGTGGAATATGCTTTCTAAAAACCTACCAAATGGTTTTAAGATTGATATGGGTAAACTAGAAAAAATATTTTCTGCAAAAATAAAATCTTAATTATATAGGTTCTGCCAACTAGAAACTGCTTTTTAAATCCATATTTTCATATTTTGTATAAAGCAGATTTTGAGGGAGTTAAAGTGTAATAAACAATTATTTTTAAGAACAAAAAATTCATTCAGAAAGCAATCTTAATACTTTTTAAGTTTTTTTACAAATCATTCAAATCTCTATTTACATTCCATCTTTCTCTTTTAAGCTCTTCTTTGAGATTTTCTCTATCATGATTGTCTTTTACATTTTGAATTCTTTCTGATACTTTTTCTCATATCAGAGTTGCTCTATTTGCTATTGATTCTTTGATTTTGGATACTATTTTTTGATCTGCACCTGATAGATTGTCTTCTATATAATTTTTGTATCTACTCAAAAAGTCTTCAAGACTTAAATTTTTGTCTTCCATATCTGCCTCTATTGCATATTCATCCAAACTAAATTGCCCTTCTGCAAATACTTCTGCTGGTATATCAAAAAATTCTATTAACTCTCTTTGTTGTTCTGATAAATTTTCTTCTAATTCTTTTATTTCTAATCATCTTTTGCTTCATTTTTCTATCAGATCTTGGATTCAGTTATTTAAGGTGTTTATATATCATTGTAGATCTATTTCACCATCTTCATTTTCAAATTCATGCAAACTATAAGCATCAAATCTTCATTCTGATAAAGTTTGAATTACAAAATCTATTATTTCTTGGTTCATTTCATCTTTTATGTTTTCTGCTGATTTACCAAAAGGTCATCGTCAAGATTCTTCTTCTGCAAATTTTTCCAAACTTTTTTGTGCTGATTGTATGTTATCTTTTATATAGGAAAAAATTTTTTCAGTATTTAGCTCTGATTCTGAAAATTTTGTTTGTTCGTTTTGCTCAATTTTTTCTTGTATTGATCATATATTTTCCTTTACCATTTCTCAGTTTTTTGTTTTAAATTTCTTCCAACTTGGAATCTAATTCTTTTTCTATATTGCTATACTTTTTTTCTTCTATTATTTTCAGTGCTTTTTGTTTTAATAAATTTATTTTTGATTTTATGAGATCTCATCAATTCTTAAACTTTTCTATAAATTCAGCAAAAATATCATACTCAATTTCATTCTTTTCCTCCAATAAGTCTATTATATTCTTTTTTGTTCTATTATCTAATTTTCACCAGTTATTAATTAACTGATGCTTTGTTTCTTCTTTCAAAAGTATTGACCTTTGGATACTCTTCATTAGTTCTTGAGTAAGTTCCATTTTTTGTTTTTATATTGTAATATCTTTTTTGAATTAAATTTTATTTATTTCTTCAAAAATTGCAAATTTATATTGGATATTTTGCATATATTTCTCAATGAACTTTTTGGCATACTTATAGAAAATTTCTGTATCTCTTTCACAAAATTTATGTATATGAAAATTCAGTGAAATTACTTAAAACATCTATTTATATAGGTGTTTTTTTTGAATTTTGATAAGCAAAATTAGTTTATAATTTTCTTGATTTTTGATTTTTTGTGTTCATTTTTCTAACCTTCTGCACTAAAAAACAAAAAAATCTTTGAAAACGCAATTAGAAA
>CAYMVT010000050.1:0-7181 GCA_964394325.1 uncultured Candidatus Peribacteria bacterium | reverse complement strand
TCATTTCTTTTCTCAATGTTTTCTATATGGTTCCCCATTAGTATAAACTTTTTATTTTGATTGAAAATTTAGATTTTTCTACTATCTATAGCCCAATGTAAAAGAGCTTGTCTTTGTTTTTTTCTACAGTTTAAGTCTCACAAAAAACAGTTTTTTTTGATTGCTCATATATGTCTATTCATAGCTTTAAATCTTTTTATTTGTCTTTTGTCTTCTTCAGGAATTCTTCTTCCCATATAATATCTACAATACCATTGAAACCAGCCTCTTGGATCTTGGTGATATATCCATCCCTTTTGTCTCCATACATATAGGGGTTGAGAAGCATTTACTCAAAAATAATTCAATTTAGGATTATGAAATTCATGACATAATTTTGCATTTTGAAACCAATCATCAGGAAACTCATTTCTGCAGTCAGTCATGTATTTCCCACCAAAAACTCCAATTTGTAGCATATCCTTGGGAGAAAGGTCTGGCTGGAAATCAGGATCAAAATTTTTACCTATAGGTTCGGTAAGGTAGTATACATAATTTGTTTGCATTAAGTCGTTGACTATTACTTTCTTCATATTAACTATTATTAAAAATAAATCATAAAATGATCATATTCAATAAATATGCAATTTCAATCAAATATTAAGATATTATCCAAAATAATTATTCTAAATTATAGGTAAAATCTATTGAAAATAAAACAAAAATCTGTATAGATTTGTTGTCTTATATATTTAGTATGTAGTAAAGAAACATCCAAATTGCATATTAAATTATAAAATAAAAAAGTTTTTACTCTGTAGAATTTGGTGAAAAACATTTGAGTATTAATTTTTTTGTTTCTTTTTTAGAAAAAAAGTTATTTTTCAACAGATACTATTTTAATTATTTAAAGAGTTATAAAAATGATAGATTTGAAAAAACTTCGTCAAGATCCCAAACGATATGAACAAAAAACAAAATCTCAATGATTAAATATAGATTTTGATGAGTTGATAAAACTTGATGAGCAAATTAGAAATATGAAATCACAAATTGATGAGCTAAGTTCTCACAGGAACTCTATTTCAAAAGAAATTGCTGAACTTCAAAAAGAATGAAAAGACCCACAAGAACACAAAGAAAAAGTTAAAGAAATCAAAACTGAATTAGATCAAAAGCAAAAAGATTACGATGAACTTTATCAAAAATTTTATGATATATATATTCAGATTCCAAATCCTCCGCTTGACGATGTTATATATTGAGAATCAGATGATGATAATGCCGTAATATACTATTCTTGAGACAAGCCTAAATTTGATTTTGAGCCTTTGCCTCATTACGAGTTGTTGGAACAAAGAGATATGCTTGACCAAAAAAGAAGTGCAAAAGTTGCTGGTACAAGGTTTTATTATATCAAAGACTGATTGGTAAAGTTAGAACTTGCACTAATAAACTATGCAATAGATGTACTTATCAAAAAGTGATTTAGACCTGTTATGTGACCAAATCTTGTAAGGTATGATACAATGCTTGGTGCCGGTTTTTTCCCTGCAGAAAAAAATGAAGTATACAAAGTAAATCCGGGTGAAGATGATTTATATTTGATATGAACTTCTGAAGCTATACTTGTAGGGCAACATATGAACGAGACGATTGATCTGGAAGAATTACCTTTGAGATATGCATGATTTTCTCCCTGCTATAGAAGAGAAGCTGGTAGTTATGGGAAAGATACCAAGTGAATGATAAGGGTACATCAGTTTGAAAAAGTAGAAATGGTAAGTTTTACTAGTACAAAAGATAGTTACAAAGAGCATGAATTTCTTACAGAAATTGAGGAAGAAATAGTTCAAAATTTGTGAATACATTATCAAAAAATTGATATATGTACTTGAGATGTGTGATTCCATGCTGCCAAAAAATATGATTTGGAAGCTTGGTTTCCTGGATTGGATTCGTACAAAGAGATAACTTCTTGTAGTAATTGTACTGATTTTCAAGCAAGAAGAGCAAAAATTAAATACAAAGATGGTCAAGAAAAAGATTTTTTACATACTCTTAATTGAACTGCTATCGCTGTTGGAAGAGTAATGGCTTGTATTGTTGAAAACAATCAAACAAAAGATATGAAAATCAAAATTCCAAAGGTATTACAAAATTATATGAATGCAGAAGAAATATAGTCTTATAGGAATACAATAAAGCATTTTATAATAAAAATTGATTTTATGGAGAAAATATGACAATGACGAAGGTGACAAGTATACCTTTATACAAAGGATTGAAAAAAAATTGCAAGGAAAGTGGCTTTGGATGATAGTACGAAATATAATATTTTAAAAGAAGCAAAATTATTAAAAAAACTTAATAAATATGATCTAGATTTTATACCAAAAATTTTAGAAATATGAAATGATTATTTTGATTATGAGTATATTCAATGAAATCATTTCAAAAATGTTTACGAAAATTCTAACAAAAAAGACAAAAAAAAACTCGTATTGTCTTTATTAAAAAATGCATATCAACTTGATAAATTATGAATTGTGCACTGAGAACTGATTAGGCCTTATACAAATGTTTTGGTAAATCAAAACAACAAAATTTATATTATAGATTTTGGAAGGTGAAGTATAGATGATTTTAGTGGGAAAAACATGAGATCACTTGCACAGTGGCTAAAAAATGAATGATATTTATCAATTTCTGAGTTAGTAAAAATGCAAAAAATAAAAAATTCAAAAGATTTGTACTATTACATATACAACAAAATAATAAAATTTAATCTATTTTGGGTTGTTTTTTGGATTTCCTTGCTAATTTGATTAGATTTGATAACCAAATTTATTTTTTATGATAAATGAATTTTACAAAGTTTTGTTCTTATCTCTCCAGCTTTTAATGAATGAATTGCTTGGTGATTAAGTATTGATATGCTTATTATTTATTGAATAACAATTTTAAGTTTAATAATCTTTGTTTTTCTTTATCACAAAAATTGGATTTCAAGTTTAGTTTTCGTGCTTTTCTTTGCATGAGCAGTATGAAATTTTGTTGATAGAATATATCTGGGATGAGTTAGGGACTTTATTAGTATATGAAATTTTCCTGTATTTAACTTAGCAGATGCATATCTTACTATTGCATTGCTTATTTTGCTTTATGAGGAAATTAGAGGATAATTAGAGATCATTTCTTATTTCTTTAAAAGCTTTATTACCTATTCATTTCTTCCCATACTTGTGCTAGTTTCTCATTACGAGATTGTGCTTTTTCAGCTGAATCTCTAGCCATTCAATTTCAAAGTACTTCTGGATCAGGTCTTTCAGTTTTATCTTCTTGTCTTCAAAAAAACGACTTTATCCTATCTATCATTCATTTACTTTCTTCTGATTGTGTCTCATTAGCTTCTTCTTGTTCTCTTTGTTCTAAATTTCTTTCATAATTTTCTGGCATTTTATTATATTTTATCAAGTAAATCATCTAAATTCTCATTTTTCTGTTCTCTTTCTTCCTTTTCCTTGATTTTATTAATTTTTTTTGATACTTTTATATTTTTGACAAACTTTCTAATTTCATCTACGATCTTTTCATGATCATCTTTTGGTATTTTGCCTTCTAGTATTTTTTTGTTAAGATCAATTATTATTTGCATTAATTCTTGCAATTCTTTTTCTCCTCATTTTTCAATTTTTTCCAAAAATATATCTACAAGATCAGGATAATTTTCAAATATTAGCTTTACTGCATTGGTAAAAGTTAAATCACTTATATTCTTTTGTCATATAAGCATTGTATTTTTAGATTATTTTTTTAACAGTTTCTAAAAATTTTCTAAGAGCTACTGAAATTAACTTCAGGTGGTTTTTCAAGTTCTTCCCTATCTTCAATTTCAAAATATTCCTTTTTATCAAAACCAAACATTTTTGCTACAAGATTGGAAGGAAACATTTCTACATAGGTGTTTAATTCTTTTGTTGCAGAATTAAAAAATCTCCTCGCTGCCGCTAGTTTGTTTTCTATATTTGACATTTCATTTTGAAGTTGTTGAAAATTTTGGGTAGCTTTCAAATCAGGATAATTTTCTGACACAGCAAACAAAGATTTCAGTGCTCATTCTAACTGATTTCCAGATTCTACTTTTTCATCAACTGTTTTTGAGTTAAGGAAGGAAGTCCTTGCTTTGGTAACATTTTCTAAAACACCTTTTTCGTGTTGCATATATCATTTAACAGTTTCCAATAATTGTGGAATAAGGTCAGCTCTCATTTTCAATTGCACATCAATATCTGCAAAGCTATTTTCTCTATTGTTCCTCAATCTTATTAACTTATTGTAAAGTGTTATTGTATAAAAGATTGATAGTCAAACTATTACTAATATTATTATTTGTGTAGTTGTCATTTATTTCAAATTAAAATATAAATTCAATAAAGTTATTTTTTTGCTTTGCCTTGATTTCAAATTTCCTTGTTTGATTTTATTATTTCATCTATTAGTCAGTATTTTTTGGATTCTTCTGCTGACATAAAATTATCTCTATCTACATCCTTTTCTATTTTGCTTACTTTCTGTCATGTATGATTGGCAATTATTTGATTTAATGTTTTTCTTGTTTTTAATATATGGTCTGCATGGATTTGGATGTCAGTTGCTTGTCATTCTATTCATCATAAAGGTTGGTGTATCATCACTTCACTGTGAGGAAGAGCAAATCTTTTTCATTTTGTACCTGCTGTAAGTAAAACTGCTCACATACTTGCTGCTATTCAAATACATACAGTAGCAACATCACATTTGATATATTGCATAGTATCATATATAGCCATTCATGAAGTTACTACACCTCCTGGTGAATTGATATACATTATTATATCCTTATCAGGATCTTGTTTTTCCAAAAACAAAAGCTGTGCTATTATAGCATTAGCCATGTTTGCTTCTACTTGAGTTCATACAAATACTATCCTATCTTCTAACAATCTAGAATAAATATCATAAGCCCTTTCTCAGTGGCTTGTTTTTTCTATGACGGTAGGTATTATCATTATTTATTATTTTGCATTTAAAAGATTATAAAAAATATTGATTGCAGTATAAATAAATGCTTTTTAAATTCAAGTAAAGAATAATTTTTTTGCAAATAAAAATCCTAAAATTTGATTGAAATAATAAAATAAAAAGCTATAATAATTCTTTAATCAAATTTGCTGTTTTTTAGCTGATTAGCTAATATAATAAGTTTAATTTTACAATATAAAGTTTAGTTAAAACAAATGTTCGTAATTTATTGAAAAGGAGAGGTGTGAACTTGATTACAAAATCTTTTGAGTTATCTTGAGATCCCTTGTAAAATTATGGATGATAAAGATATTCAATATCAAGATTTACAAAATGCTGATAAAATAATTCCTAGCCCAGGAATCAAACCCAGTCATTATATATACAAAGAATTTCTTTCAAAAATAATATCTGAAATGGATTTGGTTTATGATATTTTGCAACAAAAATGAATTTTGGAAAATTTTAGATTTATTTGAATTACTGGGACAAAATGAAAGTCAACTACTTCCTGGATTGTTTATAATCTATTGAAAGACTTTGATAGTAATACTTATATTGGTGGTAATTTTTCTCCTTCGTTTGCTCAGATTATTTATGAAATATTACATTCAAAAACAATTAAAAATCAAAAGATAAATGTTGTAATAGAAATATCTTCTTTTATGCTTTATAATACAAATCGTTTTCAGTTGGAAAATTCTATTTTTACAAACATAGAAAAAGACCATCTTGATTGGCACACAGATTATCAAGATTATCTAAATACCAAACAAAAAATTTTTCAATTAACACAGAACAAGGTGTTTGTTGGAGATGATTTTAATACAGCTTGATTTTCAAATTCTGTAAAGTCAAGTAAAATATGACAATTTGAAACAAAACTACTATGACAGCATAATCAAACAAACATATCATTAGCATTTAATCTGGTTAAAGAGCACTCAAGCCAAAAAGATAAAGAAATTATCAATAACATCCCAAAAATTAAACCTTTGGCCAATACACTGGAATATGTAAAAAGCATAAATTGAGTAAAATTTTTTAATGATTGAAAATCAACAACTCCCTGAGCACTAAAATCAGCCTTAAAAAGTTTTGATAGTAAAATTATCTTGATTGCATGATGATATGATAAATGAGCTGATTTTAATGAACTAAGGAGGTTATTTTCTGAAAAAGTCCATTTTGCAAGCCTGATAGGAACTACTGCACCTGTCATTGGAAATATTTTGAATGAGCTATGAATATGATGCCAAATTTTTGAAAATCTACCAGATGCTGTTCACAATTCTTATAAAAAAGCTATCAATGATAATATTCAAGTAGTATTGTTTAGCCCTGGTTGTGCCAGTTTGGATATGTTTGATAATTACAAACACAGAGTACAAATCTTTTTGGAAAGTGTCTGATGAATAGGGTAGTGTATAAATTTGTTTATAAATTGCCTTGCTGTAGCAAAATTTTTTGATACAATCAAAAATTCCAACTAAAAATTGACAAAGAAATTAAAATAGATATAATAAATTAATTGTTTTTATTGTTTTATAAACTCAAAATGACAAAAAAAGAATTCATACTTAAAACACTAAGGAGCTATTCAATGCATATACAAGGTCTAGATAGTCTTATAAAAGATGTTGAAAATGATCTAATAGATGAAGAAAATATTGAAAATTTATACAAATATCTAGAGCAACAAATTAAAGATTTTACCAGTCAAAAAGAAAATAATAAAATAAAAGAATCAATATCAAAAATCACACAAAAAGAAAACGAACAAAGAGAAAATGAAATAAAAAAAGCTGAAGATCAGATAAAAAATATTTAGTTAATTAATAACAACAAAATGGATAATATAGAAAATAATTTTGAAATAACAGAAGATAATCAAGAATCTGTAGACTCACAAATTACAGAATATCTGAATCAACTCAGAGAAGAAGACTTTGGTCATTTAGCCAAAAATTTTGAAGAAAATATACAACTTGCAGAAAGCGATGATTATAATCACATATATGAAATGCCTGTCTGAGAAATATTAGATAGAATAAGGAGTTTTATAACTGGTGGAGGTGGAAAAGATACAAGCAGCAGTATATGAAAACAAATAAATTTCCCTTGAGCATAATATCTCA
>CAYMVT010000049.1:0-7203 GCA_964394325.1 uncultured Candidatus Peribacteria bacterium | reverse complement strand
TACAGAATCAACAAAACTCACTTTTTGGTCCAATTTAGGTGCAGAAGATTAATAAAATTAAAATGTCTTGATTTTGATTTGCATATCAATAATAATTCCTTATTTATTTTTATAATATATTATATATATGAAAAAGAAGAGTTTTTTGATATTAATAATCACATTTGGTTTGATTTTGTATTGATGCCAACAAAATCAGCAAACAACACAAGATGACATACCTTGAAATGATTACAATCAAACACAAGATCAATGAGAAGTTGAAAATGACTGAGGAGTTGAAAATGATTGAGAGGATAATTGAGAAACTACATATGACACTGGATCTGAAAATGACTGATTGGTTCAGGTTTATTATTTTTGGTGAGATTGATGTCCTGCCTGTGCTGTGCAAAATGAATTTTGGGAGGAGTTAAAACAAAATGATGAAATTAATGAAAAAATTAGTATAAATAGATATGAAGTGTATGGCAGTAGAACAAATTCTCAATTATTTAACGAAATATGACAAGAACTATGAGTTCAGGTTTGATCTGTTCCTACAACTTTTATTTGACAAGATAGTTTTGTATGAGTTCAAAAAGATGCCATTCAAAACAAGATAGATAAATGCATTCAAGAAGGTTGTAACGATGTTGTAGGGGAAATAATATATTAAATATTTTTGATTTTACCGCTTTTTATATAAAAATCAAAAATACCCTCGAAATAATTTACTTACAAATCTTATTTCATCACAAAAAACAAACTAGCATAAAAATTTGCTTAGTTGTATGGTTTTTTATTTTTATTATATTTTTTGTAAATATATGCTTAAAAAATTTTTTGCAATAATTTTAGCAAATTTCTTGTTATGAGTATGTTTTTGAGATTATACATCTGATGTATCTTGGAGAGCAGAAGTTGAAAAAAGTAAAGAATATGTAAAAGAACATATAAAAACCCAAAACATCTGATATATAGAACAAACTCTTGAAAGGTTTAGACTAGCAAACATAAGATACCAATTTGATGAAAAGCTTCATTATGCACTTAGTGAAATTAAAAACACAATAAAAGAAGAGCTGGATGCAAGAGAATCCAAAATAAAAGACAAAAAAAGTTTTTTTAATGAATATTGAAAAAATATCACTTCTGATGTCAATAATGTTCCTACAAAATGCACAAAGCATTATGATTTGGTTGATGAAATTGCAAAGGAAAGAGATTTTCCAACAGGACTGATAATAGCAACCTGGTTTAGAGAATCAAATTGTCGTATGCAAAATCCTAAAAATTTACACTGACCTTTTCAGATAACATCTCATAATTATGAACCTTGAGAGATCTCCAAGCAACAGTTCAAAGAAAAAGTTAATGAATTTGTTGATTTTATGGAAGCTAAACAAGAATATTATCATACCAATCCACGGCTAAGAGAAATATATTGAGAAAGGGAGATTACAACTAATTATAAAAATTTTGATATTAGAAGTCTCAGATTATCAGCTGTCTTGTATAATTGATTAACTCCAAATAATACTCCTGATAATTCTTATTATGCTAATTGAAATCTAAATGAAGATTTTGAAGATGCTAGTAGAGATGGTGTCATTACAATGTTTTTGAAAGTTTTGAATTGGGAAAGCAATAATTTATAATATATTTCCAAAAGCAATTACCAACAATTTTTTCCGATTATAAAGTAATATTGCAAAGTATAACAATATATATTTTGATACTTTTTAAGCAGTCTATAATTATAAAATTTAAGTTTTTTTAAATTAAAAAATGACAAGTATCCCTGAAATAGTTTCTCCCTGATGATCTTATACAAAAGCTATTATAGCAGCTAAAAATTGAGCTGATGCAGTGTATTTGTGAGTTCCATTTACATCTTTGAGAATGAGACAAAATAAGTTAAAAACATTTGATGAAATAAAAAAGACCATTTCAGATTTGAATCAAATGTGAAAAAGAGCATATCTTACCATGAATATCTTCCCAAGAAATAAAGATATAAAACTTTTTGAATCTGTAGTAGAAAAGATTTGTAATTTATGAGCTGATGGAATCATTTTTTCTGATCCTTGAACATTCAACATCATTAGAAAATATGACCAAAAAACACCTCTGCATCTAAGTACACAAACAAATATTTTGAATAAAGAATCTGTAAAATTTTGGTATGATTTATGAGTTAAAAGAATCGTTTTGGCCAGAGAGTTAAATATTGAAGAAATAAAAGAAATAAAAAATTATGTTCCACAAATTGAGTTAGAAGTATTTGTTCATTGAGCTATGTGTATCTCATATTCTGGAAGGTGCTTGCTTTGAGAATACTTTTCTTGAAGAGATTGAAATAAGTGAGAATGCTCACATGTTTGTAGGTATAATTTTGATGTGTATGTCAAAGAAGAAAAAAGACCAGACAAATTATTTAAACTCAAAGAGGATAATGAATGATCCTATATTTTTTCTTCAAAAGATTTATGTACAATTGAAAAATTATGACAAATACTGCACTATGTAGATTGATTAAAAATCGAATGAAGAAGCAAATCTGAATGGTATGCTTGAGCAACAGCAAGAGTATACTCTCATGTAAGAGACTGCATTTTGCAATCAAAAAAAATTGATAAAAAGATAAAAGATTTGTTGTACGATATTCCTCATAGACAATACTGGGAAGGGTTTTTGTTTAATGGTCTTGAAAATTACCCTGATTGAGAAAGTAACATTCAAAGCATATCTTATGATAGTCCATGACCTATAAAAAACAAAACTTTTTATTGATTAACTTATGATGATTTTGTAGATATTGATTGAAAGAAGTTTTTTAAGTTTGTTCCCAAGCAGGAAATGTTTGTTTGAGACAAATTAGAAACTTTGTTAGAAAAATGATTGGAAAATGTTGAGATTTTGGAAATGTTGTCTTCCTCAAAGAAGACTATAAAAAGGGCTCACTGTAATATGAAATATATCTATGTAAATTTTGATAAAAAATTACAATGATATGAAATATTTTTTGCCTAAAAAATTTATTTTATATTTATTGTGAATTGGAAAAATACAAAGAATGTAAATTAAATATCACCTCTTATCTTCATAGTTTCTAATATTCTTTTGATTGCTATTATATAACAAGCAGATCTGAAGTCAATTTGATATTCTTTGGATATAAAATCAACATCTTGTACAGTGGTTTCCATTGTTTTTTTCAACTTCTTTGCAACTTCATTTGCTTTTCGATAATAATTCATATTATTTTGTACTTGCTCAAAATAACTAACTATTACTCCTCAAGCGCTTGCTAATATATCAGGAATTATTTTGATTTTATTTTGTAATAATATATTTTCTATATCCAAATCTATTGGTCAATTTGCAAGCTCCAAAATATAATTTGCATTTATTTTTTCTGCGTTAAAACTGTTTATTTGATTTTCTAATGCTGCTAATATTAATACATCTACATCTAATTCAATAAGTTCTTGATTAGAAATTACTTGTCATCAATCATAATCAATTACAGATTTTTTGTTATTTTTGATTTCAGTAATTTGCTGAGGATTTAGTCAGTTTTTATCATATATACCTCATTTACTATCTGAGATAGCAACGATACTTGCTCAATATGAAATTAAATTTTGCAAAATTCATAAGGCTGCATTGCCAGCTCATTGTATAGCAATTTTTTTTCAATTTAAGTCTTGTCAAGAATTTTTTAAATATTCATTTAAAACAAAAAATCAACCATCGGATGTGGCTGTAAATCTACCTTTACTTCCGCCATAGTTTAATGGTTTTCCTGTAAAAACACCTGGAGAATAGGTTGAGGTGATTCTATTGTATTCATCAGTCATCCATGCCATTATTTGCGGGTTAGTTCCAACATCAGGAGCAGGAACATCATAATTAGGTCATAGATACCTAAAAATTTTTCTCACATATCATCTAGATAATTTTTCTAATTCCATTTTGCTCAGACTGTTCACATCTACTAATACTCATCATTTACCTCATCATAATGGAAGTCAAACCAAAGCAGTTTTTATGCTCATCCAAATTGATAATGTTATAATCTCTTCTTCAGTTACAGAATGAAAAAATCTTATCCCTCATTTATAAGGTCATCTAGAGTTGTTATGTTGAGCTCTATATCCTACAAATGTTTCAGTCTTTCAGTTATCCATTTTTATAGGTATATTTACTTTTATAATACGATCAGGGTATAGTATATGCTCCAAATCACATTCAGAATATTCATTTTTTAAATAATCAAAAACTTTTCTGATATGATTTTTTGTGCTTGTATAACAGCCCGCCATAATTTGTTGTATTATAAAAATTAAATTAGAATACATTTATAATGAAGCACTACCTAAATTACAAATAATAATATTAGACAATGTTAGAATGTGTTTATTTTTTTAATGGGAAAGTATAAAAAATGATTGTATGAAATACCTTTTCAGTAGTAAATATTTATGCAGAACAAAAGATAGTTGGCTAATTCTCTTAGAGATTTAATATCTCTTCATATTTATTTTTTGTAGAAATTAAAAAGTCTAACTTAATTCCCCTCCCATCATCAATATCACTGTGATAGACACTCATCAAGTGAGGAATATTTCAGGATATAACTTGTATTTTTTCTTTTAAATTATTAAAATTGTCAAAAGCCAAAGCAAGATGACTCCATTGAGGGTCTGTTATTACCAAAGGCTCTCAATTTCAGACAGAATCTATTGAGATGATTTTACTAGCATTATTTAGTATATCAAAATTATCTTTTTCAAACTGCCTAAATCATCTTCCAAAATAAAATGGTTGATCGTAAGACAATTCTTCGTTTGCAGCAAAAACAAAAAGATTGTCTTTTAAGTAATCTGGATTTTCTAAAATAAATCACATCATTACAGAAACTCAAGAGGCATTGTCAATTGCTCATGTTTGGACACTATCATAATGAGCAAAAGTTATAGTTTTGGGATTGTTTGTATTTCATACAAGTATATTTTCAGCCTCATATTCAAATTTTTGCACATTTACTTTTCAATAAATGTTCTTAGCATTCAAAACTTTAGTTATGTCTTTAGGATTTATAGATATAGAAGGAGCAAAAAAATGATTTCACAAAGATATTGATAACAAACAATTTGGATTGAAATTAATATTTTCATAATATAAAAGATCTTTTGAAGGAAACATTGAACTTATTAGGTTGTCTTTTGAATTTATTTCACCCGAAATATAACAACTTGAAATGCAATCTATGTAACTATTATCTGCTTTCAAAAAACATTCTTTTTCCAGTACTGTAGCAGTTAAAAACCTATGTATATCAAATATTATACTGTTTTTTTCCAAAAAGTGTTTCAAAAAATCAGCTGTTTTTTGTTCATTTTTTCATTGTCTTGGAGAAAAATATATTATATCATTTATAAATTCAATATAATCAAAGTTATTTATCATTTATTATAGTCTATAAAGTATATAAATAATTATTTTAGACAGTATCTATTTAGGGTCTACATTTTGGGACATTTCTATAAGTATTTTTTGAATTTCTTCTACTACCGTATACAAAGGAATATTGTTTCACATATCTCAAACCCAATAATTAATAGTTTCTTGCCAGTCTCCTTTTCTTAAATTTATTCAGGCAGGTTCTTCATTTAGTTTTGAAGTGTATTTTTGTCAGTTTGAGCAATCTATTGCTACTTTTTCTGGTGTATCAATAAAAAGTGGTCAATATCATATATTTTTTTCTATTTTTTCAATATTTTCTTCGAACCATCTGATAACTTGAGGATCTGTATCAACAGTTGACGATAAAACTCTATCTCATTGAACAAATAAAAGCAGATATATATGATAATACCATTCAGCAGGGGGTTTAAGATAACAATCATCTTGATTTAACTTTATGAATATTTTTTCTAAAACATCTGATGCATTATTAATAAAATCTGAATCAAAACTTTTGCTAACATCATCAAAAGCACTTTCATGTCTTTGGTATGGTTCTTCACATGCAGAATTTATTATTTTTTCTAAGTCTGTTTGAGTTATATCTTGTTTTCATTCATTAGAATCCAATGTGTCTTTTATTGATTTTAAAAATGATCTAAAAGAAACTGCTGTTGCTTTATTTTTGTTTGTTGGACTTTTTATATAGACAAAACTTGGTAGTACTTTAAATCTTTCTTCCATTGAGTTTTTGTTATTAAATAATGTTCTCAAAAAACATTCTTCAAAAAATGTTCATATATCTTTTGCTTCTAAGTCATCTCATAGGCTTTCTTTTAATTTCTCTTGATGATAATCAATTACAGATACTCACTGCCTTGTCTTAAGTTTTTCTAGCATACAATGCTCCAGCTGTCACCTTTGTTTCTTATCAAGTAATGATTCGCACTGGTTTACAAAACTTCACTTTCTTCATTTATGAACATAAAAAGGTTTTACTATAGATTTTTTGTATTCGTTTTTACTAGAAAAAGTGTCTCTTCCAAAAGATAAGGGTAAAAATTTGTAAAAGGAATCTTCAGTGTCTGTATTTGCGTTTAAAAAATCAACTAATTTTTTTATAGAAATGTGCTCTGTATTTAGTGTGGGAACTTGTCTAGCTAGGCATATAGAAACAGCATCATAACTGTTAAAATAATTATCTGCTATTTGAGAAAAGTTTTCAATTCAAAAAACATTATAACAATAAATATCAACATTTTCTATTATTTGTGCTTTATTCTTCTGTCTTTCTGTTATCTCATCTTTTAGCTCAGATGCAGAAAAAAATTTATTGTGTGCATTAATAGTGCCTTCAACAGAATTTGATAATTTTTGTATTATCTCACTCTTTGTATTAAAACAACTTTGGTGTTCTTTTATGCACTCTACAGAATTGGAGTGGTAATTATCAGACATTTTTTCCATTTGCTTAATATTTTTTAGGATTTAAAAGCTTAAAAAAACTCCTACCGATTGGTTTGCCAGTAGGAGTCTTGATTAGTGTGATTGTAGTTAATATGTGATTACATTGTCTTTTTATCAAAACAAAAACTCCTACTGGTTTTAGTAGCAATAATAATGAGCATAAAGACTACAAGCATCAATTTCACAACCATGTAAGAGTTTATAATTTATAAAACTATATAAACATATAAACATTTTTTATAAAAAATCAACACAAAGTTTATTATTAATTAAAAAGTTTAT
>CAYMVT010000048.1:0-7217 GCA_964394325.1 uncultured Candidatus Peribacteria bacterium | reverse complement strand
TGTACTATGGAATATGCTCCAGTATGCTGAGTAGATGGTCAAACCTATTCAAACAAATGTGTTGCAGAACAACAAAATAAAGTACAAGTAGCTTATAAATGAGAATGTCTATCTAGATCTTGGGAAAGACAAATAGAAAATGCTTTCAATAAAGCCTTGGATGAAATATTTGCAACGGATAGGTATGAAACAACTGAAGAAAAAGTTGAATATTTGGAAAGAGTGTATAATAGAGCGGAAAATAGGAAACATAATTATACTTTTCAGGATATAGAATTTGGTATTTACTGAAAAATAAAATCTATATTAGAAAATTACTCACAAAAAACTTTCTATGAACCTTTTATAAAAGATAATATAGCAGATATTTCTCCTGAAGAAGAGGTGCTTGGTGGTACATGGTTTGTCACTGATATAGAATGGGTGGATAATCAAAAAGCTATTATAGAATATGAAGATGGTCATATATTAATTCGTGCTAAGGCCGAAATTGGTTTTGAAAATTGACAAATTGCTATCAGGGAGTTTGATGTGATTGAAAAATAAAAAAGTTTGTTTATTTTGTTTTTAAACAGTTTTAATATTTCAAAATGCTGATTTCTTGTTTTATAGAAATTGGCATTTTTCATTATTTTTTATAAAAATATAGTAAATATGATTATATAAGTTTTCGTTTTTATAATTTCAGAAGTCACAAATTTGACAAATTTGTTAAATTGTATATAATTCAAACAATAATATTTTAAACAAAAATAAAATGACAACAATAGTTTATTTTGATACTTGAGTTCAACAAAAAAGCAAGAAGTATTGAGCCAAAAAAGTTTGTAAGACTAAGAAAATTAATGATATTAAATCTTTTTTTCAAAAAGATCATTTTTTGAATTTCACAAAGGATGCTGATTATTTTGTTTGTCATAATTATTTTTGATATGATATAAATGTATTATATGATTTAAAAATACAAAACAAAAAAGTAATAGACACATTATATTTAGATAATTTATTTTTTATTAATGAAAAAAGACATAATTTGGTAAAATCTGAAAATAATGATGTAGAAGAAGATGCAGAATCTACGCAAGAAAGACTAAGTAAGATATTTGTAAAATTTAAGAAGACAAATAACAGAATACAAAACTTATTTTATAATCTATTAAAAAATAAAGAAGAATTTAAATATTTTTTTAATTTTGTGAAAAATTATTGAGTAAATTTACAAGACTATGATAAGGAAAAAATTAGATCAGAAGTTTTAAGTTTTTTTGAGAATCTACCAAATGAAAATGAATTTATTTCTAAAATTGATTATTTCATAGAAAATCATAGCACAGAAATAGCTTTTTGCATAGCATATCAAGAATTTTGTAATAATCAATGATGATTTTCTACTTGGTTGCATAAAACTTACCCAAAAATTAATATTCTTCTAGAAAAAATTATGTTTTTTGATTATGAAAAAATTTCTAATAAGTATTTAAGAATATTTTTTTGATTTGATAATTTCAGAAAAATTAATTGAAAAAATATACAACAGGAATGAGTAATTAGTGCTTTGAGATGAGAAAATGTATTATTATGATTACCTACAGGATGATGAAAATCAATAACTTTTCAACTACCAGCACTAATACAAGCTGAACTTTTGGGTAAATTAACAATAGTAATAAGCCCCTTAAAATCTTTGATGAAAGACCAAGTAGATAGTTTGAAAGAAAAATGAATTTATAATGTAGATTATAAAAATTCTGATCTTAATCTACTTGAAAGAGAAAAATTAGATGATAAAATAATAAATTGAGAAATAGATATACTGTATATAACACCTGAATCGTTGAGAAGTGAAAGTTTTAAAAAGACAATAGAAAAAAGGAATATAGATAGATTTGTAATAGATGAATCACATTGTATCATTACTTGGGGAGCAGATTTTAGAACAGATTATTTATGGATTCCCAAATTTATACAAACACTTAAAAATTCAGAGAATATAAAAATATCATGCTTTTCTGCTACCAACAGTAAAGATATTTTGAGCTGAATACAAAAAACATTTAATAGACAATTTTCTGTTTATACATCATCAGCCAAAAGAGATAATTTAACTTACTCTATACAAAAAATAGACAAGGAAGAATATAAACGTACCAATCTTTTAAAATTTCTAGAAAAAATTAATATTGAACAAAATCCAACTATAATTTTTGCTCGTAAAACTGTTGCTAAAGATGATAAGGAAGAAATTGATTATTCCTGTGTACAAAATTTAGCTGAGTTTTTAGATGATAATTGAATAAATTGTAAGGGCTTTCACTGAAAAATGAGTAACAGTAAAAAAATTGAAATTCAAGATAAGTTTATGAGAGGAAAAATAAATTTAATAGTAGCAACCAAAGCTTTTGGTATGTGAGTAGACAAAGCAAATGTAAGATATGTTATACATTATAATATGCCTTTATCATTGGAAGATTATCTACAAGAGGCTGGTAGAGCCTGAAGAGATAATCAAAAATCACTTTGTAAAGCATTTTTTTCAGACCAAGATATTCAAGAAAATAAAAAATTTAATAATATGTGAATGGTTTATTATTCACAAATCAAAAAAGTATTTGAATATTTGTCGCAATATCATAATCAATGAGATGTGGCTTTGGTTTCGCCTTCCAATTTAGCAAGATATATATGAATAATTGATGATACAAATTACAAAACAAAAGTTAAATTTATTTTGATGGTTTTGGAAAAGGCAGGATACATTGAAAGACAGTTTGATAAAACACAAGTTTTTATCAATAGAAATGAAGTCAAGGATATTAAAGAATGAGAAAATAAGATAGAGAATAATCCTAATTTTACTGAAGAAGAAAGAACAATTTGAAAAGAAATAATTAACCAAATTTGTAATTTCAGATCTTTTGATATAAATGAATTTGCTATCAAAAAAGAAAAAAAAGTAATCTATATAAAAAATATAATAGAAAAATTGGAGAGGCATAAAATACTATCCAAAGCAGATGATGAGTGTGATTTGATGATTAAAATTGATTTAAATCTCAAAAGAGGTATCTGAACAATTAATTTGTTGGAAAAATATGAGAGTATTTTTGATTACATAAAAGAAATTATGCAAAAAGAAAACAAACTTACAGATAAAGTGCTTTATGAAAAAATTTTACATAACTGATACTCCGAAGATATTCCTAAGGTAAAAACACTTATAAATTTTCTTATCTATTCCAAAATATTGAATTTCAAAGATTGATATTTTTACTGAAATGTGGAAAAAATCAATAAAGCAAAAAAATATTTTATTAAATCAAGATATTTATTGAATTTTTTTGATAAAGATGATACTTGGTATAAGCAGCGTGAAATAAAATTTAGCTATAAAATGTTTAATGAATACTTGAAATTAAAAAATTTAGAAATTATGAAAACAACTGATATAAAAAAATTACTCTTATTTTTGCATAAATTATCAATAATAAAAGTTGTTAGCTGATTGATGATATTCTCTACAAAATATACTATACAAATAATTACTGATAAAAAAGAATTTGCAGAAGAAGATTTTGAATATGTTAAAAAGTTATATAAAGATAAAGATATTAAATCAAAGGCAATACAAAACTATTTTGAAAAATTTAATCTTTTGGATGATAGGAATAAGTTTATACAAGATTATTTTGATTTAAGTTTAAGTGATTTTTCAACTAAATATCTGTAGTATTCAAAAATACAAAAAACCTTTAAACTAATATTAAATAGATTTCATTATTTTTATTATAACGAAAAAGTTATTCATTAACAATTTCAAAACTAACCTGATAATAAGAGTTGTTCCCTCTTCATCCTACCCAATATAATAAGATATTATATTTATCTTCATTAAGTAGCTTGTAATTTTGATTATCTCACTGAAAATTTTCTATTGAAATATCGGAAGGTAGGTAAACCATTCACATGTTTTCAAATAAATAAGTAAGATTCAAAACATGGGTTTCGCCAACACCAAGGTTGATTTCGTATTTTTGTTTTAAGTCTTTTATAAAATTTTCATATTGTTGAGGAATATTTAAATTATATCATATGTGTATGTCATATTTTCATTCATCAAGTTGAGAAAAATTTATTATGTCATCATTGTAATATTCAATCATTTCATTTCAGGAAAAAATTTTTATATCTTTTTCTACAAATCAATCAATTTTGTTATAAGAGTAGTTGAAGTCCCAAAAATATCAATAAGAATCATCAAAGGAAGTGTGCAGATTATTTTTTTGCAAAAAATCATTAAATTCATCAGAAACAAAAGGTAAATATGCTTGTACATACCTTCTTTCCAAGATTTTGTCAAAATTTTCCAGAAAGTTTTCAACCAAAATCAAAAAATTGTTTTGTAAAAAAAGTTCAACTTCTTCTTTGTAGATATCTTTTTTACCAGGTCAATCAGTTCATCTAATAGTATCTGTATTGGTGTTTATAAACTGCCATTCCCATATTTTTTGTCTAAACTGTCAGATTAAGCTCTCTAACATTTCAGATTCCAAAAATATCACTCAATCAATTTTTTGTTCAGGAAAGGCCTTTTCATAAATTTTTTTGATATTTTCTCAATCTTTGTCAGTAAACCCAAGGACATTGGATGATACAAATCATATATCATTACTGCTGATGTGTTGCTGTCTCCATTTGGGTGCTTGTACTTTTGCATCAGGAGAAATGTGGTTTACATAATAGCTATCTATTATTTCATAATCTATTTGTCATCACTTTATTTTTAGTATCAAAAAACTGCCAAAAAATCATCAATTAGGTCTGGCTTCGTTGCTGTTTTGCAAAGCTATGATATATTTTCTTGTTTGTCAGTCTCCAAAAATTTTGTACAGGTCTTTTTGATAGTCTTTTGCCAAGACTTCTACTACAAAACCTAAAAAATCAGAATAATTTTGATTGGTGAGTAAATTTAATTGATTTTTGTTTGTTTTGATGTAATTTGTTAGATACTGTATATCACCAGGTCTTTGTTGGAAAATGTTTTCGTTTTCTTTGTATCAATCTATTAATGATTTTGAAGAAAGTAGGAATCTAGACAAATCCGAATCTATAGAATGAAAATATACTGCTAAATCATCTAAACTGTTAACGATTTCTTGTATTTCTAATCATTGAGAGGAGAAAACTTTTGAAAAATCTTGTATTACAGAAAACAAAGAAAAAAAAGTTAATAACAAAAAAACATACATATAACTTACAGATGTAAAAGTTTTTTTTAAAATAGATTTTTTTTCTTTTTTCCTAAATCCGAAAGTTTTGATTTCTGTAGACATTTGATGTTGTGTTAATTTTTTAATATTTTGGTAGCTTGTTTACTGTTTATAGTTGGGAAAATTTTTACTATATTTTCAGTATGTATTATATATGGATTTTTATTCAAATTTCTAGATTATTTAAATCAAACTGCATTTGAAAAACATCAAAAGTTGCTTATGCTTAATCAAGTAAAACATCTTTTAAAGAAACATCCTTTGAATATCATTGAGTGTATTTTTTCAAAAAAGGTTTTTGTTTTATCAAATCTTCTAGACTTTTTGTAATATTTTCATAATTTCAATCTTTTGGATATACAAAGCATTTAGGGTCCAATAATCATGTTGGTCTGATGATTTGTTCTATTAAATTATCGGATTTTTCGATTTCATATACACTTGGGGTTGCGGAGACAAATAGGGTCTTGCAGTCTTTTTTTATCTTATTTTGTCAAAGTTTTTCTACAATCTTGGGCTGATGATCCCAGCTAAGTACTGTTTCAAGTTCTTCAAAGTTTAAAGGTCTATGATCAAAAGCAGAAGGTAGTCTGAATCAATGTTCTACTAAGTTGTGTTTCCTTGAGTAGTCTGCCTTTGGCATTGCCTGAAGCTGAGGTATGCTCATATGTGACTCATCTACGATATACAAAAAATCATCAGGGAAATAATCAAAAATTGTATCAGGAGGTTGACCAGACATTCTGCCATCAAAGTATAATGAATAATTTTCTATTCAATTTGTAAATCATGTTTCTTTGATCATTCTAATATCATACATTGTTCTTTTTTGTATCCTATTTGCTTCTAGTTCTTTTCATTCTTTTTTCAAAAATTTGACTCTTTCTTTCATCTCTGATTCTATTTGGGATAATATATTATCCATGTTTGTCATATCTTGCAAAAATTGTGTTGCTGGCCAAATAGTAAGATTTTGAACTGTTCATTTGCTTTGAAAAGTGGTAGAATCTTTCTTTTCTATTATTTCAAGACTGTTTTCATCAAAACATAATCTGTACAATAAATTTTCATCACTTGTGTATATATCCAAAACTTCTCACTTAAAATCGAACATACCTTGTTCTACTTTCCCTTGGATAGGCTTGTATTGTATAGACAAAAGTTTTTTTTTGATTTCCTCAAAATCATATTCTTCTCAAACTTGAAAATAAATTCTATTTTTTTCAAAATTGTCTTTTGTTCATAGACCATAAAGGGAAGACACAGAAGCAACTACAATTACATCCTGTCTTGAAAGTAAAGATGCCATAGTTGAAAGTCTATACATTTCAATTTCTTTGTTGATAACACTTTCTTTTTCTATATACATATCACGTTGTGGGATATAACTTTCAGGTTGGTAGTAGTCAAAGTACGAAACAAAATAATGAACAGCATTTTCTGGGAAAAAGTACTTGAATTCAGTTGCAAGTTGTGCAGCTAATGTTTTGTTGTGAGACATTATCAAAGTTGGTTTTTGCATACCTTGAATGATATTAGCCATTGTAAAGGTTTTACCTGTCCCTGTAGCTCACATAATCGTACAAATATTATTTGAATTTCAAAAAGATTCCAATGCTTGATTGATAGCTTTTGGTTGATCTCAAAAAGGTTCATAATTAGATTTTAGTTTGAACATAAAGAAACTTTGATATTTAATATTAAAAACAGATAGTATCTACTTGAAAAAATATAGCTAAAAATAGCCAAAAATCAAGGGCAAACAATGAAAAACAGTTGAAAACAAAAGGGAAAGTAAGTATATTAATCTATAACTTAAAAATTTGACTACTTTAAATAAAAAATTAATACTTCATGATAAGGCATAACGAAGATAAAAATAAATATTGACTATTTCAGATAGCCTTGTTTTAAACTTTATTCTGGAATAGGTATATGAGAATTAATTAT
>CAYMVT010000047.1:0-7218 GCA_964394325.1 uncultured Candidatus Peribacteria bacterium | reverse complement strand
AATTTTGAAATATACATTGAAACATACATCCCAGTAATTTCTTTATTGGCAAAGAAGTTTGAATTTTTGATCTAGTTGAATTTTGAAAAGGATCTTTAGAAAAGGATCTAATGAGAATAGCTATATATGATTGACAATATAATTTGGAATACTTTTCAAGATTTTTAGATAATTATAAACATAGTTTTAATAAGAAAAAACTAGTAAACTTATGAATAAATGAATTATATAATGAATTAAAATATTCCTTTGGTGAAAAAAAACACATATTAAGAAAGATTAAAAAAATTTCTAATATAAATAGTTTATAATTTGTAAAAATATATGTTATTATTTAATCTAAACTGAAAAAAACATCAAATGCAAATATCATACCTTAACATGCATTACTTATGTTTATAGCATTTTTTTAATTATAATTAAGGAGGGTTAACTTATTGTTGATTTTTATGATAATATGTTTATATATTAGTTTATATTTATTACTTAAAAAAATAACTCATGTTATATGAAGACAGATCAAAATTATCTGATAGAGTGCAAGACATAAAAAGAGCTATTGATTCTTTGAAAGAAGAACTGGAAGCAGTAGATTTTTATAATCAAAGAGCTGAAAACTCTTCCGACCCTGAATTAAAAAAGATATTAGAGCATAATGCCCATGAAGAAAAAGAACATGCAGCAATGTTGATTGAATGGTTAAGAAAAAATGATAAATGATTTGCTAAAGAAATATCAGAATATTTATTTAAGGATGGAGATATTGTTGATCACTAAAATAATATCTTTTACAACTAATTTTAAGTTACTTATTAGCTTGTGATTTTAAAATTAAAAGATAATTATTTAAAATGGAATTAATCTTTGACATTAGTTTACATATACTTGTTATATGAGGTGCAATGTGTATAATTTTAATGTTTATTATTTGTTTGAAGCTATTTTTAATATTAACCAAGATAAACTATTTGCTATCAGATATTCAAAAAAATTACAAACTAATGAAAAACTTTTTTTTTATGCCTTTGAGTAGCATAAGAAAATTTTTTAAAAAATAAACAATACAACAATGTCTACATCAGTTGATCAGATCCTTTTGAAAATGATGAAATCCATAGATATTTTTGACTCTGTACCTGATGATAAGTTGCTTGAATTGGCAAAAAGTTTTAATCTTGGATTTTATCAATTTGGGCACAAAATAATACAACAATGAGAAAAACCCAAATATATATATATATTAAAAAACTGAGAGTTAGAAGCAAGAAAGTCTGATTGATTTTCAAGTAAAGTTTTGTGAAAAATACTTCCTGGAGAAGCATTTGGAGAAATGTCCTACTTCAGAAATCAGACTGCCTCTGCAAACGTTTTAGTAACCAAAGATTCTGACATACGAGAAATACCTGTAGATTTATTTAGTGATTTTTTGAATAATTATCCCAAGATTAAAGAAAAGATGATTCATATAATGAATGAAAGAGACAAAAAGAATAAAGAATACAATCATTTTGATAATCAACAAAACTAGTTTTATAAATTAAAAACTACCTATATCTTGTAGTGGAAATATTTTTCTACAGGATTTGAGATGATTAATTCAATAAAACAAAAAAATTTACTAACTGCTTCCACAACAGTCAGAAAATTTTTTGAAAAGAAAAGCTGTAAACAATAAATTTTTCAGCATACAATATTTTAAATGTTTATTTTATAAATTAATATGTTTGGAAAAAATAAATTCTTTTTTATTTATTTGTTATTATTTTTAATAGCATTATTTTTGGTATTTTTCGTTTGAATTGAAATAGATGAAGATACAAACAAAGAATATCGTACTATAACTACTGATTGATTGCAAGGGTTTAAAAAATGATTAGATATTGCTTGATGAGCAAGACTGACATACAGAATTGATTATTCAAGGTATGAAGAAATCTATACTGATCAGGCCGAATTAGAAGAGGTTAAGTCCAAAGTAGAGACAATAATATTACAAAATGTTGACAGTAGAATATCTGCATTGTGAGTTAGCGATTATACAAGCTATATACAAAGTATTTGAGAAGAAGAATATATGGTAGTAGAAATTTGATGAGTAACTGACATAGATACTGCCAAAGATATAATTTGAAGAACAGTAGAATTGGAGTTCAAAGTTCCTTATGAGTGAGAAGATGAACAAGAAACACTACAATCAAGACAGCACATTGCAGAAAGCATCTTAACACAACTAGTAAATGATGAAATATCTTTTCAAGAGGCCTATCAGACAAACATTGATGACAATTTTTATTATGATGTGATTTCTGAACAAAAAGATCAGCTTGATGAAATTATTTTAGATAACTTTGACTGAATAGTAGATGCCTGAGAAAGTAACACATACCCTACTTTGATACATAACGATCAACAAGAACAATGGCATATCATATCTTATTTATGACAAAAAAATGATGAGCATAGTTTTGAAAAACTTTCAATAGATTACTATCCATCTTGGATTACCGCTGTAGATCCTGTAACGAACCAAATATTAAATGCAGCTTTCTTTAATTATGCCAGTGTTGGTACATCTGAAGCTGGAAGACCTGTTGTTTTAATTCATTTTAATTCTATGGGTGCAGAAATATTTTGTAACTTAACAGATATATATGTAAATGAACAAATGGCAATTTTTGTTTGATGAGAAAAAATGACTGATCCAGTTATAAGAGAACAGATATGTTGATGAACTGCACAAATTGATTGAAACTTTTCATACTCCTCTGCTAGAGAATTAGCTGACGATTTGAATGATTGAGCTATGCCAGCTCCCCTAATTTTAGCATACGAAGAAATGATTTCTCCTACATTATGAGATGAAGCACTTCAAGCAGCCATCATAGCTTGAGCAATTTGATTTGTTGCGGTTTTTTTCTTTATGTTTTTCTTTTATTGAATCAAATATTGATTAGTTGCAATAATCACATTAATAACTTTTGTAACTTTATTGTTTGGTTTCGTAAAATTAATAGGTTATGCACTATCTCTTAGTGGTATTGCTGCTATTATACTTAGTATATGAATAGCAGTAGATGCAAATGTTCTCATTTTCGAAAGAGTTAGAGAGGAGATTAATTCTAAAAAGTGAGTGTTGTTATCAATACAAGATTGATTTACTAGAAGTTTATCAGCAATTAGAGATTGAAACTTAACCACTGGTCTTATAGGATTATTATTGTTTATGATTTGAACTAATGTGTTTGCTTGATTTTGAACGATGATGTTGATTAATATAATATTAATATTATTCGTTGTAGTTCCGTTGACAAGAATACTTTTGGAAATGTTTACTGCTTATTCTCAGTCAGAAATTGATGATCAAGATATAACAATTAAAAATTGATAATAATCATTTTTTTACAATATATAATAAATTAGTATTATGAAAAGAGCTTTTTATTTTTCGTTGTTATTAATTTTTTTACTTTTATCGATTGGTGTGCAGACAATATATGCTTATTTGATAAATCATGATTATTATTTTGAGTTTTTAGCAAGTGCTGATAATTATTTACTTTTGTTTTTGAGTATTATAATATCCTTGATTCCAGTGGGTTACCTTAGTTTGAAGAAAGCAAAAACTATTAAATGAATATTGATATCATTGTTGACCTGACTAATTCTGTTTGGTATTGCTTTTATATCTTTGAAGTGAGGAGTTGGTAGTAATTATTTTCTTTTTATTTTTAATGTCTTGTTAGTTTTTTGATTGTGTATAGTTTTTATATTTTCTCTATTTTTGGTTTGAAACTTAATTAAAGAAAAACTTTTGAAAATTGAAACTGATAATATTTTTCAAGTTTTTTTGAGTTTTGGTGTTTGACTTAGTGCAATGTTGATTTTGATATATACTTTGATGTCTTTTAATCTGCTATACTCGATAATAAGTTGGCTTATATTTATATGATCATTAATGTCATATTTTTTGCAAAAAGAATCAGTTATAAACTGCAAGAATATATTACTTGATAATCTAAAAAATTTATACTACAAATTCTCAAATAACAAACTTGTATATTGATTTTATTTGGTATTGTTAGTTGCTTCTGTATTGTATATTTACTTTGGATTCTTGTTGGCTTACATACCATATCCAACTGCCTGGGATGCAAATCATGCATATATGTTTTATCCCAAAATGTGGGCTTTAAACAATTGATTTTATTGGGATGAAAGTGGTATGATGACAAGATTTCAGCTTTGGTATAGTTATATTACTTACTGGTTTAGCTTGTCCATACCTTTGGAACAATTTTTATGGATATCTTCTGATACATTTGCTATCGTTGCAAATTATTTTAGTGGAATTTTTGTTCTACTGTTCTGATTGGCTTTGATAAGAGAAGTTATAGATTATATAGCTATCAAATTTAATAAAGTTTCAAGATTTGATTGATTGATTTTTGCTACTGGCTGGTTGTTGCTTTTGTTGTGGCTTACAAGTGGAATGTGAGCCTTTTTGGTTTTTGTAGACAACAAAACTGACTTGTGAGTTATGACTTTTGTCGTCTTGGCAATATATTCGTGATTTATAGCAATTAGGAAGGTTTTGGATACAACTAATGATAGCCAAGATTGATCAAAACCCGTATTTGATAGTGCATGTTTGAAATTGTTTTGAGTGAGTTGATTCTTGTTTGCAATGGCTGTGATGAGCAAACCAACAGCATTTTTGGATGCAGTAGGTTTTGGTTTACTTTTGTCCTGGCTTTGGATATGATCTTTGGCTGTGATAGGAGCATTTTTGATAATAATATGATTGCTAAGTTTTGTTCAGTTTAGATGAATAAGAGACTATATTTCCTATTATGAATGATTTACTGCCTTAATGTCTTGAATAGTAGTATTGATATGAAGTTTTGCTTATTCTATAATAAAAAAAGCTTTTTCTTATTTGTTGTTAATATTTATTTGGTGAATTTCTTTTGTAATTACACTATTTGTTTTCAAATGAACATATGTATTATATGAATATCACCAAGATTGAAAAGACTTTGAAAAAATGGAATTTTTGGAAGATGTGTTCTTATCAAAAACAGATAGCACACAAACAAAAATAGATAATTCCAATGAAACCCAAAATTACAAATCACCTCCTTGACCACTTTTGGCATCTTTGGAAAACACATTGAATAAGCCTGCAAACAATGATTGTAGTTTAGAAAATATTGATTCTGTTGATAAATTATATGAAGACCTCAAAGAAGCTCCAGGAGATACATATGCAGAGGATGTTTGAAGATATATATGATACTGACGAAAACAGTTTGAAAATCCTTGGTGGTGAGCATTTTTCCCTTGAGGGAACACTTGTATATGACCAAGACAAGATGCAAATATACTTTGTGAAAAGTTTGCAAATTTGAATAATATAAGTGAAAATGATATTGAAAACGCTTATCAGAAATTATCTGAACAAACTACAGGGCATGAATTAATTAATAATATATATTCTTCTCAAGATTTTAGAGTTGATGATTTTGACAGAGAAGAATTCGTTTGAACTTTTTCTTGAGAAATTGATGATATAAAAGACTACTATCAATGAAAATCTATTTATATAGAAGATGTTTGTATAGTTTGAAAATGAACAGAAAGTCCTGATGGATGTGTTGTTTACGAAAATGAATCTTTGGATGAATGAGATATTATCAATCAAAAGGATGTATATATTCCTTATTCATATTTGGTACCTTTTAATAAAACTTTTAACTGGTCTTTGCAAAATCCAAGTAGTTATTATACTGACGTTTGATACATACGGTTGATACTACTATTTACTTTGTTTGTATGACTTCTTTATTGATTGTTTGTTTATGATAGATTTTTGATATGAATAAGTTTTGTTACATTATTTTTATGGGTTTTGTGGTTTTTTATATGATGATGAATACTATGGTATTGACTGGGATTGATAGTTTGGTCTATAATCGCTTTTATTGTATTTGTACACAGGCTTGCTCAAGATTCAGAAGAAGATAATATTTTTAGATGAACTTTTATGATTTTTATCTGAATATTTTTGGTGATGTGATTGTTTATGTTGGTGTTGAACTTCTTCAGAATTAGCACACAAGGTGGAAGCGGTCCTTTTATGTGGTACAAACAATCAGTTGGAATGCAGGAAGATTATGAAAATATACTTTCAGGACAAGGTTCGCAAGTCTGACAGGATTTAGTAATTCCATATACTGCAGAAGATGTATTTGACTTACAATTTGGTCACTACAAAGACTTCTTGGATGCTGTTAATGATAGGCCTGAAGATGAATGAGTTTATATAGCAGGTACTTATGCAAGATATTTTGTTGAAAATCAAAGAAACATTAGATATGACCAATTTCTGACATGGCTTTGGGAAAAATTTTCTGATGAGGATGTGTGTAATTCATATTTGAGACTAAAAGATCAATGAATGAATTATATAGCAATAGATCCAAATATATGAACTGTAATAATGGGAGATGGAAATATTTCGTTATTCCATAGGTTTTTTGCAGAAGTTGATGAAAACGAAAATGAAATTAAAAATCATTGAGCTATTAGTATGTTATCCAAGATGGTAAATGAGTGATATGCCAAATATTTATCAAGCAATAACATCTGAGCAAAATATGCTTTCTCACTATCTGATGAACAATTACAAGAAAAAACTTCTTATGATATATGAGATGATTCAACATTATTCCGTTCTCGTTTGGCAACTGCAAGATACTGGACTAACGATCAACAAATAACAAATTCTATTGTAGAAATATTTAATCATAGAATGGAAAGCTTGGATGCTATATGAGATGTTGCAGATATTCTATGAAGACAAATAGATAAAGAAAATTTGAAAATCACTGTTCAGAATTTACTTTGATGAGATGGTAATACTCAATTACAGTGAAATATTGAAAGACTTTCAAGTGATGAAAAAGAAATTTTAGTAAACTTTCTGTCAATTTATGAAACTTATATGCAAGATCAACAATCCTATCTACAATTGGTTAATTGACTTGTAAGCCAAAGCATATCTGCTTCTTCACAGATCATAGTTTTGGAGTTGGATTAAGATATTACCTTTGTAGCAAGAACCTTTTGATTTTTTATATTTTTTAAATTTTGAAGAAAATAAAAAATGAAAAAACTTATATGAGCAAACTTCAAAATGAATGTCTTCCACAATGAGAT
>CAYMVT010000046.1:0-7277 GCA_964394325.1 uncultured Candidatus Peribacteria bacterium | reverse complement strand
TCGCAAAGCGAAATATCAAAAAGATTAAAGTACCTATATATGTTTTTTTGCTTCTTTTTTTCCGCAAAGGCGGAATATTAAAATATTGAGTTCATATGATGTGTTATTTTTTGTTTCTTTTTTTTAAAAAGAAAATGTGATATGGAAATTAAGACTTTCTCAGCAGACACTATTTATGTTTTTGAGTTAATAATCAGTTTTTTCTAACAGATAAAGCCAAAGGAAACACCTCTGGCTTTTTTAACGGTTTTTTCAACTCATTTTGGATAATGTCTACAAATTGCATCGTAGACATCGTTTCTACTATCAACAGAGTCTACGAATGAATTACCCAAAAAGTGAACTTCATAAATTACATATTTCCGACTTAGTATTCCTTCCATCTGCAACAAAAAGCTTCTCTTCTTTCCATCGGGACATTTCATTGAAATCCTTTCTTCCATAATAAATACCTCCTTTTCAAAAAGTTTTTCAAAATTATCGGTACAAGTGTATAATTATTTTAGTTTGTATGTCAACACCAACTACACATAATTTTATCTAAATATTAACTTTTAAAGAAATAAATTTTAAAAAAATTATCAGTTAATATAGTTTTCGGCATCTAAAGCTGCCATACATCCACTACCTGCAGCCGTGATAGCTTGTTTATAAATTTTATCCTGAACATCTCCGGCAGCAAATACACCTTCAACAGAGGTTTTACTACTATTTGGTTCGGTAATTATATAACCTTCTTTATCAATGTCTAACTGTCATGATGCAAATTCAGTATTGGGTTGGTGTCATATAGCATAAAACAATCATTTCAGAGGAACTTCAAAACTTTTATTAGTTTGATTATTATAAGCAACTACTTTTTCCAAAAAGTTATCTCACAAAGCCTCTTTTACTTCAGTATTTTTGAGAATTTCAATTTTTTCATTTTTTGCAATTTGTTCTTGCATTACTTTGGATGCTCTGAGTATGTCTCTTCTTATGAAAAGATATACTTTACTAACATATTTTGTCAAATACAATGCTTCTTGGGCTGCAGAGTCTCATCATCATACTACTCAAATAATTTGATTTCTAAAAATTGGCAGTGTTCAATCACAGATGGCACAAGCTGAAATTCATTTTTGCCAGAACTTGTCTTCTCATTTTATTCACAATCTCTTGGCGGTAGCTCATGTTGATATTATTATACTTTTTGTTTTGTAAGTTTCATCTCATACAAAAACTTCAAAAGGTTTTTTGGTTAAATCAACTCAATCTACTGTTGCTGTTTGTATTCTCACTCATGAATTTATGGATTGTTGCCTCATCTTATTCATTAGCTCTGCTCACAGGATACCATCTGGAAATCCGGGAAAATTTTCTACAATGGTAGTAGTTGTTAATTGTCCACCTGCAGCAATTCATCCTGCCATATTTCATTCAAACATCAAAGGTTCCAACAATGCTCTTCCTGCATATATTCATGCTGTGTGTCATGCTGGACCAGATCATATTATTATCAAATTCTCCATATTTTTAAATTTTAGCTATATAAATTAGCTTATTTATAATTTTTTTTGTCTATTTTTCAAAACAAAATATTAAATCAAAAAACTTTACTTGAAAAAATAAACAAAATAAGTATTCTTATGCTAAGTTTTAATAAACAACTTAGTATTAAAAATGAATTTTGAAGTTGTAATACCATCAAGGTGAAATATATCTACTCTCAAAAACATTTGTAGTTGTATATCTGAACAATCTGTTCTGCCGGATAATGTGCATGTAATTATAGATAAATTTATTTCAAAAGATGAGTTTGATGTTTTAAAGTATTTTTTGACCAAAGACCTAAATAAAGACCTTTTTAATTTTGTTTGTAACTTGAATTATAATTTTTGTCCTAATGTGGGTGTTAGTTATGCAAGGAATTTTGGTATCAAACTTGTAAAAAGTGAATATATGTATATGATAGATGATGATAATGTCTTTAATTCAAATTTTTTTCAAGACACACTTACTCAATATCAAAAAATCTTTTGACAGCTCTGAAATGATATTTTTCTTTCTCCTAGTATCTTATATAGAAAAACTTGAAGAGTCCAATCTCAATGAATAAAATATTTCAATCCATTCTTATCAAAAGTAAAATTAAAAAAAATCAAAAATAAGGATTATGTGAAGGTAAAAATGATATGATGAAACTCTTTGTTTGGCAAAACAGAAAATTTCAAAAAAATTATGTTTGATGAATATTTTAAGTTTGTATATGAAGATTTAGATTTTACTTGGAAAGCAAGTAATAAATGAATCAAAATAATAGTATCTAATTGTTTGTTTATAAATCACATGGAAAGAGAAAAATCTATTACTGAAAGATCTTTTGTGTGAGATCCTGATGTAGCTTATCAAAAAGCTAGGAACAGAATAATGTTGATAAGAAATAATGCTTGATTTTTTACAAGAAAGGTCTTTTTTGTTTCTGGGCTATGGATACAAACTTTTTGGTTTATTTTTTTAGTAATATTTTTTGGCAAATGATCAAAAAAATCAATATTAAAATCCATCATAAAATGAACATACGATTGAATTAGATATTAGTATTTTAGTTTACTTGTTTGCTGTATTTCCGTCTTTTTAGAGACTGCTTGCACTTTACAAAAATATTATAATACGGACTTTTAAAGCAGGCTCTAATTAAAATGTTTTAAAAATTCATAATAAAAACTATATTCTACAAATTAGCATATTAAAAAGAATAGATTTCAATAGTACAGATTTTTTCTTCTTGTTCTGTGAAAGGATTTATTAAAATGAATTATGATTTCAATGGCTTTACTTTTTGTAATACATTTTTTTCTCTTTAATGTAAAAAATCATTTGACTTTTAATTTTAAATCATTAGACTGCAATTTCCATAATTTATGGTTAGTTTGTTTATACATTTATTTAAATAATAAAAAAAACTATAATGGAAGAAAGAAAAGACTATGATAAGAAAATAGCTCAGGCTGATTATATGTTACATTTTTTTGGTAATAAAAACAAGGAATTAGAGGATCCTGAGGGTCAATGGATTGATAGGGAGATACAGTTGTGGAGAAATTATAAAAAAAGTGTAGTATCAGAATTATTTTGAGTTTTTGAGCATTGTGACACTTGTCAGGATTGTAATTGATGATGTAATCCTTCTTAAAGACTTTATTATTTCTGGGTTTTCAAAAAATAGGATTTATAACCTAGCCTAAAACCAAATGAAAACATCTGATAATAAAAGAAGTAGCAATATGGAACAAACAGCAAAAGAAACCATGATAAAACGAATAGATGGTGCTATTAGTTATTATCAATGAATGTTGAATGAAACAGAAAACATTAATGAAATTAAAATACTTGAGCAAGAAATTTATCGTTGGAATAGGATTAGAGAAACACTAACTTTAGAGTTAATGCAAATATTAAAAAACTGTGATAATTGTGATAATTGTCAGGGCTGATGTAATCAGTCTTAAATAAAACAAACCGAGAAAGCTTTTTGCTCGGTTTTTTGTTTAAACTTACTAAATATGTCACGAGGATAACTGCTATTAAAGTCTTTTTATGATTTTATTTTTTATTTAGTTTGTTCGATATGTTTATTCTTTGCAAAGTAGTATTAATATCAACATAAGTATTATTTTGTTGATTTTTGAAATTTACTATTTATAAGCAATTAAATTTATAATTTAATTTTTTCATATGGATATAACGATTTTTCTTGAAAATAAGGATATAATTACTATTATAATTTGATTACTTTGATTTGTTTTTTGATTATTTCAGTACAAAAAAAGCATTGATTTAAGAAGAGCACAATGGTTAAGCGATTTATATAATTCTTTTTACTTAACTGATAAATTTTCTTATTGCAAATCAAACATAATATATTCCAAGGAATTGAATGAAGATATAATTAAATCTTTAAATAACTCTTTGCATTGAAAACCTCAGGATGAAAATACAAAGATTATAATTGAAAGAATAGATAACTTTTTGAATTTTTTTGAGTTTGTCTTGTACCTTAATGAAATTTGACAGATCAAAAAAAATGATTTAAGTGTCATGTTTGATTGATTTTTAGAAAGATTAAAATCACATGATCTTATAATGGAAATGATTAATAAGAAATGATATGAAAAAATATCATCATATTTAGAGGCTGCTTAAAAAGTCGTAAATTTGGTCTCTAAAAGAAAAAGTTTTTACCTTGTAGAATATTCAAATGCTCTTTTTTCAATTCCACAGGGAGAGTTTTTGAGGGTGGTTGTTTTCTGTTTTTAGTTTTTTAGAGACTGCTTGCACTGTACAAAAATATGTAAATACGGACTTTTTAAGCATTAAAGTATTTAAATAACTAATAAATAATATGAAAATATATTTTCAAAAAGAAGATTATACTTGTTGACCTAGTAGTATAGTAAATGCTTTGAATTTTTTCCAAATACAACATAACGAAGATGAATATACAATCAATGAATTTATACAAGCTATTCCTCAAGAGGGGGCTAGCAATGAAAGTATTATAAAATTCTTGGAAAATGACAAAAGAATAAACCTTGTAAAACATAAGGTAAATTGAAGATATGATGATTTGTATGAATATATAGATAAGGGGTACATTGTTTTGATAAATTATTTTAATGCTTTTTCCAATGTAGGACATTATGCTATAATTTATGAATATGATGCTGAATCATTTTATTTTTTGGATAGTTCTTTGTGAAGATTGAGACTAAAAAATGAAATACTTCAAAAGTTTTGGCACAATACAAAGAATGACATCAAAGGTTTCTTTATTATTCTTGGGAAAAATTATAACTAATTGATTCCTCTAGTAAAAATCAAAAGATTTTTTATTCTTTTTGTCAACTTGGAGTTTTCATGGGATCTAAACCAAAAGTACACAGTAAGAAAAAATAAGTATAAAAAAGAAATTATGATGCTGTTACTTGAGAAAATGATCGCTGGTTTTTTGTATCCAAAGATGAAATAGTCGACAACGACTATGATCTAAGTATTTCTAGGTACAAAAACATAGAATACCAACCAATAGAGGACGAAGAACCAGAAAAATTAATTCAAGATATCAAAGATATAGAAAGCAATATATGGAAAAGGTTGGAGGAGTTGTAAGAGAGGATTTTGTATTTTACTCTTTTCAACTCAACTCTTTTTAACTCAAACCTAAAGTTGTCAAAAAGTAAATAGTTTGGATTGTAATTTATACTTGCAAAGAAAATATAAATGTTTATCTTTTGACAATATTTATCTAACTAAATAAATTTGAATTATGAAAAAGACAACATTGTTAATAATCTTTATGTCTACATTTTTTTTGACTGCTTGTATGGAAGATGTTGTTCCTAACTGAGATGAAGAGGAACCAGTTCAACAAGACTGAATGACAGATCAACAGGATGATGCTGCAGATCAGCAAGATGAATTTGATCAAGAGGCTATGGAGGATATGATGCAACAACCTGATATTCCTGAGCCACCACAAGATACTTCAGTAGCAGATGAATGACACACTGTAGTAGTTGATTATGTATGAACTACTGATGAATGAGAAGTATTTGATACAAGTAAAGAAGATGTAGCACAAGATGCTGGTATATACATGGAAGAAAGGCCTTATGAACCAATCGAGTTTGTATTATGAGCTGGTCAGATGATACCTGGTTTTGAAAATGCTGTAATAGGTATGGAAGAAGGTGATACCAAACAGATAAGTTTGAGTCCTGATGAAGGTTACTGAGATTATCAAGAAGATCATATTGATGCAATTCCTATGCAGGAGTTTGATCAGGCTGGAATAGAACCTGTAGAATGAGAAATCTTGGATTTTGGTATGGCACAGTGAACTGTTCTTGAAGTTCATGAAGAGGAAGTAATGGTTGATTTCAATCATCCAATGGCTGGTGAAAATATGAATTTTGAGATAACTTTGCATGAGATTAGAGCAGAAGAAGTGGATCAACAAGATATGATGCCTGGTATGGAAGATGATATGTAAAAGATATTTAAAAACATTCAAGTACTACAATAATAATCAAAAGCCTTGTTTTCAAACTTGGCTTTTTTTATTTTAATTTTTTTGTAGTCACTACTGTCCCAAGAAAATGTTAAAACAGACCAATCTGTAATGGTCAATCTTTATTTTTAACTTCTTGAATTTTATTGTAAGGTATTCATAAAGTAAATATCAAAGACATTCTGCTCATCAATAGTTCTTTTATTATTCTTGAGAACTCTAATAAAGAGTATTTACATTTTGTCTTATACTTTATATATGCTAGTATAAGATAGTATATCATTGCTATCCATATTTGTGACATTACCGTATTTTTTGATGTTCACAGAAAGGATTTTATTTTCAGATTCTGTTTTATCCATTTAAAGAATAATTCTACATCCCATCTTGCTTTATATATATCTGCTATTGTCTTAGCTGATAATTTGAAATTATTTGTTATAAAACTATATGTTTTATCCTGCTCTTTATCATAATATTTAATCAGTCTAAAACCTTTTAGTTCTGAATACTTTTTGTTCCATGGATTAAATATTTCTATTTTTTGATCTGATATAACTCATCATTCATTTACAGGATACTGTTCTACAACTATATAATCCATATTTTTCTTTGTTCTTCAAACAAAGAAAATTCATTTTTCTGTAATTTTGTTATAGTTTTGGTAATCTACATATCACCTATCAAAGGTAAGTATGCTTCCAGCAGGAACTTTTTGTAATGCTCTCTCAAACTCATTTACCTCATGTTTCTTTCATTCGGTTATATTAACAAACTCTGGAAGTGATGAATCATTGTTATAAAGTACATGAAGTTTTATAGCTCACTTTCTTTTTCTATATTCAGCCCATGTAAACATACTTAGACACAAGTCTATAATAGAAGCATCTAATGAATAGAGTGGATTGTCTATATCAAACTTTTTATTGAAATCCAATTGTTTACACTTATGCAACATAGTATAAAAAAGTTCTTCATATGTTTTATAAGAACGCTTATTATTAGCATTTGAGATAGTATTTCTGGCAGAGGAAGTTAGTCAAAGGTGATACCATTTATTGGAATGAACTTTAAGTCATAGCTCAATATCTCTTAAAGAATCTTTTGATGTAGCTTGAGAGTATAGTATAGTTATAAACTGCTGTCGGAAGGTAAAATTTTTGACATATCTGTCTCAGTTATGCTGTCCCACAGATTTATTAAACTCATTTTTTGGTACAATTTC
>CAYMVT010000045.1:0-7471 GCA_964394325.1 uncultured Candidatus Peribacteria bacterium | reverse complement strand
AATTTGTCATTCATCCAAATCATATCATTTTGATCTAAGTCTTTTTTGAAAAAGTCTTATTTGAGCTACTCAACATTTGTTGTGTTGTCTTTCGCACTTGTCTTGTTTGCTATGATTATCACTTAGATGAAACCTTCCTGAATCATGCATCACAGCCATAACATATATCAAAGCCTTGTTTGCTTTTTCTCCAGACTCCTCTTCAAGAATGTCTGCTATTTCCAATGCTTTTTTGTAAACATTGTAAGTATGCTGAATCCCATGATCCAAGTTTTCCAAAAATATTTCAAAACTTTCAGGAAAAGAAGTGTCGGAACTTTGATTTAATATTTCCTTTAAATTTGTTTTAGTAGTTTCTACATATTCTTCAAAAGAATTAGACTGTGGAATTTTTAAAACTTCATTGATATTTTGATAGTAATTAATTTTTTGTCACATTTCTTTTTTTTAAATATATAATATACTAAAAATTAGTATAACAAAAAACATATCAATGTCAAACTTCTTTAAAAGATTCTCTTACAAAGCATAATTACAGATCATTTAATAAGAGATAAAAATTTTTTAAATGTAAAGTATAACTTAATATGTTTAAAATTAATATCTATGCATTACTTTTGTGGCTTGTCAATCACAAATTCAAATTTGGTTTTGTTTTAATTTTATATAATACACGATATCTTTTAAAAACTATTTTCAGGTTTTTTGATAGATTTATAAAAATTTTTTAAATTGTATTTTTTTAAGTCAAGATTTGCTTGACATTGAAAGTCAAATCATTATTAACTTATTTAAATATTAGTTTTTTTTATAATTTGTAAATTTAAAATATACATGACATTCACAGTGAAAATGGATGATAAGAAAATCAAGGTAGATATTAGTAGCACATGACTTCAAGATGTCCTGAAGTATTGTAAGCCAAAAGAACAACTAGTGCTTTTGAAGAAATATTGACTTAACTGACAGCCATGAATACCTTTGCAAAGAATATGACAGGATTATTGACTTACAAGAGAAAGAGTAAGACAAATTGAATCTCAATGACTTATGAGATTTAGAAGACTTATAGTATGAAATGACAAATACATAAAGTTAATATGAGAAGCCAAAAAGATATTAGATATGAATTGAGGTTTTTTGTCTGAAGAGGATTTGGTTTCAAAAATAATAAATAAATGAATATTTAACTTTTCTGCGGAAGAAGTTAGATTAGTATTAGTTTCAGATTTTGATGTATATTATCTAAAAAGAAATAAAGCAATAAATAAATCTTTTTATCTTGAACCACTATTTGAAGATCTTTTAACAAAAATTGCAAATTATTCTGTATCATATTTTGAAAAAAACAAATCTTCTGAAGATATGTATGATTTTATAGATAAGCTCAAAGCTGACTTTGCTAAAAAATATCCTGATGTTAAATATTTAGAAAATAATGTTTTTTATATAAACTTTTTCAAAGGCGTAAAAGGGATAAGTGTTTTTGATTGAAAAATATGACTTGATACATTCATAGAAGTTAATCCAAAAACAATCAAACAAAAGGTTATATATATACTAAGAAGAGTAAACAAACCTTTACATTATCAAGAAATTGCTTCTAAAATTATGGAGTGGTTTGATTGAAAGCCAGTAAAGATTAATACAGTACACAATGAACTTGTAAAAAATTCGGACATATTTATAAACATGGGATTAGGAATTTATTGATTAAAAGAATGGGGTTATCAATGAGGTACTGTAAAAGAGATAATAGAAAGAATTCTTAGCAGCTTCCAAAGACCTATGTCAATAAAAGAAATAACACAAGAAGTTCTGAAAGAAAAAATGGTTAGCCCAAATACTATTGTTTTAACATTACAAAAATATCAAGAATTATTTCAAAGAGTAAGTAAGTGAACTTATCAAATAAAAAAATAGCACCTATAGAATATTTCTTTTCTAGCAAGCAATATTAATCAAAGATAATATAAATTAATTAAAATAAATTTTTATTCATAGCTCAATATCTCATAGAGGATCTTTTGAGATGACTTGAGAAGATAAAAAAGTCTAAACTGCTGTCTACAGGTAAAATTTTAATTATGCTGTCCCACAGATTTATTAAATTTATTTCTTAGTACAATTTCTAGTAATTGATTGAAAATTGTTCTAATATGATTATTCATAGTTTAAATCCTTATCTAGGTAAATGTTGTTGCTCTTACATTGCCTATGTATAAGGATTTTTTTGCTGTCCCAAGATTTTTTTATGGGACACTAGTGATTTTATGAACAATTTTTTGACAACAAAAAATAAATCAATATAATTTTTTGAGCAAATTAAAATTTATTATCAAAATAAAAAAGATAAATGAAAAACATAAAAAGAAAAAACATAAACAAAAGGAGTGACTCTTATTTTTACAAGAAAATAATTGTTTTAACTTCCGTATTTACAATATGAATTTATATTTTTAATCTAACACCAAACCAAGACTTATTCTCTGATATATCACATCTTTTGAAGTGAACGCTTACCACAGAAAAAATTTTAGAAAATATTGATGAAATAAAAGAAGACAAAGCATCTTGGCCATTTAGAGAAGTAGTAGATCGATGAAATGTTGTCAATTACGATAAAACAAAAGACACACACTGGGAAGAATTGTCCAAAGAAAAAAAAACAACTTTTCCACTAAAATTTTCAGATATTATGGAAAGATATAAATTTGTTTCTCCTTATAATGTATGGGAGCATATATCAAATCCATTAGAAAGACAAAAGGTCCTTTTTTACAAAAGACTACTGACTACTACTTGGACTGCCAATTATTCATGTTCAAGAGAAAATTGTAATCGATGGATTCCTGAAACATGAACACATGCCTGAATTGATATAGTAAGTAGTGTTTGAACACCTATATACAATAGCATGAATTGAATTGTAATGGATGTTAGAGAATGAAACCACTGATTTTGAAATCATATAATAATTTTGACTAATTTTGATTGAAAACTAATTGCTACATTTTATGCTCATTTATATGATTTTGCCGATAATATAAGCAAATGAGATATAATTCAAAGATGAGAAAAAATTTGATATGTATGAAAAAGTTGAGCCTCTACTACACCACATCTGCATTTTCAAATAAATGATTTGTGAGATGTAGAAGATATCAAAGATATGCAAATAGCTAAAGAACTTTGGAATTCAGGTTGGCAAAATTGAACTATACAATGAGTAAAAGAAAACACCAAAGATCCTATCTCTTTTATAGAATCAAACATTACTACGGTATGAGATGACCTAGAACAGCCTGAAGAATACGAACAAGATGAGGAAATTAAGGAAGAGGAAATTGACTTGCTTGATGAAATTGCATCAAGAATAGATCAAGAATACGATGAAACTGATGATGAGCATGAAGAAGAAGCTCATACAGCCCCTAGCAAAGAACCTTTTAAAATAAAAGATATAAAAAATCCAAAAATAGATGACAGACTTACTATGTGAGATAATATAACTTTTGTAGTTGAAACCAAGTGACAAGAAGGAGAGATAACAATTAGTAATAATAACAATGTACTTAAACCATCAAGTTATATAATAAAACCAAAGCAAGATCAAAATGAATATGAAGTACAAATAAGTGCTGAAAAAATGTGAAGTTGAAGAATTACTTTTAGTGATTGACAGAACAAAGAGAACTTTTACTTTAGTGTTTATGAAGATTCTCAAGAAATATTTTGACTTTCTATCGAATGACCAAATACAATATATACAAATAAACACCAAAATTTTACAGTATATCCAGTAGATAACCTTTCTACAAAAGTGGATTATCTATTGAATTGAGATATAAAAGTAGATCTTATAGACAGAGATAATGATGAAACTTACTCATTGATAGACGAAAAAATTTCTGAGAATTCTACAACTTTTTCTTTTGATATAAAGGCTCCAAAAGTTCAAAATTATAGGCTTAGCATCAAATTCAAGGACGATGATATTAGTATTTCAGCGAACAAAAACCTCTCATCAGAAATGTTTTTGGATTATAGTAAAGATGATAAATTTGGCTCATCTATCAAAAAACTAAACAAAAGATGAATAGTTCAAGGACACGATGGAAGATTAATGCCAGACAAAAACATAATAAGATCTGAGATCATTACTATTTTGGTAAGGTATAAGTACTGAGATGATTTGGATAAGTTTAAACAAAAGATGAATGAACATGTTGAGAAGAATTGAATTTTCTTTGAAGATGTATCCTTGGATGCATGGTATGCTCCATATATATTCATGGCATACAAGGACGAGGTTATAAAGTGAGCATGATGAACTCATGCACTACCAAATCAAGAAGCTCAAAAAGATGAACTTATAGCTATGTATGCAAGATTTTTTGATGTCAAAAAGGATGATATCTTCCCTGCCTTTTTGGATATAGACAAAAGCCATTGGGCATCAGACTATATAACTGCTGCAAAAAATTATAATTTATATCCAATAGAAGATTCAGATTATTTTCATCCAGATGAATATGTGCATAGAGAATATGCTTTTGAAAGCTTGTTTAGATATAAAAACATTAACAGTAAAGATATCTGACAAACAGCACACAAAAGTACCGAAGATGAATTGGAAGAAGCAGTAAGATCATTGATAGAATTTTAAAATACTCTATTATTTAATTTCAACACTTTTTTCCGAATCTTCAACAAACTTTATACTTGTTGCTTTTCATACGCTCCTTATATATTCACAGTATTTTTGACAAATATCCAAATCTTCTTTTGTAGCTCAAATTTGTATGCAGCCAACTTGTTCTCATAACTTTATTCATTCAAATGTCTTATATTGTCTTATAAGTCATATTATAGTATATAATATTTCCAGTTCTTTAAAGTTTTCCTCTGAAATCTCACTTAAATTATCATATCATGGAAATTTTGTATTATGAACACTATTTATTCATTCAACATCCTTATAATAAGTTTTATACAAGTACTCTGATATATGTGGCTGCACTGGTGCTATAAGTTTTATTATTTTATTCATACAATAATACAATGTATATTGTGCTGATTTTTTCTTTTGTTCTCAATCTTCGTATTGTTCTGGATTATATATTATTGATTTTACTATTTCCAAATAATTATCACAAAAATCTCTCCAGAAAAAATATTCAAACTCCTTCCTAGCATACAAAAATTCAAATTTTTCAAAATGTGTTGCAACTTTTTCTGAAGTATATTTAAGTTTTGATATTATTTTTCTGTCAATTTTCTCTAATTCACTAAAATCAATTTCTTCAGATAGTTCAAAATCTTCCAAATTCATAAAAACAAATTTAGCAGAATTTAATAGCTTCGTAACTAATTTTTTTCATTTTTTTATTTCATTTTCATCCAAAGCTAAATCCCTTCAAAGAACTCAACCACAAGTCCAATATCTTACTGCATCTGCTCCATAGTCTTTAATATACTCTTCAGGACTTCTTCAAGCATTTCATTTTGATTTACTTACTTTTTCTCATCATTTAGCAACCATATGTCCAGAAATCATAACATTTTCAAATGGTATATCATCTTTGTGATACATACTCATAACCACGCTACCAAAAGTCCAGGTCCTGATAATATCATGAGCTTGAGTTCTCAAACTCATTGGCAACAATTTATTTTCTATAGACTTATCTTCTCACCATCTAGCATTTACAAAAGGAGTAAGAGAAGAAGTTGCCCAAGTATCCAAAACTTCATTTTCAGGAATTATATCATCTTTAGTATGTCATTCAGGTAAATTATTTGGTATATCTATCAAAGGATTAATAGGTAGCTGATCTTCATCTGGTAAAATTATTTCTCAGGTTTTTTTACTATACCATACAGGTACAGGTATACCAAAATACCTTTGTCTTGATATATTCCAATCTATTTCCAAATTATCTACCCAATGATCAAATCTTTTTTTCATTGATTGAGGATGCCATTTCATTTTATTTCATAATTCTTTTATTTTTTCTTTTTTATCCAAAACTTTCACAAACCATTGTGGCACACTAATTATTTCTATAGGATTTTTCGTTCTTTCAAAAACAGCCACAGAGTGGGTGATTTCTTCTTCTTTTGTAATAGCTCACTTTCCCCTCAAATATTCAACTATACTTTTTCTTGATTTTTTTATATACAATCATTTAGCTGTTCCAGCTTGAATAACACCATCTTCACCTACAATAACTTTTTCAGGAAGTTTATGTTTTCTTACCCAGTACAAATCAGTTTCATCTCAATAAGTACAACACATAACAACTCAAGTTCATTTTTCCATATCTACTATGTCATCTCATAATAACTTAACAGTATCTCAAACAGGAGTAGTTATATTTTTTCATATAAAATCTTTGTACCTGCTATCTTCTGGATGTACAAACACAGCCACACATGCTGGCAAAAGTTCAGGTCTTGTGGTTCATATTGTCAAAGATTCTCATGATTCAAGCTCAAAATCTATATCATAAAAAACTCCATCCTTTTCTTCATATTCTAATTCTGATTGTGCAACTGAAGTCCTTGCTTGAGTACACCAAAAAGAAGGAGCATCTGCTCTATATATAGCTCATTCTCTAAGTAGTTTAACAAATGATTTTTGTGAAATTTTTTGTACTTCTGGAGAAATTGTTGAGTATTCAAGCTCCCAGTCCACTCAAAGTCAAAGTGATTTCCACATTTGTCTAAATTTTTCTCTATAATATCTTGTAGTTTCAAAGCATTCTTTAGTGAACTGTTCTCTTCAAACCTCCCTAGATTTTTTTCAAGTTTCTTTTTCTACAAGCACCTCAGTAGGTATTCAATTATCATCAAAGCCAAATGGGTAAAATAAATTATATCACTGCATTTTCTTAAATCTTGCTGTTATCTCCATTTGAGTATATGAAAATACATGACCCATATGAATTTTACCTGAAATTGTAGGAGGTGGAGAATCAATAGAATATATAGGTTTATCGCTTTCTGAAAGAAATTTATCAATTCATTCTTTCTCCCAAAGCTGCTGTATTTCTTTTTCATGCTCAGATGAAAATATATTTTTTCACATGATTTTAAGTTTTATCATTAAAATGTACACTATTTACAATATATATTTATATTCAAAAAGTTCAATATAATTTTTTAATGCATAACTTATATACTTACATAATTATGTTTGTCAGTTCTTATTATTTCAATATCAAATTTGTATATTCAATGCCAAAAGTGTAGTTGCTAAAGCTGATCAAGCTATCTTTGTTTCATTTCTTAGTCATTTTGACTCTTTATTCTTTATCTCAGGTGTTTGATTTATTATTTCTGTCATGATTGGTTTTGGTCAGGAAATTAAAAACTTGGTTTGATTATTAATGAAATTTATCATCATGTCAAGTACATAGTATTGCATTTGTTAAAAAAATCATTATATATTTTGTACTGAAATACA
>CAYMVT010000044.1:0-7756 GCA_964394325.1 uncultured Candidatus Peribacteria bacterium | reverse complement strand
TGTTACTTATACTGTGATTGCTCCAGATCATCCTGATGTATACAATTTTATTCAAGATGAATACAAAAATACTTGTGAAGAATATATCAACAAAGCCCAAAACAAGGCAGAATTTGATAGGACTGAGTCAAAAGAAAAAACTTGAGTTTTTACATGATCTTATGTAATCAACCCTTTCAACAATGAAAAAGTTCCTCTTTGGATTTGAGATTATGTTTTGTGAAATTACTGAACTTGAGCTGTAATGGCAGTACCAGCTCACGATGAAAGAGATTATGAATTTGCCAAAAAATATGGTCTAGAAATAAGAAATGTTGTTGCTCCTTATTTTGAGCCAGAAAAAGATGAAGATTTTGTTAGAGAAGACAAGCCTACTGTCCAGAGACATCTTGTTGTTTGAGTTCTGCTAAACAAAAACAAAGATAAAGTTTTTGTCTTGGACTGGGAAAAGTTCAACTGGAAAAGCTTTTTGGTCTGAGGCAAAGAAGAATGAGAAAGTCTTGAAGAAGCTGTAATAAGAGAAGTAAGAGAAGAGTCTGGTTATCAAAATGTAAAGATAGTTAAGAAACTATGAGGACAAGTTCAAACCAAATTTTTTGCCAAACACAAAGACGAAAATAGGCATGCAATATTGGATTGATTTTTGCTTGAGTTGGAAGATGAGACTTACCAAGAGCCTGACTATGAAGAAACCAAAAATCATAACTGATTTTGGTTGGATGTAGACAAAGTAGACAATTTTATAGATCTACAGAATCACAAGATATTCTGGGATTATTACCAAAACTGAGATGGTGCTTACACAAAAGATTGAGTTTTAGTTGATTCTTGAGATTTTGATTGACTAAGTTCTCAAGAAGCCAGAAGCAAACTTACTGAATATGCTGAGCAAAACTGATTTGGATACAAGAAAGTAAACTACAAACTTAGAGACTGGCTTTTTTCTAGACAAAGATATTGGTGAGAACCTATTCCTTTGATACATTTTGACCCCCAAGATATCCAAAACCTTTCAACAATACAGGATATAAGTGAAGCCAACGACAACAATGCTTATATCCTTGAAGAAAATGGAGAAAACTTCCTTGTAGCCAACCAACAAATCATTTCCAAAATTTATGATGGACTATACACCAAGATAATTTGTGATTACAATCTTCCTGTAGAACTACCAGATGTAGAAAAATTTGAACCAGCTGGTGATGGTCGTTCTCCTCTGGCTGCAGTAGATGATTTCTTGAATGTAAAAATAGCCAACAATCTATACTGACAAAGAGAAACAAATACTATGCCTCAATGGTGAGGTTCTTGCCGATATTACTTAAGATATATGGATCCAAATAATTCTGAAGAACTTGTGAGCAAAGAAGCAGTTGATTATTGGAATTATGTAGACAGTTATATTGGATGAGTAGAACATGCAGTATTACACTTGCTTTATGCAAGATTTTGGCATAAATTTTTGTATGATATAAATGTGGTTGGTTATGACGAACCATTTTATAGATTGGCAAACCAATGATTGATACAAGCCTTTGCATACCAAAGAAGCAATTGATGACTAGTACCCAACGATGAAGTAGAAGAAAAAGATTGAAAATACTTTCACAAAGAAACCGGAGAAGAGTTAAAGAAAATTGTTTCCAAAATGAGTAAAAGTTTGAAAAATGTAGAAAATCCAGATGATATTATACAAGAGTATTGAGCAGATGCTTTTAGGTTGTATGAGATGTATATGTGAGATTTTAGAGATGCAGCACCATGGGATCCTCAGTGAATTGTGTGATGTAGAAGATTTTTGGACAAAGTTTGGAATCTTTTCCAGAACTGAAAAACATCAGATGATGATCAAGAGAGTATGAGACAGCTTCACAAAACAATCAAAAAAGTTACAGATGATATAGAAAGTTATAAATTCAATACTGCTATTGCACAAATGATGATACTTGTAAATACAGGTATGCCTGCTGATCCAAGTCTTGCAAAAGAATGGCAAGAAACATTTCTAGTAATATTACATCCTTTTGCTCCACACCTTGCAGAAGAGCTTTGGGGTTTTATAGGCAACAAACCAACAATATTCGAAAATGCTCCTTGGCCTGATTATGATCCTCAGATGATTGAAACAGATGAGATAACTTTGGCTGTACAAGTAAACTGAAAATTAAGGGGAACTATTCAAATAAGTAAAGAGGCTTGACAAAAAGAGATGGAAAGTTTAGTAGAACAGGATCAGGCTATATATAAGTATATTAAGGATGGTTATAAAAAAGTAATTTATGTACCTGGTAAGATAGCTAATTTTATAGTATAATTTTTTTGTTGTTTTTTGCTATAGTGTGTGCTGAAAAAATATAAACCCAATACCTATTTAAACAATCAGAATTGATATTGTTATATGCGATAAGAGGTAATTAAGGCTGGAATAGTAATATTTAAAATCAAGGTTTGAAAAAACGTTTCAAATAAGATTAAAAACAGCTCCTTGTTTTTTAATATAGATGCTGAAGGTGCTAAGTCTTTAAGAAACTAATAGTTAACACATAAGATATAATCAATAAAGACTTTTTTATCAGACACTAAACAATCTTGTACCAAAAAAGTTTTTAATTTTTAATAAAAAATGGGCCAGCAGGGAATCGAACCCTGGACCACCAGCTTAAAAGGCTGTTGCTCTACCGACTGAGCTACTGGCCCAAAAATACAAAACAAAAAACTAAGAAAGTTTTCAGCTCATAAAGAATTTTTTGTAACAACTAGAACAAATCTTAACCTTTACTTTGAAGCCTTCTCATAAATCAACTTTTTTTGAAAATATATTTGGCTTGAATGTTCTTTTGGTTGCTCTCATAGAGTGAGACCTATTATTTCAAGAAGATGTTCATTTATTACATACCTGACAAACTTTTCACATTTTTATTTATTTAAAATAATAAATTTTTTAATTATTTTCTGAAACTTCTTCTGAGTCTTGTCAATCTTCAGATGGAACTTCTGATTCAGTAATTTCTTCTTCTTTTTCCTCTTTAATTTCAACAATAGTTAATATTGGCAATTCCAAATCATCTTTGATTTCAACGTCATCAGAAAATTTTAAATCTTTTACAAAAACAACATCATTTAAAGATTCTATTTTTGATATATCAAGCTCTATATTATTTGGAAGATTTTTTGGCAGCGCCTCTACAAGGACAGAATCTTTTACTAGTTCAACTTTTCACAAGGATTGCTTTTCAATAGGAGATTCTCAAATTAAACGAACCGGAACCTCTGCTTCTGTAGTTTCATCAGCTTTTACAGCATGAAAATCAACATGCAACAACCTATCAGAAACACTGTCAACATTAATATCAGAGACAAGAACCATTTCCTTTACTCAATCACCCTTTAATGTAATAGGTGAAGAATATCAAGATTGTTCAAAAATCTTTAAAAATGGAATTTTTTCAAAAAACACAGGAATTGATTCTTTCATATGCTTACTATAAACAATTCCAGGAATTTGTCATTTTTTTCTGTATGATGCTAATGCTTTTCCAAAGACTTCTCTTTTTTTAACATTTAAGTTCATAACTTTAATATAAGTTTATACTAATAAAAAACAATTTATTCATCAATCAAGTTTTTCCCTTTATTTTGAGGATTTATAGTTTTGAGTCTTGCTTGTTTACCTATTTTATCCCTAAGATAATAAAGCTTAGCTCTTCTGATTTTATACTGATCAAGTAATATTACTTGCTCAAATCAATTAAAAGATAAAGGATAAATTTTTTCTATAGTAACACCTGCAGATTTTCATCTAATAGTAAAAGTTCCATCAGCTAATTTGCTTTTTTTTACCTTCAAAACTATTCATTTAAATTTCCAAATTCTTCTATTATTTCATTCTCAAATAACTTCATTTACTTGTATATACTGACCAGGTTTAACATTGATGTTTTTATATCACTTTGTTTCGTTTATTTTTTTCAATCTATCAAAATTCATTGGAATATTTTTTAAATTTATATAAATTTATTTTTTCTTTCACAATTGAGCCTTCCATTTTTTTTGCTGTTCAATATGCTTTCTAATTTGCATTATCACAACTCTTTCTACCCTACTTAAAGCTTTGTTTAACTTTTTTCTTCAATTAGTTCTTAATCTAGCCATTTTTATAAAAATTTTTTATGATTTTAAATTAGTAAGACCTTTGTGATCTAATGCATTATTTATCATTTCTTTATTAATTCAATATTTTTTGATTTTTCACTCACACTTACTAAAAGCATTTTGTATCCACTTAGTGTCTCATTCTTTATTTTTCCTTGTAAGTAGTTTTATATAACAATCAATTGCTTTTTTTTGCTTACTATAAGACTTTTTTCTTTTTCTGTTAATTCATCTTAAAAAATAAGCGTGTCTTGATCTTTTACAGTTTCACATTTTAAAATACTTTATTAGATATAATTAAATTTGAATAGACTTATTTAACATATTTTGCAAGATAAGCATAAGCTTTGTTAGCTTCTGCCATTTTATGAGTATCTTCTTTTTTCTTTACAGATGATCATTGATTGGAATAAGCAGCCAAAAGTTCTTCAGCTAGCGCTTTATACATAGGGGTTCATTTTTTGGCTCTTGCATAGTCTAATATCCATTTTGTTGAATAAAAAAACTTTTTTTCTGTTTTTACTTCCAATGGAACTTGGTATACTGCTCATCAAATCCTTTTTGATTTCACCATAACACTTGGAGAAGCATTTTCTATAGCAACCTCCCATACAGCATAAGGATTCATATGTCAGTTTTTCTTAATTTCTTCTAAGCAATTCCAAAAAACTTTCCTAGCAGTAGTTTTTTTTCAGTCCTTCATTATATGATTTATAAATTTTTCAATTTTAGGACTAGTAGAATATACATTAAATGAATCACTTTTTTTAAACTTCTTTGACATAACAAGTAAATTTAAAATTAAATAATAAAATTATTTTTTAGGTTTTTTTGTTCAGTATTTTGATCTAGATGTTTTTCTATTTTCTACTCAAGCTAAATCATAAGTACCCCTAACAATATGATATTTTACTCACGGTAAATCTTTCACTCTTCCTCATCTAACAAGTACAACACTATGTTCCTGCAAAGAATGTTTCTCTCAAGGAATATATGCTATTACTTCCTGTCAGTTTGAAAGTCTAACTTTTGCAACCTTTCTCTGTGCTGAATTTGGTTTTTTAGGTGACTTTACTGTAACTTTAAGACAAACTCATCTTTTAAAAGGAGATGAATAAAATGATTTTTTGTTTCATTTTACAGAATTTATACTATACTGAAAAGCAGGAGCACTTGAAAGAGCTTTTTTACTTTTTCTTCATTTTTTTATTAACTGATTAATTGTAGGCATATTCTTAATTGTTTTGATTTAATAAATATCTAACTAAAGACTAATAAAAAGTTTTATTAGTTATATTTTGCATAGTGTAAGAAGGTATTGTAAAAACTCCAACAAAGCAAATAACTATACAAATTAATGTAATAATTAACATAAATCAAATAAAATTCCAAAAGGTAAGGAATTTTTTTGAATTAGTTATGTATGTTTGAATATTTTATTCAATATACACTAGTGTTTAAAAAGTATTTATAAAAAAAATTAAAAATGTTTGTAATACAAAATTTAAACAAACAAGTCATAATATAAATAATTTTATTCAAATTTCAAGCCAAATTATATGCTGTTTAAATTTTATATATATATAATAATGAAAAGACAATTCTAAACAAATAATTTTGAGTATAAAAAATTTTTTATAAATATATTAAAAAATATACTTGAGTATGTATTTTTTTTCTTTATACTGTTTTTATTTGATTTTTTATCTTAACTATAATATATTAATCAATAAAATGGTAAACTTAGAAGACATAAAAACTCCACCAAATAATTTGGAAGCAGAAAAATGAGTAATATGATCTATAATTTTAGATAATGAAGTAATGTATATTTTGGATTCTTATTCATTATCAGAAAAAGATTTTTACCAAAAACAACATCAAGATATATACTCTAGTATAATAGATTTGTACAAAAATAACCAAACTATAGATGTTGTAACAATATCAAATCAACTAACAAAATCTCAAAAATTGGAAAGTTGTTGAGGTTTGGATTATTTATACGAACTTTCAAGTTTTGTATTAACTCCTACAGTAGCTTCCGACTATGCAAGAATTGTAAAAGATAAATCTATTCTTAGGAATATATTAAAAACAACTCAAGTAATTTCCGGTTATGTTTATGAAGAAAAAGAAACTGAACAAATATTAGAAGATATTGAAAAACAAATTTTTGATCTTACACAAGAAAAGACATCTGACTCACTTAGACATATTAAAGATATTCTTAATCAAAGAGTTGATAATTATATGGAAATTGTTGATGATCCTTCAAAAATTGATAAAAATAAAGTTCTTTCTACTTATTCTCATCTTGATAATTTGCTTGGATGATTTAAACCTTGAGAATTGCATGTATTAGCTGCTAGACCTAGTATGTGAAAAACATCATTTGCTCTAAATTTACTAGTAAAAGCTGCTTTAAAACAAAATAAATCTGTAGCAATGTTTTCTTTGGAAATGTGAAATGAACAAATTGTAGATAGAGTTTTGTCTTGTATAGCAGATATTCCTATATACAAAATTCATAAATGACAATTGCAAGAAGAAGATTTTGCAAACATATGAGAAGCTATGGAAAAATTATGACAAGTTAATATTTTTTTGGATGATAAATGATGAGCAAGTATATCTGAAATGAAATCTAAATTAAGAAGATTAAGAATGGAAAAATGACAATTAGACTTAATTATTATAGATTATTTACAATTAATGACAAATACAGGCTCAAAATTTGCATGAAATAGAGTACAAGAAATATCTGAAATATCTAGATGATTAAAAGAAATGGCAAGAGACCTTGATGTACCTGTCTTGGCTTTATCGCAGCTTTCTCGTGCTGTAGAACAAAGACCAGACAAAAAGCCACAACTTTCTGACTTAAGAGAATCATGAGCTATAGAACAGGATGCTGATGCTGTAATGATGTTGTTTAGGGAAGAATATTATGATCAAGATACTGATAGGAAATGAATGGCAGATGTTCTTTTAAGAAAAAATAGAAATTGACCTACAGGAGAAGTAGAACTTGTTTTTGTAAGTAATATTATGAAATTTTACGACAAAGCAGAAGATGAAAAATAATTAATAGAATATATTTTATAAATTAATTTTCAAAAAATGGCTAGTAGAACGAACAAAATGGGTATTATGAAACAAAAAAAACAAGCAGAAAAACAGAAAAAATTAATTTGAGAAAATAATAAAACTAATCTACAATGACAAAAAAGGGAGTATATAAACCCAAAATGAAATGTTTATAATTGGTTTTTTCGCAATGGTAAATTGATTTGTGATAATACTAGTGCAAGAGAAGATCCTGATTGATATAGAATTGTTAGACAACCAAATTCATGACAAATAAATTTTATTTATAAATGAAATGAAAGTTGGTCTTACAGAAGATACATCAAAAAAAATAGGAAATATAGATAAAAATCAGATATAATAGAACTTTTGTGTTGCTGAAATTAAGGGATTAAGTAGATTAGAATTACTTTATTTCTTAATTTTTTTATAACTTATTTTTAGGCATAATGGAAAAAATGTGTTGCTATCTATTTTAATGGAAAAATGTGTTGCTGTTTTCTATGAAAACCAT
>CAYMVT010000043.1:0-7910 GCA_964394325.1 uncultured Candidatus Peribacteria bacterium | reverse complement strand
TTTCTTTTCTCAATGTTTTCTATATGGTTCCCCATTAGTATAAACTTTTTACATTTTTTGACCGATTGTCTTGAATTTTGTTTTTTTTTATTTATAATAATTTCTTTGCTTATGTGTTATGAAGCTTTTTTAAAGGGGGCTTTTTTTATTTTGATTACATTAAGAATTTGTTGAAAAAATGGATATAAACTGAATTTGGGAAGGCTTTTTGAATTTTTATTTGCAGGCTTGAACTAGTATATGATTATTGGTAGTGATTTGAATGATATTTTTGTTTGTTTTTTTGTATAAATATTTTCCTCAAAGTAGTTTTGTAGTATGATTTGATATGCTTTTTGAAAAGTTTTACGACTTTTTTGAGGATATCTTGTGAAAAGAAGAGAAAAGACGAATCAAGGTATATATTACTCTTCTTTTTTTTATAATATTGTTTGCTAACTTGTTTTGAATTTTTATGGAGTTTATGGTTCCTATTTTTGGAGAATGAGTAAAATATATTGTCACTCCACCTACTTGAGATATTAATTTTAATTTAGCAATGGCCGTTATCGGAGTGATTATAATAATAATTGAACAATTTAGATCATTGTGATTATGAAAGGCTTTGTATGAATATTTCCCTGTTTTGTGAAAAGATTATATTCCATATACTAGATGAATAATGCCTAAATACATTGATTTGCCATTATTTGTGTTAATAAAAATATTTGATATAATTATTTCTATGTTTTTGTGAATATTGGAAATAATATGACATATTGCCAAGATTATATCATTATCTTTTAGGCTTTATTGAAACATGATAGCAGGAGGTATACTTTTGTGAATGTTGGTTTGAGGTATGGCATGACTAACTCTGGATATGCTAGGTTTTCAGCTTCCTGCAATCTGACCTGTAATAGTATATTTACAAAAGTTGTTGGTTGCATTTTTGCAGGCATTGGTATTCCCTCTTTTGATAGCAATATTTATCAAAGTATCAAAAATACATTAATTTTAACTTTTTTTAGTTTGTAATATTTGATTTTTATGGAACTATTAGATTATATATGACCTTGATTGGCTGTATGAATAGCATGAATTTGAGTTGCTATATGACAGTGAATATTGATAAAAAGAGCTCTTCAAGTAATGTGAAAAAGTCCTTCTATGAGCACTTTTTATTTGACAGTAGCTATATTATGATTTGCTTTACTTGAGTCGGCTGTTATTTACTGATTGGTAGTTGCATTTCAACTATTATCAGCAGAAGCTTTGCCATTGCTTTCAAGTATATGAGCTGGATTAGCAATTTGACTTACTTGAGCAGGTGCTTGAATTTGAGAATGATTGCTGGTATCATGAGCTTTATCAGCAATTGATAGAAACCCTAGGCTTAAAGCCAAAATAATGACTTTTATGGTATTGTTTGTAGCTTTGATTGAAGTTAGTGCTATATACTGATTGATAGTAGCTTTTAGAATTATGTGAGATGTAGATCTTAGTGTCACACACTTGTGAGCTGGATTGGCAATTTGATTTGCTTGAGCATGAGTTGCCATATGAAGATGATATCTTTCCCAAAAAGCTTTGGAAGTGATGTCTATTACTCCAAATATGATGAATTACTTTTTGATAGTCTCTATACTATGAATAGCTTTGGTAGAAGCTGCTGCTATTTATTGATTAGTTGTTTCATTTCAGTTGCTAGGAGCTACAGATCTTTGATTTTATGCTGCAACTGGTGCATGATTGGCAATTTGATTGGCGGGAGCATGAGCTGGTTGGTGAAAATGACAGCTTGTAGTATGAGCTTTGAGTTCTATCAATAGGAATCCTGAGATAAAAAATAAAATCATGACTTTTATGGTATTGTTCGTAGCTTTGGTAGAAGTAACTGCCATTTATTGATTGATAATTGCGTTTAGAATTATGTGAGATTGAGCTGGAGGTGCGGATACAGCATTATTTGTATGAGCTGGTCTTGCTATTTGATTAGCATGATTTTGAGTAGGATTGTGAAGATGATATATGTCAGACAAAGCCTTGGAAGTTATGTGAAAAAATCCAAAACTGATAAGCTTCTTTTTAACAGCTTCTATATTGGCTGTTGCCTTGATAGAGTCAGCAGCTATTTATGCTTTGGTGGTATCTTTTCAGATACTTTGAGCTGAATCATTGGCAGTACATCTATGATTGTGAGCTGGTCTTGCTATTTGACTTACTGGTTTGTGAGTTTGAATCTGACAGTGAGTAATGATAAGATGAGCTTTTGATTGAATGAACTCTTTCTCTGATTTGAAAACAAAATTAATGGCATTTATGGTTCTTTTTGTGGCTTTGATAGAAGTGATTGCTATATACTGATTGATAGTAGCATTTAGGCTTTTGGCTATGTAGTATTTTTATATTTTAAATGATAAAAAATGGACGATATAAGTATATGAGTAATTTTGGCACAGATAATAAATTTTGCTATAATATTTTTCTTGTTCAAATATTTTTTGGGAGAAAAAATTATAAAAATGATTGAAGAAAGAAGGAAGAATTTGGACAAACTTAATAATGTGGAAGCTGTGTTAGAAGAGAAAAAAGAAGAAGCTGATATTCAAGCTCAAAAAATAATTGATGAAGCAAGAAAAGAAGCTGAACAAATCAAAATAGATACTAAGAGTTTAGCAAAGAAAGAGGCCGACTTAAAAATACAACAAGCACAAGAAAAAGCGAATTCTATAATTGAATCCACCAACAAAGATATCCAAAAACAGAAAGCTATGATGGAAAATGCTATGAAAGAAACAGTTATAGATGTAGCACTAAAAGTAAATTGAAAACTATTTGAAGATGAAAAAAGCAACAAAGAGTTTATTGAAAAAAATGTATTTAATATGCTAAACAAATCCTAAAAAATGGAAAATCTTGATAAAAAAGAACTCAAAAAAATTTATAAATATCTTCTTTTGTATGATGATTTACTCAAAAATTTGTGAAAAAGATGAAATATTCAATTCAAAAACTTTCTTCAAAGCAAGGATGTGCTACAAGTTGAATATTTTCCAAACATAAAAATGGACATCTTACAAGAAAAAGTTGTTAAAATATATGAAAAATATTTTTGAATAAGTGTTGATACAAATGAAATACAATTTATTCCTAAAGAAACAATATGATGATGATTCAAAGTATATTTTAATGATAAAATGATTGATTGTAGTTTTTATTATTTTGATAACTTAATTAGAAAAAAATTTACTTCTTAATAAAAAAATTAAAAAAATGTCAAATGAGTTTTTACAAAGTGTGATATCTGATATAGAAAAAAAATTAGATAGTGTAGAGTTAGACCCTGAGTTAAAAAATGTCTGAGAGGTTTTTTATTTGTGAGATTGAGTTGCAAAGGTGTCATGATTGAGGGATGTATCATACAATGAATTAATTGAATTTGAGTGAGGTTGAGTTTGAGTAGCTTTAAATTTAGAAAGGCATCATGTATGAGTAGTAGTTCTCTCTTGATTCAAAAGCATTAAGGAATGACAAAAAGCAAAAGCAACTGGAAGGTCCTTGCAAGTTCCAGTATGAGAAGGTTTGATAGGTAGGGTAGTGGATTCACTATGAAATCCTTTGGATTGATTATGACAGATAAATTCAAATGAAAATTATCCTATGGAAAGAGTAGCTACATGAGTTATGGAAAGAAAATCAGTACATGAGCCTCTGCAGACATGAATCAAAGCAGTAGATTCTTTGATACCAATATGAAGATGACAGAGAGAATTGATAATATGAGATAGACAAACTTGAAAAACTCAAGTTGCGATGGATACTATACTAAATCAAAAATGACAGGATGTAATTTGTATATATGTAGCAATAGGACAAAAAGAATCAAAAGTAGCAAGACTGGTAGAGGAGTTAAAAAGTAAATGAGCTATGGATCATACTATCGTAATTTCAGCTTGAGCATCATCTCCTGCTAGTATGCAGTATTTGGCACCTTATGCGGGTTGTGCTATGTGAGAATATTTTATGTTTAATTGAAAACATGCACTTATAATATATGATGATTTGACAAAGCAAGCAAATGCATACAGAGAAATGTCTCTTTTACTAAGAAGGCCTCCAGGAAGAGAAGCTTATCCTGGTGATGTTTTTTACTTGCATTCTAGATTGTTGGAAAGAGCTTCCAAATTAAGTGATGAACTATGAGCTGGTTCTTTGACAGCATTGCCAGTTATTGAAACTCAAGCTGGTGATGTGTCTGCTTATGTTCCTACCAATGTAATATCTATTACAGATTGACAGATATTTTTGGAAACAGATTTATTTAATTCTGGCCAAAAACCTGCTATTAATGTTGGATTGTCAGTATCAAGAGTTTGATGATCTGCTCAAATAAAGGCTATGAAAAAAGTTGCATGAACTTTGAAATTGGACTTGGCTCAATATAGGGAACTTGCTGCTTTTTCACAGTTTGCATCTGAATTGGATTCAGCCACCAAAAAACAGCTTGAAAGATGAAAAACTATGATGGAAATATTAAAACAACCACAATGACAACCTGTTTGAACAGAAAAACAAGTTTGTATCTTGTATGCTGGTGTTAACTGATATCTGGATAAAATAAGTTATTCAAATATTGCAGAATTTGAGCAAAATTTATATATGTCTTTGGAAGAAGACAAAACAATTTTGGAATCAATAAGACAGAATTGAAAACTTGATGAAGAAGTGGAACAAAAATTAATTGAGCTTATAAATAAAGTAGTTAAACTTGTTTAGGGTAATTTAATATTTAATATAATCAATTTAGATGTCTGATACCAAAGAAATTAGGAGGAGAATTAATTCCATCCAAAACACTTCCAAAATTACCAAGACAATGGAATTAATATCCACAATCAAAATGAAAAAATCTCAGGATTTAGCCTTGGAGAAAAAAGAATATATAAGGTGAGTACTAGATGTTTTTTTGAAGTTAAGTGAAAGTATGCAGGATAGTATGTTTTTTAGAAAGCCTGTATCATGAAAAACTCTTGCGGTTTTGATAGCTTCTAACAAGTGACTTTGTGGATGATATAATATCAATGTAATGAAAAAGGTAAATGATTATATAAAAAAGTATCCAGATGAGGAAATTGATTTTGTAACTTTGTGAAAGAAATGAACTCAATTTGTTGGAAAAACTTGAAACAATATTGTTGCAGACTTTTCAAACGATTTTACAGATAATGTTACATATACCTTTTCAAAACCTATATCAAAATATCTTACAAAAATGTATTTGGATTGATATTATTCCAAGATAATAATTTTTTATAATTATTATGTAAATACTATCAAGCAAATTCCTGTATCAATTAGGTTTTTGCCATTGACTCAAAAAAGTATTGATAATTATTTCAAAGAGATTTTTGGAGATGATTACGAAAAAGAAAGATGAACTTTTACAACGACTCAATTAAACTATACTATTGAACCATCTGAGGATGAATTATTAAAGCATATAATGCCTTTGATTTTGGATTCTATGTTTTATGATTTATTATTGGAATCAAAAGCATCCGAACATTCTGCTCGTATGATAGCTATGAAAAATGCAAAAGAAAATGCTGATAATTATTCTTCTGATCTGACACTAAAATACAACAAAGCAAGACAGGCAGCTATCACTACTGAAGTTGGAGAAATAGTTTCTGGAGTAGAGGCCATGAAAGATTAAATAGAATTATTTTATATTTATTTATTTAAACCAAAAAGGTATGAAAAAGTGATATATTACAAAAATTATATGAGTAGTAGTAGATGTTCAATTTCAAAACGACTATATCCCAAGTATTTATGAAGCTATTGAGGTTGATAACAATGGCCAAAAGGTTGTTCTTGAAGTTCAGCAACAGTTATGAGATTGAATGGTAAGAACTATAGCCATGAATCCAGTTGACGGTATGAAAAGGTGAATGGAAGCAATATCTACTCAAGATTCTATAAAAACACCTGTTTGAGAAAAAGTACTTGGTAGAATGTTGAATGTATTGTGAGATCCAATAGACTGAAAAGATAGACCCAGAGCTGATCATGAGGATCCAATACACAAAGAACCACCTTCATTTAGCTGATTGTCTACAAAAGCAGAGCTATTTGAAACATGAATCAAGGTGATAGATCTGATTGCTCCAATGTTAAAATGATGAAAAGTATGATTATTTGGTTGAGCATGAGTAGGAAAGACTGTGATAATGCAAGAGTTGATACATAATATTGCATCCGAACATGGAGGTTATTCTGTAGTTGCTGGAGTTTGAGAAAGAACTAGAGAATGAAATGATCTTTATCATGAAATGAAGGACTCTGGGGTTATTGATAAAACTGCAATGGTTTTTGGTCAAATGAACGAAGCTCCTGGTCCAAGGGCTAGAGTAGCTTTGACATGATTGACTATAGCTGAGCATTTTAGGGATAGAGAAAACAGGGATGTATTGTTGTTTGTAGACAATATTTTTAGATTTACACAAGCTTGAGCTGAAATATCAGCACTTTTGTGAAGAATCCCATCAGCTGTAGGATATCAGCCTACACTTGCCACAGATATGTGAACATTACAAGAAAGGATTACTTCTACTGACAAAGGTTCTATTACTTCTGTCCAAGCTGTATATGTTCCAGCCGATGACCTTACTGATCCTGCGCCTGCCACTACATTTGGACATCTTGATAGTACGATAGTTTTGAGCAGGGCTATTGCTGAATTGTGAATATATCCTGCTGTAGATCCTCTTGATAGCACTTCTACAGTACTAGATCCAGAAATAGTTGGACAAGAGCATTATGATGTTGCAAAAAAGGTACAACAAATACTCCAAAAATACAAAGAACTGCAGGATATTATTGCGATACTTGGTATGGATGAACTTTCAGAAGATGATAAAATTACAGTTTCCAGAGCTAGAAAAATACAAAAGTTCCTATCTCAACCTTTCTTTGTTGCAGAACAATTTACTTGAATGAAATGAGTATATGTGAAGTTGTCTGATACCGTTAAATGATTCAAGAAAATAATTGATGGAGAATTTGATCATATTTGAGAAAATCATTTTATGTACAAAGCTTCACCTGAAGATGTAATTGCTTCTTATGAAAAAGAACAAAAAACTGCTGAAGAGCTAAAAGAAGTATATCAGGAATAATTAATTCTAAATAATTTATAATTAAAAAATTTTTGCTAAATGAAAATAGAGGTTCTGTCTTTTGATGGGAGTGTATTCAAATCAAATAGGGTAGTTTCAATTAATACAGTTACAAAAAGCTGAGAAATTACTGTTTTGGAAAATCATACTCCTTTGATTACTTCTATAGTTCCTTCTGTATTGACTGTGAATTATATTTATAAATGAACAGAAACAACAAGAGAATTTGCTGTATGAAGGTGAATTTTGGAAGTATGAGAAAACAGCAGTAAGATTTTGTTGGATATGTTGATAGCATCTGAAGATCTTGACTTGGAAAAGGCAGAAGAAGCAAGGAAAAGAGCTCTTGAAATAATGGAAAAATACAAAAATACTAAAGACAAAACAGACATGGAAAAATTTATAAAAGCAGAAGATGCTCTTTTGAAGTCACTTGCACAATTAAAGATAGGAAAGCAATAAATTTTATTATATAATTCTACAAAAAATAATATTAAGCAAAGTATTTTCATATGTTTTTGTTGAAATTAAACTACTTTGCTTTTTTATATACTGTCTTGGGAGGGATAAGTTTATGTTAGTATAGCATTTTTATATTTTTTCAGTACATATTAAATAAATATTTATTTTTACTTGTTTTGTTTTAAAAATTATTTAAATTACCTTATATAGTGTCTGCTGAAAAAGTCATAATTTCCATATATCATTTTCTTTTTAGAAAAAAGAAACAAAAAAACATATATAGGT
>CAYMVT010000042.1:0-8519 GCA_964394325.1 uncultured Candidatus Peribacteria bacterium | reverse complement strand
TAATTTCATCAGAGAAAATATTCACCCAACCATCATCTTCATCTGCTGGAAGTTTGTATCAAGAATATGCAGTACTTATAGATAGATCTCATTCGCCTCAACAACGAAACCCTTGTCAGTAATCACAAGCCCAAGTGTTGATTTGTCAATCATACACACCGTCAGAATCAGTGTCAAAATCATGATCTTTACCTGCATCAAATCCTCTCAAACGAAGCATTTGCAAAGTATACAAATTAGCAACATCATCATCTTCATCCAAATCATCATATTCAGAATGTACTTCATCAACTTTTTTTCTTCTGATAAGAAGTCTTTGATCTTGAGAATGAGATATCAAATAAAGCTCTTGAACTCAAGTATTATCACCTATACCATCAGGTCATGCACCCAAATCTACATCATCATCATCTCATACAGCTCATCATGTTCCACTCACATTTTCTCATACATCTTTAAATTGCAACTCATATTGTCAATATGATTGAGGATTTTCTCTTACATCATCATTATCCCAACATCAATCTCGCTTATCAGGACCATCTTCACTATCCCAATCAGTTCAATCTTTCCTTTTTGCTCTAACAATTTCATTTGGTTCATCATTTGGATCATGATGATTTATATAATCTCCATCACTACTACAATAATACCTTCTCCAAGAATCGTTATCCCAATGAGCATTTCCATAAGTTGTAAAATTTTCACAATGTCATGTTCAAACTAAATAATTACCAGTCCAAGCAAAATCACCTCATTGGGTATCATCATCACACCCTACTATTTTTCTATTGAAATACTCTTCGTAATCTATGGTAAAGTCAGACATTATGGTGTTTAGTCTTTCTATCATAAAATAACTGTTTTCTATCAATCACTGTCTTGCCTGAGTTTCTACTCTCACATTCAACATGTTCAAATATAACGACAAAACAACTGTAAGTATAGAAGCAGCTATTACAGCTACTATCAACATCTCTACCAAAGTAAAACTCTTTTTTAAGAACTTGGACTTGTTTCTTTTAAAAATCATGAAAATTTTTATAAATTTAAAATAGCGCAACATTCAAAACATTCTAATTTATCTCTACAGATACAAAAATTCAATCATAGATTGTTTAATTCTTAGTAAGAGATATTCATTTCTTTGAGATATTCATCATTTTTCAATTAAGGTGTCCGCTCTTTTAATAGCATCCCCTACCCTATCTTTGAATGTTTGTCATCTATCTCAAGCCTGATCATGCATATCATTCAATATATTTAACAATAATTCATTGATATTTGGATACTGTGCATTAAACCTTATCAATCACCTATTTCTAATTTGAGAATCTATCTTTTCAAGATACAATTCCCATCTTTTGTTTTCTAAGTCTGTTTTTAAATCACCATCTACAATATCTTGAACCAATGAATCAATATTAGACCTTACATTTTGTATTTTGCTGATTTTTTGTTCAGCTGAATAGTTTCAATCTTGAATATCATCAATTTGAGACATTATAGAATTATATGATTCAAGTTGTCTTGAAGATTTCAAAGTAAGGTATTCTACTTCTCTATCCATTTTTGATTCCAACTGCTCCACTTTGTCTTGTTTTTCAGTATCGTAAAAATTTTCTGCCCTACTTAATAAATTTTGCCTAATCTCCTCATAAGTTTCAGCATCATCAAATTCTTTCATTTTTTCGTTTATACTTTGTTTTTGCTCTTTGATTTGAGATTTGAAATCTTCTAATTTTGACAATTCAAACTCCAAAAGAGAATTATAACAAAATTGTCAATTTGTCATATAATCCTGTTGCAAATCTTCATATTTCTCAACGATTCAATTATAAACACTCTTATCATAAAATCATTCTATAATATCATAAAAATATTCTTCTAAATTAGATTTATAATTTGAAAGCAAAGATTGTTTTCTTTGTAAAATTGATTCATCAGATAAGTTTTTCAAGTTAGGATATCTATTATATTTTGTATTAATAGCAGAATTAAGACTTCAAGACAAAGCATCAATAGTTCTATCTTCAAAATTTTCTATAAATTCATGTATTGTTGCCGAAGATCATACATATATTTCATTAATCTTGTCTACTGATTCTGTCAGTTCATATTTTTCATCAAAAAATTGTTCTATGCTTTCTATCTTATTTATTATTTTTTGCAATTTATCTTCATTTTCTTGTTTGGTTTCTTCAAAATCTTGTCCCAAATCTTGTATTTTTGATTCAAATTCATCTTTGTAATCTGATATGTCCTGTTCAAATTTATCATTATAATATTGCATTTGATCATAAATATCTCCTCATAGATCTTCAAATTCTTCAGCAGTAATTCTGTTGTGATTTTTTTGCCTTGTAATATCTCTAAACTCAGATCTAAGTCAGCTAAAGTCATCTATTATATCATCTTCCAAATCAAAATACTCATCCAACATTTCATCCTCTGCTTCCAAAAAGTCTAACTTTCACTGGTCATAAAGTATATAAAAATACTCATGTTGTTTTAATTCATCTAACTCATTATTATATTCAGTATCCAAATCATTATAAGTACCACTCAGTTGCTCCAATAATTTTTCTTCTGTTCAAGAAATATATTCTTGATCAAAGTTGTTTGCCAAAACAAGACAAAATGGCAAGAAAACAACCAAAAGTATTAATGATATTTTTTTCATTCTTAAAAATAAGATTAGTTTATAAATATACTATTATTAATTTTTTATTTAAATATTTCAAGCTATTTTTTTATTTAAAATAATTTCATATTTTTACAAAAATTTTATGTTTTTTCTGACTTTTGAAGTTGAATTTTTTAATAAAATATTTATAAGAACTTTTAATTTAGTGTGCATTTTTAATATTTTTTCAGTGCACACTAAATTGTAAAATTGAAAAGTTCCTTGTTTTTCAAATTAGGTTGTTCACAGTGTTTTAGTCTTTTTAGTTACTGCTTTTCGCAAAGCGAAATATCAAAAAGATTAAAGTACCTATTTATGTTTTTTTGTTTTTTTGTTTCTTTTTTTTCGCAAAGGCGGAATATTAAAAGATTGAGTTCATATGATGTGTTATTTTTTGTTTCTTTTTTCTAAAAAGAAAATGTGATATGGAAATTATGACTTTTTCAGCAGACACTAATTTAAAATAATATTAAATCAGCATATGAAAATATTGATTTTTTATGTAACTATTTTTTTTGTATTAACAGTTGGATTTTCAACAACATGATTTTTTTTGTCACAAAAAATCAAAGAAGATTTTGCATATACAAAATATAATAAAAAACAAGCAACAAAAGAAACAAGACAAACATATCAAAAACTAAAAATAAACAAAGATATGACAGTAGATATTATGCCACATCAATCCCAAAATTTGTATTCCTCAATACTCAACCATAAACCTTACATAAAAACACATCTTGATAAATTACGAGACAAGTACACCAAAGAAATATCCACTAATTACATAAATAAAGAAGCCTGTAATAACATAAAAGAACAAAAAAATTTTTGATTAAATTTCATAACTTCTTATGATAAACAACAGTTAAAGAAATTTATATGATGCTATATTTTCCTAAATCCCAAAAATCAAATTATAAGCCAAATAGATACGGATTACGAAGAATATAGAAAAATAAATATATGATGATGATTAAGCACTATAAACTGAAAAATATGGAAAAAATGAGAAAAGCTAAGTATTTATGAAAACATAAAAGAATTTAATTGATACATAAAATGACCTTATGTTGTTTGAAATGAAATTAGAAAGATTTGATGGTGATGAGTATGTTGAGTAAGTACTGCTGCATATCAAGTCTTTTCAAAAGCTGTAGATATTGATATAATAGAAAGGCATAACCATAGTGTCTTGGATATAAACACATTTGGAACAGTATGATTTGATTCTAGTATATATTGAGATTGAGAAAATCCAGAGATTGATTTAAAAGCAAAAAACAATCATTGAAAAATATATATAAAAAAAATATCAAAAGCCGAAAAAGAAAACGACAAATATAAATACTGAGTTATATTATACTCATGGAAAACTTTTGAAAAAAACAAAATTACTTTTTCGGACAAATATACAAAATGAAATAGAACATGTGTGGATAAATTACTTAATTACAAAAACTCCACAAATGTAATTACAAGTTGTTATCTTAAAATTAAAGACGATTATCACCATGAAGAATTATAATATATTTGAAGAATACAAAGACAATCAAGATATAGCCAAAAACTTTCTTTGAAAAAAGCTATGCAAATGAAGATTGCAAGGAATAATTAATGAAATAGAAATTTATAAATGATGAGATGATCCAGCCTCACATGCTTTTTGTGGGAAAACAAAAAGAAACCGACCAATGTTTGAAAATTGAGGTTGTATATATGTATATATGATTTATGGAATGTATTACTGTTTTAATATTAGCATTTGACACAAATGACAACCTTGAGCAGTATTGATAAGATCTATCATCCCTACTAACTGAATACAACAAATGACAAAAAACAGAAATTTCCCCAAAAACAGTAATTTGACTAATTGACCAGGAAAAATATGTCAATCATTCAAAATAAATAAAGAATACAATTGAAAAGTTATTTGAAGCAATAATTGTAATGTAAAAATCCAAGAATGAATACAAGAATTTAATATAATAAGCACAAGCAGAGTTTGAATACAAAAATGAACAGACAAAAAACGAAGATTTTTTATCAAAAACACAGAACTAAACTAAGGTTTATTCCAACAGCACAGCAAAAATAAATACAAAAAACAAGAATTACTATTGACAAACAAAATTATATTGTTATATATTTATAATATTGTTATATATTTATAATATTTTTAATAATTATAAAAAATCAATTATGCCAAAAAGAGATTTAAATACAAGTTGTTTTGAATTAGATACAAGCGAAGAAAATGCAGAAAGAAGTTCAGTTACCCAAATACAAAAAAACAAGCAAAAAATTATTCATACACTAAAATCAGTAACACTAACTCCTATTGGAGGAGTCTGAAACTGACAGGAAACCTCTCTGACTTGATCTTGTACAAAACTCAAAATAACAAGAAACTGAAACCAGCCAATAAACATATTGATAGATTTTGGTATGCATCAATGATGAGAAGAGGAAAGAACAATTGAATTAAATAAAGAAATTCCTTTCAATCCTTCCAAAATAGATGCAACAATTCTTACACATGCACATGTCGATCATATATGAAAGATTCCTATGTTAGTAAATCAGGAATGAAAAGAATTCTTTTGACCACTGTATGCTACGAAAGTAACATCATTGCTCTCTTTCCTCATATTAGAGGATAGTGCAAAAATTATGGAAGAAGAATATAATTCAACAAATGAGCGCGCTTCCAAGTTAAAAAAAACATTAAGAAATCAGCTAACAAAACTAAAAGAATTACAAGAAATATTAGATAACTCCTTCCACAAAAAAAGCAACTCAAGGCAAAACAAACTCAAAAAGGTTAAAAATGAATACTGAAATGATAGGAATAAAATGAAAAAGAAATTAGAAGAGATAAAACCTATATTAGATTCTCATTGAGTAGAATCTGCTGGAGATATAGCAAATATAATGGAATCAGAAATAAAGAAAGCAGAAGATAAAGTTTTGTTTTCAAAAAACGATGTAAACAAGGTTTTATCCCATCTGGTGCAAACATCTCTTTATGAAAGAAAAGAAATATTTCCAGGGGTTTATCTTAGATTTTTTGAAGCTGCTCATATAATGTGATCCTGACAAGTAATTCTGGAAATTGATAAATGAGATTGAAGTATGTTTACAATGTGATTTAGTTGAGATGTTGGAAGATTTTTTCAACCTTGATATTTATGAAAACCAGACATTCCAGATGTACCATTTGATTTTTATCAAATAGAATCTACCTATTGAGATAGATTACACAAACCAAGAGAAGCTGAACATCAAATAATGTGAGAAAAAATCAATCAAATATATCAAAGAGGTTGAAAAATAGTAATTCCATGCTTTATGGTCCAAAGGCTTCAAGATGTTGCCGTATTTTTGATTAAGATGATGGAAGAATGACAAATACCAAAAATGAATATATATTACGATGGTGCCTATGTTGAAAATATTAACAACATTTTCCGTTTTTCAAATAATGAAAACTACAAAAAACTTTGAAATAAAATACTAAAACCCGTAGAAGATAGCAACAAATCAAATAAGTTCATTAAATCCAAAAAAGCTTGCATATTACTATCTCCATCAGGTATGATGAACTGAGGAAGTATTCAAAAATATATAAAACCCATATTAAGCAAATCAAAAAATGCACTATTTTTTGTATGATACCAAGCAAAATGAACTCACGGAAGAAAAATACAAGAATGAACAAAAAAGATAAAAATAAAAGAACTATGAGATGTACAAATAAATTCACAAGTGGAGTCCTTTGGAAGTTTTTCTGCACACTGAGACAAAGACGATCTAATGTATTTAATATCTGAACTTGATATGAAAAAAGATTCAAATGTATTAGTAAATCATTGAGAAAAATGACATTGACAGGACGAATTGGTAAAATCTTTGCAAAAAGCAAACTTTGAATCTTCCACTGCTTCAAAAATTTGACAAACTTATAAAATATATTAAAAAATGGAAAAAAAAGAAGACAATTTACAAAAGAAGAAATCATATTTTGAGTACGAATTTATAAGCGAGTACAAAAACAATGTACTAAATGCTTTGTGAGAAAAAGAAGTTTTTGAAATTATAAAAAACAAGTCCATAGTAGTGGATATCAACATGAAAAAGGTTTTTCACTGATGAGACAAAAAAACTGAAATTCACTTAAACACAGTATCTTGACTACCTGAGAACATGCAGATCAAAAATCCTGATGTTTTGATTCAATTTTGTAAAATTCACTGATTTTTCCCAATCATTAGGAATATATATATTGATGATCTTGATATTTCCAAAATCAAAGAATTACCAGAGATTATGAGCTTATTTGCTTGGATTATTAGAAAGTGAGATATTAATTTTGCATTATATTCAGAAATAAATAAAATAATAGACTCCTTGGAAGAAGAAAAATGAATTTCCTTTTATGATATAGCAGATTTTTATTATATATTTTATGTTTTTGCAAGCATAAGGAAGGTATGATTTCATGATATAATAAAAACTTTTGGGAAAAATCTGGAAAAAAATAAGAACCCAGGGACATTTTCAGAAAACATTTTTTGCGAAGTAGCTCTTAGATTAGAAAATGAAATTAGAGACACATTTGGGATATACTCCACATATCTAAATTTAGCCTCAATGAGAGAAGATGTAAATGATAAAACTGACATGCAGCTTACTTTAAATATCTGAAAAAATAAATCTTTAGAATACAAAGACATACCTATTCAATTTACAACTAGCTATTTGAAACCAGAAAATACAGAAATTAAGACAAAAAAAATTGACTGAATAGAAAAAAGACTTTTGAAAGGTGAATCCAACGAAAGAATAAACCTACCATTCGTAGTAATGTTTGTAAATTGAAGCTTTGGGAATGAAATAAACTACTGAAATTTTTTGTGAGAATATAAAGAGTGGGTTGACAAAAAATCAATAAGACAACAGCAATCTACTAGTAAATTCCCTTTTTTTATTAACACTTTACACAAACAAAATCTTATAGCTCCCAAAGTAGGATACATTGTATTAAATGTTTTATTTATGCTAATAGAATTCAAATGAATCTGAAAATGAAAAAAACAAAAAACAAGTCATCTAAAAAATATCCAAGAACAAATAGATAATTTTTTGGAAACAATGAAATGAAAAAAAATATGATGGGTCTTTGTAGATAAAATATGAATACAAATAACAGACATTGTAAATGTACAAGACCCCAATCCCAAAAAAAATTGAAATTTGACAGCTTACAACATTAATTATTACTACAAATGAAACACACTTGGTGCATTCAAAATATATGTATAAAAAATTTATAAATTAACCAAATCCACAAAATGAAAGACAGATGAAAAGAAAAAATGAATCATAGTATTGAAAGGTCAGACAAAAGGAAAAATGAAAACACTAGAAAAGAACTAAAAGACAATTTATATATTGAAGAAGATGAACAATATTTTTTTGCACAAAACCCGAAAAAATATTATGATAAACTAAAAAATGAATGAAAATACATTCAATGAATAATGTTGTCTTTGTCAATTTTATCCATTCAAACCCAAAAAGAAGAAATTTTAGATTGGATGTTAAAAATACAAGAAAGTTGAGAATTAAAGTACCATCAATTAATTGAAGAATGAAATTATGAAGACTGAATAAAGTTATGTGAAATTATGCTAAAAATAGAAAAAAACATACACAAAACAAAACAAGCATATAAAATTTGATCACAAACAGACAGTTATAATAATGTATATAAATGGGAGATAAGGATAAAAGAAAATTATAAAAATCATCCAGTAAATGATAAACA
>CAYMVT010000041.1:0-8632 GCA_964394325.1 uncultured Candidatus Peribacteria bacterium | reverse complement strand
ATTTTTATATAATAGACAAGAGACTATGATAGACAAAAAAAAGGAAAAACTAACACAAAAATACTTACAACATATCAAGGATAATAAAATTACTGAAAAACATTACCAAGAACTTATTGAAATATTAATTTATCACAATAAACTTTATTATATATACTCTTCACCTACTATATCAGATTATGAATACGATATACTTTTTGATAAACTAAAACAATTTGAACAAAAAAACCCTAACAAAATTTCACCAAATAGTCCCTGACAAAGACTTGTATGACAAATCCAAGATAGTTTCAAAACTGCCGAACATGAAAAACCTATGCTTAGTTTGGAAAACAGCTACAATACACAAGACCTTTTGGATAAAGACGAATTTATTGCCAAAAGAGTTGAAGAAAAATATACTTACTCTCTGGAACCAAAATTTGATGGAAGTAGTGTAGAGCTTGTTTATGAAAACTGAAAACTATCAAAAGCTATTACCAGGTGAGACGGGTATACAGGTGAAGATATCACAGAAAATGTGAAAATGATAAATACTGTCCCTTTGTATTTGAAAACCTCTGAAAATATTTCCAAGCTGATAGTAAGGTGAGAGATAATAATGCCCAAATCTGTTTTCAACAAATTAAATGAAGAAAAAGAAAAGAAATGAGAAGCACCTTTTGCAAACCCAAGAAATGCAGCTACGGGGACTTTGAGACAATTAGATCCTCAGGTTGTTGCCAATAGGAAGTTGGTTTGTTTTGTTTATGAATTAGTTGAGACAAATAAGGCCAGTCTTGAAAAAAGCATAAATAAAAAACAAAGGCCGGCCTTGAAAAAGCAAAATGAAGTTTTTAGATTTCTTGAATCTCTTGGTTTTGCAGTTTACGACTGGCACAAAGTCTGTGAAAACATACAAGAAGTAATTGATATATGCCAAGATCCACAAACTCAAGAGTATTTTGAAAAGCAAAACATAGAATTTGATTGAATAGTTGTCAAAATCAATGAAAGAAAATTTCATGATATACTATGAGCTACAAACCATCATCCAAGATGGGCTATAGCATACAAATTTCCAGCCAAACAAATTTCTACCAAAATTATGGATGTAGAATTAAATGTATCTCGTACTTCAAGCATCAATCCTGTTGCTATTTTGGAAACTGTGAATTTATCGGGAGTAAATATTTCCAGAGCTACTTTGCACAATTGGGATTTTATCAATGAAAAAGATATTAGGATATGAGATTGGGTATGGATTCAAAGAAGCGGAGAAGTGATTCCATATATTTTATCAGTAATTAAAGAAAAAAGAACTTGAGAAGAAAAGCAAATCCATCCTCCTACAGCCTGTCCTGTGTGTGATAGCAAAGTTATCAAGGTGGAAAGAGATGTGAATTATTATTGTAGTAATATCAACTGTCCTTCTGTGATCAAAGAAAAAATTATACATTTTGTAAGCAAAGACTGTATGGATATAGACGGCTTGGGTTCCAAGTTTATAGAAATGTTGGTAGATGCTGGTATTATCAAACATTATGCTGATCTTTATTCTTTGAAAGATAAAAAGTCTTACTTGAAAAGTCTGCCTTTGATGTGAGACAAGAGGGTAGATGATATGCTTTTGCAGATAGAAAATAGTAAAAATCCTCCTTTATGGAGATTGATAAATGCCTTGGGTATAAAGTTTGTAGGGAAAAAGACTGCTAAGATTTTGATAGAAGAAATTTTCAAGGCCGGCCTTGAAAAAGAAATAAGTAAAAATCAAACGGCCTTTGATTTAATGCCCGGGCTTGTAATAAAATATCTCACAGATGAAGAATTTCTTTCACAAATTCACGGAATATGAGAAAAAATTATTTTGTCTTTGAAAAAAACTTTTACAAATCAGGAAAATATACAAATTTTGAATGAACTTCATCAAGCCTGAGTAAGATTTGATAATTTTGGAAACAAAAAAGAAAACTTACCCTTGGATTGAGTGAAATTTTGCATTACCGGAACTTTTGATCAAAAAAGGCAAGACATCATTTCTATTTTGGAAAAATATTGAGCAGAGTTCTCTCCTCAAATCACAAAAGACTTAGATTTTCTTTTGGCAGGTGAAAGCTGAGGTTCCAAACTTGAAAAAGCAAAACAAATGGGTGTCAAAATAGTTGATCTAAAAGACATTTTAAAAAATTATGAATTTTTGTCAAAAGAACTATCTTCAAATAATATCAAAAGCAAAAAACCATTACAAAAAGGATTATTTTAGCAAATTTTTGTTGAAAATTGGAACTTTTTGAGTATAAATATGCTCAAGATTTTTTATTTTTTATGTTAATTGAAAATGCTGGACAAACAAAAAATTTCACAAGAACTTGAAAATATCGATACAACCCAATGACTAAAAGACTTTCACAGCAAGTATCTTTGAAAAAAATCTCCCATAAATGAAGAATTTAAGGAACTATGAAAACTTTCACCAGAAGAAAAAAAACAAAAATGACAGTTTTTATCAGAATTAAAAGAATATATCCAAAAAAAATTTTATCAAAAACAAGATCAGATAAAAAAGCAAGAAATAGATAAAAAATTACAAAAGGATATAATAGATATCACCACCCCTGGAATCAAAGCAAATAAATGATATTTGAATCTAATTTCCAAAACTAGAAGACAGATAGAAGAAATATCAAGATGAATGTGATTTGTAATAGAAACATGAAAAGACCTAGTAAGTATGTATGAAAACTTTAATTCTCTAAACATACCTAATACTCACCCTAGTACTGAAATGCATGATACAATTTATGCAAACCATGAAGATAAAGATTGAAACAAATATTTACTCAGAACACATACTTCAGCTGTCCAAAATTATATACTTCAAAAATATTCAGCACCAGTAAAAGCTGTAATACCAGGCAAAACTTACAGATACGAAAATATGGATGCTTGTCATGATACTGTATTTTGGCAGTATGAATGAGTTGTTGTAGATGAAAATATATGTATCGCAGAACTTAAGTATACATTAAGGAAGCTATTATCCAAGTTATTAGAAAATGAAAACATACAAATAAGAATGAGACCAGCATATTTCCCATTTGTAGAACCTTGAATAGAAGTAGATGCATCATGTCCAATATGCAACAATAAATGATGTTGATTGTGCAAAAATACTTGATGGTTAGAGATAGTATGAGCCTGAATGATTCACAAAAATGTATTAAAGGAATGATGAATAGATCGAACTAAATATTCTTGATTTGCTTTTGGTATGTGATTGAGCAGATTGATTGCTATTAAGTATTGAATAAAAGATATAAGACTACTTACAAGTTGAGATATAAAATTCATACAAAGTTTTTAAAATAATTTATTTTTTCCATACGAAAAAACCACTTTCTCAGAGACTCAAAGAAGGTGGTTTTTTGTTTTGAATAGTATCTTTTTTAGCAAAAAAGAAACAAAAAAAACCAAAACATATAAACGGAAAGTAACCACTAAAAACTATAGCACTGTAAACAACTATATTTTAGGAATTGGCTTTGTGGTATTGAATGAAAAACATTTGAATATTCCACAAAGTAAAAAACTCCTCTATTTTTTCGACATTTTTTCCAATAATCAACATTGATACTATAATAATACGATAATAGCAACTAAAACTAAAATAGTAATAGTTAAAAAATTTTTTGAAAAAGATTCCAGATAGTGTGCATTTTTGATATTTTTTAGTGCACACTAAGTTTATTTATTCAACTTTTTTCTAAGAAATGCTGGTGTATCATAATCAACTTCATCTCATGAAGATTTTCAGTTTTCTGTTTTTTCTCATTGACCAGAAGATTTTGCTTTGGATCAAGATGAACTACCTATAGCTTTCGAAACAAAATCCTGTCATTTTGTCCTTGTGTTTCATACACTCTTTGATTGTACTCACCTAATCATACTATCTTGTGTAGTTTCAGGAAAACCAGTTGCAACAATTGTAACTTTTACCTCTCACTCAAAACTTTCATCCAAAGTCATTCACCAAATTATGTTTGCCTCAGGATTGGCTATCTCTTCTATCACTCTTGCTGAATCTTGTACTTCCATAGGTGTCAAATCTTCGCCACCTGTAACAGCAAAAATTATATTTTGAGCTCACTCCAAATTAGCTTCCAATAAAGGATTATCAATAGCTCTTCTTGCTGCATCTACTGCTCTATTTTCTCATTCTCAATATCAAATTCCAAGTAAAGCTGTTCAAGATCATTCCATAATTACTCTAATATCTGCAAAGTCAATATTTATATCTCCTGGTTTTATTATCAAATCAGATATTCATTGCACTCCCAAAAGCAATATCTTGTCTACCATAGAAAATGCTTGCTTAAATGTGGTTTTTTTGTCAATTATATTAAATATTTTATCATTAGGTATTACAATCAGTGTATCAACAGACTGTTTTATCTTTTCTAATCAGTCAATTGAATTATCAAACCTTTTTTTTCATTCAAAGCTAAATGGCTTGGTGACAACTCATACTGTTAATATTCACATTTCTTTTGCTGCCTGTGCAATAACTGGTGCTCATCATGTTCATGTTCATCATCACATTCAAGCTGTTACAAAAACCATATCAGTATCTTGCAACATTTTTTTAAGTTCTTCGATATTTTCTTCTGCTGCTTTTCTTCCAGTCTCAGGATTAGCTCCAGCTCACAATCATCTTGTAATATTTAATCAAATGTTTACTTTTTTGTCAGCAAAGCTACTGGACAAAGCCTGAGCATCAGTATTTACAGCTATAAATTCTATTCATTCCATACCTTCTTGGATCATTCTATTGATAGTATTAGCTCAACCTCAGCCAACACCAATTACCTTTATTCTTGCTCCTGGGACAAAATCAGGTGTAAATTCTTGTAAATTCATAACTTATTTTATTTTATTAATATAAAAGTATCTTAACAAAACCTAATATTAAAACATATCTTTGATGTATTTAATAATTCTTTTTATCCATCCAAATCATAATCAACTTGCAAAAGAACCTCAAGATATATCAGAATACTTGCTGCTCCAATTTTGACAACCTATACAGTTAATATATTCTAAACTTGAAGAAACTTCTCACAGTCAAACTATTTTATCTTTTCAATAAGATGTAGACAACTTGAATTGATCTTTACATAATTTTTCAAGATTAGGTAAATTAGAACCTCATCAAACCAAGACAACTCATCATGCCAATCTACCATCTTTTCATAATTCAACAAGTTCATTGTTTATGTTTTCAAATATCTCTTCATACCTTGCAGTTATTACATTTGATAAAAAGGCTGTGTCTATACTATCATCTTCTTTGATGGTTTCATCCTCAGTATAAACATATCATTTTTCTTTTTTGATTTTTTCTGATTCTTTGATATCTACTTGAAGTCATATAGAAATATCTTTTGTTACTTCTTCACCTCATATAGGAACAACTCAATAAGATAAAGGATATCATTCTTCATATATACAATAACTGGTCTGATTTGCTCATATATCAACTAATAATGTTCACAAATCTTTGGCATCAAAATCCATAGCTACATCACAAGCTCATAATATATTAGGTACTATATCATTGATATCAAGTTCTAATTTTTCAAAAACTTCATTCAAGCTGTTAAAAAAATTCTTGGGAAACATAAATACATCAGAGATAATTTCTAATTTTTTTCATTCCATTCATATAGGGTCTTTTAGTTTGATGTCATCATCTATTACCCATTGGACAGGAATAATTTTTACTGTTTCGTAATTTTGAACGCCAGTAGTATCATAGACCAAATTAGATAAATGATCTACATCTTCTTGAGTTATTTTTTCTGAAACTACTCTTTTTTGTTCTGAAACCCTTTTTACGATCATATCAGGATGTGATATTCATACCACAATATCATCAAAGTAATCTCATCATAATTTTTTTTCAAAGCTATCAAATAAACTCCTTATACAAAAAACAAAGTCATCCATATCCAAGATTCTACCTTTCCTCATTCATCTTGTTTTGACTTTATCTTTTGCAATAAGAACTTCTTTTCAGTTCTCTTTTGCGGTCATGATACCTTTTATGTATCAGTTTCACAAATCCAAAGTAAACTTAATATTTTCCATTATTTAAAATTTTGACTTATATAAAAATCCTTATTTTTACTTAATATTCTGTATAAAGAAAAATAAATTAAAGTCAAATTATTATATTATGATTTTGATAACCAAAAGTGATCAAAGCAAATTCAACAGACCAAAAATTAAATAATGCCTCCAGATACACAGCAAATCAGTTGATTTTTTGTACTTTTGATTTAGAATTTATCTAACAATATGTTGACATAATTTATTTTTTGGTTATATTTTGTTTATGTTTATAATATTAATCTTTTTCTAAAAGAAAAATTTGTGTGGAAATTGTTAATTTTGTAACAGACAGTATTTAAAATATTAAATAAAAACAAAATGGAATATATTGAAAAATTAATAAATCAAAAAGACATAAATAATCTTGAAAAAGAACTTTCAGTCATTCAAAGAATTAGATCTGACCTAATATGAATGCTGTACAAGTGATGAATTAAACCCACACAAAACGAGAGAAAACAAATTGAAGAATTTGAAGAAAAATCAAGTTTAATAAGAAGTGTATTACATGAACTAAAAGAATGAGATGCAGATGATAATAACAAAAACATTAATCAATAAAATGAAGATAGACTCAGGTAATATTTTGCACATCTTTAACCTTCAATAATTCTTCTTTATCAGTTTTTATTCGACCAATGTCTGATGTTTGACCTCCACTCTCTGCATAAAAAGGTGTCTTATCCAAAACTATTACTCTTTGTCAATCTATTGTAAAATCTTTTAATATTTCTATATTTTCTAAATCCAAACTATCGTATCACATAAATTTTGTGGCTTTTATTCAATCCAAATATTTCCCCCAATCTACTCATCTTTTGAAAACATCTTTTGTTCATTTACGAGATACTTCTTTTGCTTCTTCCATTTTTTCGTAAAATTTTTGAATATCAACATCAAATCACTTTTGTTCAGCAATTTCTTTGGTCAGCTCCACAGGGAATCCATATGTATCATAAAGTTGAAACAGATCATCTCCTGAAATAACATTGTTAGTTGTTTTGGAAAAAATTTTTTCAAGAATATTTTTTCACCTTTGAATAGTTCATCTAAACTGATCAATTTCTGATATTAAAGAGTTTAGTATTTGATCTTTTGAGGAAGGTATTTGTATATAATATCATCAATATTTTTTGTTTATTTTTTGAAAAACTTTTCATACAAAATCCTTATAATCTACTTTTGAATTTAACATAATAAGACTGTGATACAATCTCCTAATAAGCCTTCTAAGGACATATCCTCTAAATTCGTTTGATGGTACAACACCGTCTCATATCATAAAAACTGAAGTTCTAATATGATCTGCTATTATTCTAAAATTTTTTGTAATGATTTTTTCTTGTGAGTTTAAATCATTTTCATTTTTTCAAAAAGGAGGATATGAAATTTGTGTTGCTTTTTGTATTTCATCCATGATGCCAGAAAAAAGATCTGTTTCAAATACTGTCTGAGTTCATTGTAGAATGAGGCACAGTCTTTCTATTCACATTCCTGTATCTACATTTTGTTGAGATAGTTTGGAAAATGTTCAATCTTCGTTTTTGTAAAATTCCATAAATACATTGTTCCAAACTTCTAGGAATCTATCATTTTCTCAAATATTCCAATCATCTTTTCACCAATTACTTCCCCTATCTACATGAATTTCTGTACATGGACCACACGGTCATACCTCACCAGCAGGACCCCAAAAATTTTCATCCATTCACAAGGCTTTGATTCTTTGATTAGGTATAGACAAATCATTTAAAATCTGTCTTGCTTCAGTATCTTCACCTATTCACAAAACATCATCTCAAGCAAAAATACTTGCTCACATTTTTTCCAAAGGAATATGAAGACATTCGTTCAAAAATTGTATAGACCATTTCAAACTTTCTTTTTTGAAATAATCTCACAAAGACCAGTTTCCCATCATCTCAAAACAAGTAAGATGTCTTTCATCTCATACTTCATCTATATCTCATGTTCTCAAACTTTTTTGAATATTATAAAGCCTTTTTCATTGAGGGTGAGGTTTACCAACAAGGTATGGAACAAGTTGTTGCATTCATGCGGTAGTAAACAAAACGGTTTTATCGCTACTATCAGGCACCAAAGAGGCATATTTCAAATAAGCATGATTTCTATCTGGATGTTGCCAAAATTCATCTCGAAGTTGTCTTATTTGTTCAGAAGTAAGATTTTTCATTTTCATAAAAAATAACAAAATAAAAAAGAATTTTATTAAATTAAATATTTTTTGAAAATAATCAAGTTCTTTTTGGCTATTTGTAAATAAGCAGAAGTTGAAAAGTATTGAAAATTGACTTCCTATAATTTATCAAAGATAAAATTTCATCACCTAATGTAATAAAAAAAATCTTCATTCAACTCCACAAGATAATTTTTTTACTAGAAAAGAAACATCTATACAAATCAGGTATTTAAAAGCAGTTTTTATTTAATAATCAAACTTTTAAAAACAATTTATTATAAA
>CAYMVT010000040.1:0-8761 GCA_964394325.1 uncultured Candidatus Peribacteria bacterium | reverse complement strand
CGTTTTTATCAATATTTGCTTTGGTATTTGCTATGATAGCTCCAGGTGTAAGAGCTGGTGACACAAATCCAACTTTTGAGGATGATTTTATAGGTACAGAAGAAGAAGTTACAGTTACTATTCCTGAAGAAGTTACTGAATCAGATGATGATGATATTACTGTTTATGTTACAGATAGTGACTGAGATTCAGTAGATGTAGGTGATTGGATTGATGATTGGGGTAATCATAATGTTACTAATGCAGATTCAATATCTGATGAAGGTAGTGGTGAAATAATAATAACAGATGTAGATCAGTCTGGTGATCCTGTAACATTTGCTGTTACTCCAGAAGATCCAGGAAGTTATACTTTTTCTGTAGTTGGTACTGCAGGAGTAGGAGCTAGTGTATTGTCTGTAGGTGGTGAGAATGAAGTAGAAGTTAGTGCTACAGTGTTGCCAGTATTGGAATTTACAGTAGATGGTGATGATATAGATTTTGGTGAATTTGAGCCAGGTGAATTTAAAGAAGGTGGAAGTACAAATGTTAAAGTTACTACTAATGCTATGGGTATTAGTGTAACTGCTAGCTTTAGTGCATTGGAATATAATAATGAACATCATATTAAATTAGGACTATATAGTTCTACAGGACAGACTGATTTTACTTCAATAGATGATACAGATGAAGACGGTACTGTTAAAACATATGATTTAGACTTAGATGGAACTGGCAATGAAGATGTCTACTACTACGCAGAAGCATCTGAAGATCAACCAGCAGGTGATTACTCTACAACAGTAGAATACACTGTAACTGGTAACTTCTAACATTATTGTATAGCAAATCAAACTAAATTAGTCAAATATCAATAGCAAATATTCAATCAAAGATCTCATATCCTAATAGGGTATGGGATTTTTTTGAACTCAAAGAAATCTTTTCAGAAGACACTATTTAGAGGCTATTTAAAAAGTATTAAATTTAGCATCTAAATTAATCAAAAGGAAAAGCTCTTTACCCTGTGGAATATTTAAATGTTCTTCATCTAATTCCACAGGGCGAGTCCTTTGAGTTTAGTTGTTTATTATGTTCCCGTCTTTTTTAGTGGCTGCTTTTCGCAAAGCGAAACATCAAAAAAATAAAAGTGCCTATACATGTGTTTTTTTGTTTCTTTTTTCTAAAAAGAAAATGAAATATGGGAATTATGACTTTTTCAGCAGACACTACTTAAGGTTGAATTAAGGTAAATATTTATTATTGTTAGATAAAATGAAACTAAAAACTTCTACCAAAATAAGCTTGAAATTCACTTTGTTTACAACTTTTTTGTTACTATTATTTTGAATAATAGCAAATTTTTTTTATTTTTATCAATGGTATGCTCAAGAAAAAGCAATTTTGGATCAGAGGTCAACTTTTTTTCATTATATGTGATTTGATCGTATAGTGCCTCATCACCTTCGTGGTAATTGAGCAATGGATACAATTGATGCAAGATCTAGGCCAGCTGCAAGGATATTTGCCAATAGAATCTTTTTGAATATTTCAAAGATTGATGAAGATTTTGTTTTGTATTCTAGAGTATGAGACAAGATGTCTTACTCAAAAATATCTTATCATATATACTCGCAATGAAATCTTTTGTTGGTTAGTTTTTATATGATATTGATTTTTGTCTGAGTTGCTTTTTTGATATCATTTTATTTTGTAAAATCTTCTCTCAAAAATCTAAACTATTTGGTCAGGCAAACCAAAGACTTGGATCTAAATAATCTGAACACTAATGTGGAAATTGATTGACCTGATGAGGACGAGATCAAAATTGTATGAGATACTATCAACAAATCGTTGATCAAGCTAAACAAACAAGCCAAGTCTTTGAAAGATTTTATTTCAAATGCTTCTCATGAGCTCAAAACTCCACTTATGGAAATTAGTTCTCAGCTTGATATGTTGTCTTTGGAAAGTAAGGATATCAGCACAAAAGATGATATACAAAATGTCAAAGAAACTATCAAAAAAATGAATATGATTATAGAAAATTTATTACTTTTGGCAAAACTTGAATCACAATGAGGATTCAATATGTCCAATGTAAATGTTTCTGATGTGTTGCAGCAAGTGCTTGATTGAATTCACCAAAAATATATGGATAAACAAATAAACATAGAAAATCAAATTCAAAAAAATGTCCATTTGTATACAAATCAATATCTTTTTGAACTACTTGTAAAGAATTTGATTGAAAATGCCTATAAGTATACTGATCCATGATGAAAAATTACAGTTGTTTTAGATAATGAAAAACTCATAATAAGCGATACATGAGTTGGTATCAAAAAAAAGAATATGGAAAAAGTGCGAGAGAGTTTTTACCAAGAAGATGAATCAAAAACAGATGATAAAAGTTTTGGTCTGGGACTTTATATTGTAAAAAGTATTGTATCCTCTCTTGGCTTCCAAATACACATGGAATCTGAGTTGTGAAAATGAACTGATTTTATTATTTACTTTTGATAAAAATGAAAATATTACTAGTTGAGGACAACAAAGTTATTTGAAATTCTATTCAGAGATTGCTGAACAATAGGGGTTATACCACTGACTGGGCAATAGATATCCCAGCAGCCAACCAGTATTTTCAAGATAATAATTATAATTTATTGATTTTGGATTTGATGCTACCTTGAGGTGATGGTATGGATTTTTGTGAACATGTTAGACAAAGCAGTGATATTCCAGTAATAATAACTACTTCCAAATATCAGCTGGAAGATAAACTAAAATGATTTGATACATGAGCTGATGATTATCTAGTAAAACCATTTGACTTAGAAGAGCTATTCGCTAGAGTCAAAAAACTTTTGGAAAGAACGAATCAAAAAGAAGACTTTGAATTTGGTAATGTTCAGATTTTTTTGGATCAGCAGACAGTATTCAAAGATTGAAAAAATGTCAAACTTACAAACAAAGAATTTTTGATATTACAACTGTTATTAAATCATCTTTGATCTCCGGTCTCTAGGACTGATATTATAGATTATATTTGGTGATGAGAAATATTTGATAATGATAGCAAACTGGATGTGTATATTTCAAACATAAGGAGAAAACTAAATAAAGACATAATCAAAACAGTAAAATGATTTTGATACAAAATTGAAAAAAGTTAAGATTAAGTTAAGATAAATCATTATAATATTTGTACTTTTATAAAAGTTAATAAAGCCCGGGATTATAGCTTTTGTAAAAGTGAGATGATTTATATCTTAACATAATATATACAATGAACAAAAAAATTCTTTTTTGAACAGCTTTTTTAGGTGCAACATTGATTTCAAGTGTGATGGCTTATGAGACAGTGTGGCAAAAAGAAGACTCCAATCATCCTACAAGCACAGAAAAGAACCAAAGAGCTTCAGAGATAAGACAAAATATGCACGAAAAGGTCAAATGATTGCAAGAGGAAGAAAGACAGGAGTTGTGAAAGGTGAGAGAGCTTATCAAGGAATGAGAAAATGAAGAAGCAAGACAAATAATACAGGAGTATGATTTTTCTCAGGATTGAGAGGATTTATTAAAAAGAATCCTTCAACAATCAAAAAGAGTGGGTACACAGGAAAAGATTGAATGACTGCAAGAGGAAGAAAGACAGGAATTGTGAAAGGTGAGAGAGCTTATCAAGGAATGAGAAAATGAAGAAGCAAGACAAATAATACAGGAGTATGATTTTTCTCAGGATTGAGAGGATTTATTAAAAAGAATCCTTCAACAATCAAAAAGAGTGGGTATACAGGAAAGACTTAAAAACTTAGATGAAAATGAAAGACAAGAGAGAGTAGAAATTATAAAGAAAATAAGAGATTTAATCAGAGATTGAGAAATTGAAAAGGCAAAAGAACTTAGGATGGAATATGACTTTGTTCCAAGCCCTTCAGACAAATAGTACTTTCAAAAGGTTGAAATAGCCCATTTTATGCTTAATTTCAAAGAGTCCACAATTTTGTGGGCTTTTTTTGTTGACTTTTTTGTCTTTTTGTTTATAAGGTTTCAGGAAATTTTGATACAGTTTGTTTTGGTTTTATTATATGGAATTAGAGCCTGCTTAAAAAGCAACTTTTCTTTTTTGGTAATAAAGAAACAAAAAACAACTGTTCATTTTTTTAAAAACACTATTTATAAAACATACTTGATCTTATTTTTTTGCTTTAAATCATTAAAAATAATAAAACTATGGAAACAACACCCAATAGAATATATTTGATTAAGCATAATGATGACTCTTATGAAGCAAGGTTTTTTGCGCCTTCTGTTCAAGAAATTGCCAAGACAAGGAGAATCATAGCCAAAGTTTTAACAGATTACAAAGAATTGGACTATTTGATGACTTGTCCTTTGGAAGAATTGAATGTATATATAAAAAGTAATTTGGGATTACATGAGCTGTCTAATTGAAAAGATGCTTGAATTAGTTTTGATGATATATATAATCAAATATATGATTTATTGGAAAATTCTGATGAATATCGCAAACAAGTCATAGAAAAATTTATACTAAAAGAAGTAAGCCAAAACAAATCAAAAAGACTAAGAGAAGTTAAATAGCTTAATTTTTAGCTAGATATCAAAATTGAAAGTTATTTTTTTATAATCATAAAATAGCAAAAAACCAAGCGATCTTTTCTATTAATGGGTGTGGCTCTTGGGATCCTTTTGATTTTTTTCATATAAATTCTAATTCTTCTATTTGCTCAATATCATCTATATTTTCGTATACTCAACTTATATTTTTTCATTGCAAGCTTCAATCCAATGATAAATCAAGTATGTGCAATATTTGGTTTTTTTGTTGGATTTTTTGTTGTAATTCATTTTCTATTTGTTCATCGCTTGAAGATATCAGTACTCCAGCTGTTCAATCTGCTGAATATTTGCTAAATTCATATATTCAAGAGTTTAATCAACGATATTCATAATCTATATTTCTGGGTACTGAAACAATATTTGTGTTCAATCATTTTAGATAATTTGTCAGTGTTTCGTAATCCTGAGTTGGTGGTATTTCATAGACACTTTGTTCGTCAAAAATTACAACTCATATATTGTATTCATTTTCAATTCATTGCACATAGTCTTGTAAATAATTACTGATAAATTCAATCTTGGGTGTATCAATTCAGTAATGTCCTGATATTCATCACTGTTCCATATAATTATTTACATCTACTATGAACACCAAATTTTTTCAATAATGTGTAGGTTCTTGGTCAACAAAAAATCACAAATATGCAAATATTCCCAAAGATATTATCAAAAAAAAAGTTTTTATATAAAGAAAATGTTTGTAGTATTTTTGCATTTTTTGATTTACATAAAAAATATTATAAATTGTTTAATAAAGAATTTTGTTTTAACTAAGTTCATATTAACAAAAACACTTGAAAAATCAATATGAAACAATATAAAAAATTATTTGTGTTTCTTGCTTAGTATATGCTCAAAAATATCAAAAACTAACACATTTGAATATTCCATAGGGCGAGTTTTTAAAATACAGTCTTTTATAGAAGTATAGTTTTTTTAGTAGTTGATGAATTTATGAAAAAACATAACTAACATAGACTTTTTTTATTAGATTTTAATTTATAATTTTTAAAAAGATGAGATTTATATTACTTTTTTTGGCAGGTTGGGTTTTATTAACCAACAAAGTTTTAGCAGGACATTTTTATTATGATTATGAAGATTATGACAAAGTAATAAGAGTAAATACATATGCAAACAAATTAACTTATTATGAAAATTGAGAGAAAATATGAAAAATGAATATATCCTCAGGAGATACTGAAAACTATACTCCAAGATGAAGGTTTGTGATATTAAATAAAAGTGAATTAATGTATTCAAGATCAGCATGAAGATTTATGCCTTATTGGTTAGATTTTTGGCAAGGTTTGTATTGAATTCATTCACTGCCTCAGGATAGTAGAGGTGATATTGATACTACTGCTGTAATATGAGAAAATGCCAATGCATGATGTGTAAGATTACAAAAAGAAAAAGCTAAGAAATTGTATGAACGAGCAGATATAGGTACTTATGTGCTTGTAGATTATGATAAAAATCAATTTGCTGACAAAGAAGAAGATGAACAAGTAATAAGGGATTATTTTTCCTATATAAATCAATGAAAACATTCAAAAGCATTTGATATTAGAATCAACAGAAATTATTCATTAAATACATTTAAAAATATATACACTTGAGTTGAGGTCAAAATCAAAGATATAGAAAATATAAATTGATGAGAGTTCTATGTGCAATCAGACTTATATCATAACTGAAAATTTATAGGTGATGCAAAGTCTTCATTTAGTATATCAAACTGAAAAATAGTAAGATCTTATGTAATAAGATAGAAACTTTAATAACTAAATTTAAACTCAATGAAAAAAATCTTACTTTTGATAATAATAACAACTTGTGTAGTTTTTGCAGGGTGTATGCAGCAAGAAGAAGATAGTGAATGATTGTCAGAGGATTGAGAACAGAAGATTTCAGAAGATAAATTAGAGGATGATAGTTCAGAAAAAGATGAAGAGGAAGAAGCTAAAGACGAGGAAGACGAGGAAGATGAGGAAGAAAAAGATCAAGATAAGGACGAAGAGGAAGATGAAGAAGACACTTCGACAAGCTCAGAACAAGAAAAAGAACAAGTTTTTGAATTTAACAAAGAAGAAACTTGAGAACATAGTTTTTATATTACTTGAAAAGTAAATAAGGAGTTCGAAGAAATACAAGTAACTTGGACAGATTATAATGCTAATACAAGTAATCCTTATACTCTCAATAGTTATGATCCAGAAGAGTGAAGTTTTGAATATAATATTAGAGTTGATTTTGAGAATATTAATATACAGGAGAATGTTTATACTTTTATCTGAGTGAAAGAAGATTGAGAAGAAGTAAAAGAAGAGTTGGTTATTGATGTTGGTGGTGAGAGGGAAGAATTGGATTGAAATTATGAGAAAGATTTGTTGAATGTTTATTATGAATGAGAAAAAATGGAATGAGTAGATGTAGAGAGTTTTAAAAGTTTAGGAGGTTGATTTGCAAAAGATAAACATCAAGTTTTTCATAATTGAAGATTAAAAAAAACACAATGAATATCTACAAATTGACTTGAAATTATAAAAGCTCTTTGGGGATGGTATGAAAGTAACTCAATATATGCAAAAAGCAAAGATAGTGTTTATTTTAATTGGAATATAGTGGAATGAGCAGATTCAGAAACTTTTGAATATTTATCAGATAGATATGCAAAAGATAAAAATAATGTTTATTTCCCTATTAGAAATGATCATTGAACTTATATATTAAAAAAACTATCTTGATCAGATCCACAAACTTTTGAAATAATATTATGTGATCCTGGTTCTAGAAAATTACCTACTAGGTCAGATTGTTATTCAAAAGATAAAAATAATGTTTACTATAATTGAGAAATAATAGAATGATCAGATCCAGGTGTTTTTTCAGTTTTTGGTATAAATAGCAATTATGCAAAAGATACAAATAATGTTTATTTTAGATGAGATAAGCTAGAATGATCCCATCCTGATAGTTTTGAGTTCTTATTATGTAATTGGGGTTGGCATTGATTTTGGCCTTGTTATACAAGAGATAAAAATAATATTTATTTATGAGATGAAGTAATAAGTATAGATAATAAATCTTTTGAAATTCTATGATGTTTCAAGCTATGACTAGATTGAACAAACTGTTATTGGAAAGATAAAAATAAAGTATATTTACATGATAATAAGATAGACTGAGCAGATTCTGAGACATTTAAAGTTTTATGAAATTGATATGCAAAAGATAAGAATAATTATTATAGAAAAGGAGAAGAAGTAGATACAATGCCCGATAATTGATATAATGAAAGAAATTGACATCTTTATTATGATGAAGAGGTTGTTAAGATACCATGGAATGAAGATCCAGAAGATGTGAAAGAATGAGAATCTATAGTATGGACAGATCCAAATAGATTTGAATATATATGAAATGCTTATTGAATAGATGAATACTATGTATACTATAGAGGGGATCCAATTAAAACCTCTGATGTAGATACATTTTGAAGAATTGATAGTAGTAATTATTTTAAAGATAAAAATAATGTTTACTATAATTGAGAAATAATAGAATGATCAGATCCAGAAACATTTGAAGTTTTTGAATGTTTTATAAATCCTTGTTATGCTAAAGATAAACACCATGTATATTATGAATGAGAAGCAATAAAAATACCATGGAATGAAGACTCAGAAAATATACAAGAAGGATATTCAGTAGTATGGACAGATCCAAGAGAGTTTGAGTATCTGTGACTATGATTATGAAGAGATGAAAATCATATCTATTATAATTGAATTCCATCAAGAGTACTTGAACCAGATAAAGTTAATAAGAATGATATATATGTGAGATTAAATTTTCTTCCATGAACAAAAATATATAGAGAGAATGACTTGTTTGTTTATCATGGTTGGGATAAAATAATTTGATCAGATCCAGAAACATTTGAAATTTTTAAAGAAGATAGTGACTATGCAAAAGATAAATATAATGTCTACTACGAATGAAAAATCCAAGAAGATAAAGATCCAGAAACATTTGAACCGTAAAAATTTTATAAACTAAACTAAATTAACGATGAAAAAAATCTTACTTTTGATAATAATAACAACTTGTGTAGTTTTTGCAGGGT